>DASVEW010000013.1:0-14284 GCA_036380355.1 Gaiellaceae bacterium | reverse complement strand
CTCTTCCTCTTCCGGGATGCCCCGCAGCTCGGCGAGCCGGTCGCGCAGCGCGACGACCTCTTCGAACCGCTCGCGGTCCTCGAAGAACTGAATCAGCGCCTTCAGCGGGTCGGCCAGGAACCGCGAGTACTCGCTGCGCTCGAGGATCTCGATCGACTCCCGGAGCAGTACCTCGGCCTCGTCGTCCCGGCCCTGATGCGCCCTGATCAGCGCCAGCGACTTCTTGGTCGTGGCCTGTGAGTGCACGTCCTCCGGGCCCACGGTCTCGACCGCCCTGAGCGCGTACATCTCCGCCTCGTCCACCCGTCCCTGCTCGAGCAGGATCTCGGCGACGAGCCGCTGCACCTCGCAGAGCGTCCCGCGATCCTCCAGCGGCTTCAGGATCCGGATCGCCTCGCGTGCGAGCTTCTCCGCCTCGACGAGGTCGCGCTTCCGGACGATCGAGGCGATGCGGAGCATCGCGCGCGCGAGGTGGGTGGCCGCACCGACCTCGGCGAAGAGCTCGCGGGCCTTTCCGTACTCCTCGAGCGCCTCCTCGTCGCGCCTCCGCCAGGAATGGAGCTCGGCCGACTTCATGAACGCATGCGCTTTTGCGATCAGCGAGCCGCTCGACTCGGCGAGCATGAGGCCCTGCTCGATCAGCGGCTCCGCGCGGTCGTCCTCGCGGCGCGAGGAGTAGATGCCTGCGAGCGAGAGCAGCGCTTCGCTCTCGAGATCCTTCCGTCCCAGCCGCCGGGCGATCTCGAGCTGCTCCAGCGCGTACTCCTCCGACTCGCTCAGCCGGCCCCGCCACCACGCGACCGTCTCGAGCATCCGAAGCGCGTCGATGCGGCTCTCGTCGTGCTCGGCGACGCCGAGGGCCTGCCGGGCCAGCTCCTCCGCTCGGCCCACGTCCGCCTCGCGAAGCAGCGTCACCTCCGCGAGGGCGGTGAGTGCGCGCGCCTCGAGGTCCTTGGCGCCCTGTTCGCGCGCATCGCGGAGCACGTGCTCCATCTCCGGCGAGACGACAGGGAAGTCGCTCATCCGCCACGCGGCGCGGGCGGCCTGAAACCGGCGTTCGAGGGTCGGCTGGAGCTCCACGGCCCGGATCAAAAGCTTCCGCGCCGTCGAGTTCGCCTCGCGGGCGAGCGCGCGGCGGCCGGCCTCCTCGAGCGCGGCCGCGGCCTCGGTCGCCAGATGCTCCGGCGGCGATCCGTCCAGCTCGGCGAGCAGCGCGGTCGCCTGGTCGAGGTGGTACGCCCGGACCTCCAGCAGCTCCTCGCCGGCGTGCTTCCGCAGCCACTCGGCGAACCGCTGGTGGTAGCCGGCCCGCGCCGCCTTCGAGAGCCCCCCGTAGGCGACCTCGCGGATCAGGACGTGCTTGAACTTGAACGCGTCCTCGCCGGAGATCGACGAGCGGGCCTCCGGCAGGACGAACTCGCGCAGATGGAGGTCCCTCAGGAGCGGGTCGATGTCCGTCCCCTCGAGGACGAGGTCGCCGAGCGCGCCCCTCCAGAAGATCCGGCCCATGACGGCCGCGCCCTGCAGGAGCTCCTTCTCACCCGGCGGGAGATGGTCGATCCGGGCGGCGATCAGCGCCTGGAGCGTGTCCGGGATCCCCTCGATCCCTCCGCCGTCCGCCTCGGACAGCATCCGGACGGTCTCCTCGACGAAGAGGGGGTTGCCCTCGGTCTTGTCGAGCAGCGCCTGGCGCGAGGCCAGCGTCAGGTCGCCGTCGAGGAGTGCCTCGATCAGCGCCTCGCTGTCCACTCGGCCGAGCGGCTCGAGCTCGATCGCCGTCGCGCGGACGCGGCCCCCGCCCCACCCCGGCCGCAGGTCGAGGAGCTCCGGCCGCGCGAGGCAGAGCAGCAGGATGGGGACGTTCCGGACCCAGGTCGCCATGTGCTCGATCAGCTCGAGCAGCGCATCCTCGGCCCAATGGATGTCCTCGAACACGAGCACGAGGGGCTGCGGCTCGGCGAGCTTCTCCGCCCACTCGCGCGCGGCCCACGCGATCTCCTGCTGGTTCCGTTCGCCCTTGACAGCCTCGAGGACGCCCGAGGCCAGCGCGAGCAGGTCTGCGACCGCCTCGTCGGGGCAGCACTCCCGGAGCTTCTCGAGCGCGTCGTCGAGCGGGTCGTCGTCGGCGATTCCCGCGGCTGTCTTGACCATGTCCGCGAGCGCGGAGTACGTCACACCCTCGCCGTAGGGAAGCGCCCGGCCGTAGAGCACCGTCGCGGCCTCCAGCCCGCCCACGAACTCGGACGCGAGCCGGCTCTTCCCGACGCCGGCATCGCCGTAGATCGTGAAGAGGTGCGCACGCCCGTCTCGGACGGCGCGCTGGTACGTGTTCTCGAGCAGCTCGAGCTCGGCGTCACGGCCCACGAGCGGCGCCTGGCGGACGCCCGCTCTGGTGCGGCCGCCCGTGAGGCAGATGACCCGCCACGCCCAGATCGGCTCGGCACGCCCTCTGATCTCGACCGGCCCCTCGTCCTCGACCTCGAAGCGGCCGAGCGCCAGCCGGTGCGCGCCCGGCCCGATCAGGATCCCGTTCACCGGAGCCGCCTGCTGCAGCCGAGCGGCGATGTTCACCGCCTCGCCGGTCGCGAACGTCGACTCGGAGGAGTCGTCCACGACGACCTCGCCCGACTCGATCCCGATCCGGACGTCCAGTCCGAGCTCCCTCACGGAGTCGAGGATGCTCAGGGCGGCGCGCATGGCCCGCTCCGCGTCGTCCTCGTGCCCCTGCGGGATCCCGAACGCCGCCATGACGGCGTCCCCGGCGAACTTCTCGACGAGCCCGCCGTGCGTGATGACGCAGTGCGAGACCCGGTCGAAGTACTCCTGTACGCGGCGGCGCGCCACCTCGGGATCGGTGCCGGAGACGAGCGCCGTCGATCCCACGAGATCGACGAACAGAACCGTTGCAAGCTTGCGCTCCACCCTTCAAGTGTATGAACGAACGCGGGACCGGGAAAACTCCCGCTCTGAGGCCCTTTCTCCGCCGCCCGCGTTGGCCGCAGAAGGACGGCCCCTGTCGCGAGCTGCGATTCGGCGGGCGGTTCCAGGGATAAAGTCCGGGCCGTGCTCGACCCGAAGGTCTTCAAGGCATACGACGTCCGCGGGATCTACCCGACCGAGCTCGACGAGGACGGGGCGCACAGGATCGGCCGCGCCTACGTCGAGCACTTCGAGCCGCGGAAGATCGCCGTCGGCCGCGACATGCGCCTCTCCTCGCCGTCGATGGCGGCCGCCTTCATCCGCGGCGCGACCGAGGCGGGGGCCGACGTCCTCGATCTCGGGCTCGTCGGTACGGAGATGGTCTATTTCGCCGTCGGCGACCTGGAGCTGGACGGCGGCGCCGCGGTCACCGCCTCCCACAACCCGAAGGAGTACACCGGGATGAAGATCGTCCGCCGCGGCGCTCTGCCGGTGGGCGGCGAGTCGGGGCTGCTCGAGATCCGAGACCGGGCCATGTCCCTCGGCGACACGCCTGAGGGTCAGAGCCGAGGCCAGGTCCAGGAGTACGACATCTGGCCGGCCTGGATCGACCGCGTCCTGTCCTTCGTGGACGCGTCCGCGATCAAGCCCCTCCGGGTCGTCATCGACGCGGCGAACGGGATGGCCGGCGTCATGCTCCCGCCCGTCCTCGAGCGGCTGCCCATCGAGGCGGTTCGCTACTACTTCGAGCCGGACGGGACCTTTCCGAACCACGAGCCGAACCCGCTCCTACCCGAGAACCGCGAGTTCATCGTCGAGCGGACGAAGGCCGAGGGCGCCGACTTCGGCGTCGCGTTCGACGGCGATGCCGACCGCTGCTTCTTCGTGGACGACGAGGGCGACTTCGTCCCCGGCGACTTCGTGACCGCGCTGCTCGCGGAGTCGGTGCTGGAGAAGAGCCCCGGCGAGAAGATCATCTACGACGTCCGCGCCAGCTGGGCCGTTCCGGAGACGATCGAGGGCGCGGGCGGCACGCCGCTCGTCAACCGGGTCGGCCACGCCTACATCAAACACCGCATGCGGGAGGAGGGCGCCGCGTTCGGCGGCGAGGTCTCAGGCCACTACTACTTCCGCGACTTCAGCCAGGCCGACTCGGGCGTGATCCCGTTCCTGCTGATGCTGGAGCTGGCCTCGCGCCGAGGCGAGAAGCTGTCGGAGATCCTGCGGCCCTACCGCGAGAAGTACTTCATCACCGGGGAGCTCAACACGCCGGTCCCCGACGTCGCGCTGAAGCTGCAGGAGCTCAAGGAGCGCTTCGCCCCGCAGGGAGACGTGTCCCATCTGGACGGCATCTCCGTGGACGCCGACGACTGGCACTTCAACGTTCGCCCGTCGAACACCGAGCCGCTGCTCCGACTCAACCTCGAGGCGCGCTCCCGGGAGCTGATGGAGCAGAAGCGCGACGAGGTCCTCGACGTCATCCGCTCGTGACGGGCCTCGAGCTCGGACGCGTCACCGACCGCAAGCCGCCGTTCAAGTACTCGGCCCTGACACGGGTCGGCTTCTCCGACACCGACGCGCAGGGAATCGTCTACTACGGCCGGTACATGCCCTACTTCGACACGGCGCGCGTCGAGTACCACCGTCATCTAGCCATGCTCTCGAGGGAGCGGCAACCGCAGGAGCCCGTCATGCGGGCCACGACCGTCGAGTACCACGCACCGGCGCAGTTCGACGACCTGATCGAGGTGTTCATCCGCGTCTCCCGGCTCGGCCGGACGAGCGTGACATACGAGTGCGCCGCCTACCGCGTCGACGACGACGTCCTGATGGTGACTGCGACGCAGACGCTGGTGCTGGTCGACCTGGAACGGCGGAGACCGTGCCCGATCCCGGACTGGTTCAGGGAGAAGGTCGAGGCGTTCGAGGGCGCCGACGTACAGCTCTCGTCCGTCGCCCGTGAGCGGGCCTCGCCGGAACGCGCCTAGGCCGCTACTCGATCAGCGCGATGTCGTCGTCGAACGCCGGGCCGGTGCCGTTCATCGAGAACCCGTTGCCGTTGACCTCCACGTGGAGGCCCTCGATCAGCCCGTTGAGGACCGAGTACTGGTCTCCGTTGATCTTCACCCGTCCGCGGGGATGGAAGATCGTTCCCGTCCAGTTGAAGTTGTTGCCGTCGAGGATGAGCTCCTTCGTTCCGGTGGCGTAGAAGAGGAGCCCTTCCATGTACGGCGTGAAGGTCTGGTTGTCGCCGTTGATGACGATCTCCGGCGCGAGCACGGTGATGTTGCCGGTCTGGTTGTTGCCGTTGGCCTTGAACAGCTCGGTTGCGCAGTAGACGCCCGGCGGAATCGTTTGCGGGGTCTGGTTGAACTCGAACTTCGCCGCCGTGTACGTGCAGGGAAACTCGGACTCGTGGTAGTAGCGGGGCCAGTCCTGGAGCTCCGGCTCGCGCGTCGGCTCGTCGTCGCCGCCGAAGCTGACGCGCGCGCCGTTCACGTACGGATCGCAGTCGTTCGGGCCGCCGGCTCGCGCGCCGGCAGCGGTGAAGTCGTTGCCGTTGACCTTGAACGGGCCGTTCGAGTGGATCCCGCCGCTGATGTTCATGTTGTCGCCGTTCGCGCCGAACCCGAACTGGCTGCACGACGACTCGTAGGCGAAGATTGCGAGCGGGATCGCCGAGGGGAGCCTCGTCGCGACCGCGCGGGCCGAGATGTCGACGGTGTCGAACCCGAAGACGCGCAGGAAGTACGTGTCGCCCTTCGTCTTCGCCTTCACCTCGACCTTCTTCGGATCGCCGTCGTACGGGAGTTGCACGTCGGCCGTCGCGCCCGGGAGGTTCTCGTCCACATAATCGGCGGCGATCGTGCGGGCGCTCGCGGGCCTGTTCGGCAGCTCTGCGGCGGCGGCCAGCGCGCCGAAGTCGGCGGCGGCCTGCGCCTTCCGATGCTGGACGTACCAGGAGCCCGCGTCCACCACGAGCCCGGCCATGCCGAGGAGGACGGCCAGGAAGACGACCACGATGACGAGCGCCTGCCCGCTCTCGCGCCTCATTGCATCCTCGCCGTGGCGCGGAAGCTCATGTCGCCGGTCTGCATGACGAGCCCGAGGATCGAGATCTCGTACGGATACGAGACCTCGACCGCGACGGGGTCACCCCGCCGGACGGCCGCCTCGGGCGTGACCTCGATGCCCACACGGTCCTCGTCGAGACCCTTCGCGCTGCTGCGGACCGCGGCCACGGCTGCCGCCTCCGGGTCGGCCTTCCGGGAGACGCTCGCCTTCCGCGCGCCGGCGCGGGCGGCCTGCGTGACCTCGACGTAGTCGTGCATCACGACTCCGAACTGGAGGATCGCCACGAGGACGAACAGCAGCAGCGGGATCCCCATCACGAACTCGACGAGCGACTGACCTCGCTCGTCGGGGAGAAACGCTGCAGCTCGTCGGTTGGGAGCAGGGTGCGGCACGCAACTTCCTCGGTTTGGGGCGCGGCCGCGGCACCCAGAGGCCTACACCCGTTATCGCGCCTACGGGGAGGGCGTGTATCCCTCCCCGTAGTGATTCGACTCAGCGGCTCTCACTCGAGAGATCTTTAGCCGCGCGCCCATCCGAACCCTGCGGATGGGCGCCGCAGCTGCCCTCTCCCCCTGCACTCGTTGTAGTCTCGCGGGGACCCGCGTCCATCCCTCGTTCGAGGTACCCCTCCCGATCGGGGGATCATCCCCCTAAAGGGTGATTTGGCCGCTTTGCGGGGGTTTTCCACGCAGATTCGGCCCTCCGAGGCGCCAGGAATCCCTAGATCGAGGGACATCGCCGCGGAACCGGCTTTGCCGGTTCCGCCGTGCCGGCGTCTGGAGCGGGAAGCTCTGAGCGCGGCGGGGCCGCGCCGCGCGAAGCGCGGCCCGGCTTCATGCGGTCGCTGAAAGTCGCGAGACTTTCAGCGAAACGAGCGCGAAAAGGCTAGGCCCGCTCGGCGGCCTTTGCGTCGTCGTTGACGACCTCGCGCCAGCGCGTCGTGCCCAGCACGGCGAAGGTGGCGATCGTCCCCAGCGTCACGTTCACCGCGATCACCACGATCTTCACGCCGACGCTGAAGCTCAGCACCGACGACGCAGCCGCCTCGCCGGAGAACATGTACACGAGCAGCGCCTGCTCCGTCCCGATGCCCGCCGGGGTGAGCGGCAGCAGGGTCGAGAGCGTCTGGGCGACCTGCACCACGAACACGTGGTACACGTCCGACGGCATCCCGAACGCCCGGAGGAAGAAGAAGATCGCGGCCAGCCGGAAGGCCCAGTCGAGCGCCTGCCACGCCGCGACCTCCCGCAGGTAGCGACGCGGATCGCGGACGACCACCAGACCCTGGCGGACCCGTTCCCAGAAGTCCGTGATCTTGCCGACGCCGGTGAACGCGAGGATCGTCGCCACGACGAGCGCGAGGAAGAGGACCCCGGTGGCGGCGCGCGGGTTGTGGAACACCCAGAGCCAGTCGATTCCCGGGAGGTCGGGGAGGACGCCCGCGCCGGGCAGGATCCCGGCCGAGAGCGCCCAGCTGAGGATCACGATGCCGACGGCCGAGTCGAAGATCGTCTCGACGAGGAGCGTAGCCGCGAGGGTCGGATACGACGAGCCCTCGACTCGGTGCCGCGCGATGTAGAGCCGGAGCAGGTCTCCCCCGCGGCCCGGGAGGAGCGCGTTCGCGCCGATGCCGGCGGCGTACGCGCTGAGGACGTCCCGCCAGCGAACGGTCGCCTCCGGATAGGCGGCCGCGACGATGTTTCGCCACGCGCGGGTGCGCGACGCGATCCGCCCGAGGTGGCAGATGATCGCCAGGAAGAGCGGGATCAGCGCGATCGAGGTGAGGTGGTCGACGAACGACTCGAGGGCGTCGATGAATCCGGCCACGTCCACATACTCGCCGCAACCGCCTACGATCGACGCTCATGGCCTCCGAGCAGGCGATCGGGCCTACTCCAACCGCCGCCGAGGCGGCGCGGGTTGCCGAGTTCCGCGTCGCGCTGAGGCGATTCCAGCACCAGACGGAGGTGGTCGCCCGCGCGTGCGGGATCACGCCGAGCTGGTACCAGCTGCTCCTGCAGATCAAAGGCGCGCCGGACCTGAGCGAGCAGACGACCGTCACCGCGCTCGCCCAGCGCCTGCAGCTCGCCCAGAGCAGCGTCACCGAGCTCGTCGCGCGCGCCCGGCAGGCGGGCCTGATCGAGCGGGCACCTTCGCCCGCTGACGCGCGGGTCGTCTACCTGCGGCTGAGCCCGCAGGGAGAGGAGACTTTCGCGCGCGCCTTCCGAAGCCTCGCCTCCGAGCGGCAGGCCCTGCGGGAGGCGGTCGAGGGGCTCGAAGACTGACCCCGTTTGACGCACCACTCGATCCGGCCTATAGATGCCGCGATATCGAGAGGGCGCCGGCGGCCAGGGAGGGCGCCGCGCCCCGAGGAGGTGTTTCGCTCTTGTCCCCCCGCCGACCGACAGTCTGGCTCTGGCTCGCGGTGGTGCTGCTCGCCTTGCCGCTCTTCGCAGGCACCGCTCGAGCCGCGATCGAGCCCCCGTGGTGCGGCACGCCGATCCCGGACGCCGCCGAGAATCTTCCGACCACCGGGCCGGGAGCCTTCCCGCACATCCCCTGGTACGCGATCGGATGCACGCTCGACGAGATCGCCGCGGAAAGCGACGGCCGCATGACCGTCGAGCGCTTCGGCCACTCCGCGCTCGGCCGCGACAAGTACCTCGTGGTCATCAACGCGCTCGACACGAAGTCGCAGCGCCGCGACTACGCCAACTGGCAGAAGATTCGCCGCTACGCGCTCGACGATCCCGAGCGGGCGCAGGACATCCTCGACAAGGTCGACGACGAGGTGAAGGTCCCGCTCTACGTCCAGGCCGGAATCCACGGCAACGAGTACGAGGGCGTCGACGCGATCATGCAGATCATCGAGCGCCTGGCGACGACGCCGTACGGGACCGATCCCGAGGTCGACCAGATCCTCGACCACTCGATCGTGATCGTCAATCCGATCCAGAACCCGGACGGCCGGATCGCCGGAACGCGGGCAAACGGGAACGGGTTCGACCTCAACCGCGACTTCCTCACCCAGTCACAGCCGGAGACCATGACCTCGGTGGCCCTGATGCAGAAGTGGCTGCCCCCGGACATGCTCGACCTCCACGGCTACGTCACGCCCACTCTCGTCGAGGCGACGACGAAGCCGCACAACCCGGGCATCGAGTACGACCTGTGGCTGAAGTGGAACCAGGCGAGGATCGACGCCAACGAGGCGGCGATGGAGGAGGACGACTTCCTCATCACGCGTCCGATCAACGACTGGTGCGCCGACGGCAGCATTCCCGAAGGCGATCCACTCGTCTGTGATGACGGAACCACCAACTACGGCCCGCGCTGGGCGGAGAGCTGGGACGACTGGGGCCCGTTCTACACCCCGATGTACTCGCAGCTCGTCGGCCTCAACGGCTCGACCGTCGAGATGTGCAACAGCACGACGAACGTCGGCGGCAGCGGCCGGACGCCGTGCGGGCCGCTCGTCACCGAGAACGAGAAGATCGGGCGCAGGGGCTCCAGGCTCGTCACGTACATCATCACGTGGTCGACGCTCCTCTACGACACCGACAACCGCATCGAGCTGATGGAAGACCAGCTCGAGATCTACCTGCGAGGCGTGGACGACGAGGCGCGCCCGCCGCTGTCGAGCTTCCCGGAGCACCCGACGGACGTCAAGAGGCAGTTCCGGAACGAAGAGAACTACTGGATGCACGAGTACCCGAAGGCGTACGTGCTGCCGATCGGCGAGGGTCAGCGGAGCAACCTCGAGGCGCGCCGCCTCGCCCGCTGGCTGCTCGAGAACGGCATCCGGCTCGACCGGATCGAGAAGACGTACAAGGCCGGCTCGCTGAAGCTCGAGAAGGGCTCGTACGTCGTGTTCATGGACCAGGCGCTGCGCGGCCTCGCCGACACGTCGCTCGGTCCGGGCGTTGACGTCTCCGACCGGATCGGCGTGCTCTACGCACCTCCGGGTGCCTGGAGCCACGGCGAGCTCTGGGGTGCCGACGTCGTCACGATCTCCGACTCGATGAAGTTCAAGCCGAAGACGGTGCGGACCCGGAAGATCCGGACGCCGCCCGGCGACGTGGACGGCTGGCGGAACGCGAAGGCGTTCGCGCTGGAGATCGACTCAGCGACCGCGGTCCGGACGCTGAACGCGCTTCTCGCCGGCGGCCTCACCGCCGAGCTGGCGACTGTGCCGTTCATGAACGCGTTCGGCGACCAGTTGCCGGCGGGAACGGTGCTCTTCCCGGCAAGCGCGAGGGACGAGCTCGAGGACGTCGCCGAGGACACCGGCGTCGACTTCACGGGCGTGCGCACGCTGCCCGCTCGCGAGCCGATCGACCGCTCGCCGCGGTTCGCAGTCCTCGCCAACGCGCTGACACAGGAGATCTGGGTGCTCCGGCAGCTCGGCTTCACCGCCGACCCGATCTCCACGACAGCGCTGAACAACGCCGCCGGCCCGGATCCGCTGGCGGGCTATGACGTCATCTACAACCTCTCCGGCCTTCCGGGCGCAGCCAACGCGACGTACCGCAGCCGGATCGCGGGCTTCCTCGCCGCCGGCGGCGGCTACATCGGCGGCGGACAGGGCGGGGCCAACTTCCTCGGCTCGACGAACGAGGTCGCCGGCCTGACCGCGACGATCCGCCAGGTCCGCGGCTGGAGCGGGATCATCAACTGGAACAACTCCGCAACCGGGACGGGCCAGATCACCGGCGCGTACCCGAGCCAGGACCGGGCGATCGTCGACCCGCCGACCTGGTTCACGTCGGTGCCGGCCGGCTGGACGGTCGACGGCAGCCTGCCGCTGACCGGGTTCTTCCTCTCAGGGCTCTGGAAGAACGACGCGCAGTCGGCGTCCGCACCCGGCTCGGCCGTGATCGCGCACGGTACGAACACGACCGGGACGGCGCGGATCGTCTCGTTCGCGATGAACCCGGGCTACCGGGCCGACCCGGAACGTGAGTGGCCGATGCTCGCTTCGGCCGCGCTCTGGGCGGACCAGTAACGCGAAGCTGACGGGGGCGGCGCGCGCCGCCCCCGTCACGCTCTCTCGAGCGACGGAGGCCGCGAAGCGGCCCGATTGACACTGCTCGAACAGAGGAGTACCGTCGAATGGAGGGTTTACGACCTACGGCAACAGGGGGCGGGAGTGAGAAACACCCCGGTGTTGCTGCGGCGCGGAGTTCGGCGGGTTTCCCGCCGAGCCGTCGTTCTGGGCGCGCTCGTAGGGATGTTGCTCGTCCTCGCACCGGGGGCCGGGGCGAATGCGCCGGTCATCACACCGGTCATCTTCGGCACGCTCGGCTTGAACGGCTGGTACACGAGCAACGTCACCATCAATTGGTCCTTCGACGGTCCTGTGGAAAACACCGTGGGGTGCGACGCGAAGACCATCTCCGCGGACACTCCCGGCATTACCTACACGTGCTCTGCGACGAGGGACGGCTTCACGACGACCGTTACGAAGACATTCAAGGTCGACAAGACCGCGCCCGCAGTCAGCACCCAGATCGAACGGCAGGCCGACGCGAACGGCTGGTACAACCGTCCGCTCACCGTCGCATTCGCGGGCACGGACGGAACCTCGGGGATCTCGGCCTGCACGTCCGGGAGATACACGGGGCCGGACAGCACGGCAGCGCTTGTCGCCGGGTCGTGCTCGGACGCCGCGGGCAACGTGGCTCCGGCCTCATTCTCGTTCAGATACGACGCGACCGCGCCCAGCCTCTTCGCAGTGACCGCGGTGAACGGCAATCGCAACGTCCAGCTCACTTGGCGGAAGTCGACCGATACGCACGCGGTCGAAGTCTTCCGCGCGCCCGGCCGGAGCGGCCAAGGCGAGTCCGGTGTGTACCGCGGCACCGCGACCGGCTTCCGCGACACCGGACTGGTCGTCGGTCGCAAGTACGAGTACCGGGTCATCGCGATCGACGAGGCGGCCAACCGGGCCGAGCAGAAGGTCACCGTCACCGCGACGGGCGCCCTTCTGAGTCCGACTCCGGCCGCTCAGGTGGCCGGTCCAACCATCCTGTCGTGGGCCCCGGTCAAGAAAGCGAGCTACTACAACGTCCAGCTCATACGTGGGGGCAAGGTGCTGAGCGCCTGGCCCGTGCGTCCCAGCTACCGACTGCGGCGAACGTGGAGCTACGAAGGGCGCCGCCATCGGTTGCGGCCCGGAACGTACCGGTGGTACGTCTGGCCCGCCTACCGCAAGAAGGGCCGCGTCACCTTCGGCCGCATGCTCGGCAGCAGCACGTTCGTCGTGACGAAGTAAGCGCCCCGCATGAGGAGGCTTGCAGCCCTCCTGCTCCTCGCCATAGGCGGCCTGCTCCTGACGCCCGGCGCGCCCGGCGTCCCTGACGTCCCGGGGGATCCAACGCCGCCCGTCGTCACCCCGGTGATCACCGGGACCCTCGGCAACCTCGGCTGGTACACGACCAACGTCACGGTCAACTGGACGGTGACCGATCCCGAGTCGGTCATCCTCTCGACGAGCGGCTGCAACGCGATCACGATGTCGGCGAACACGACCGGCACGCAGCTGACATGCACGGCCGAGAGTGACGGCGGCACCACCAGCGTCTCGAAGACGTTCAAGATCGACAAGACCGCCCCGGCGGCGACCGCCGCTCCCTCGCGGAGCGCCGACTCGAACGGGTGGTACAACGAGCCGCTGACGGTGTCGTTCTCCGCCACCGACGCCACGTCGGGAGTGGCGTCCTGCTCGGCGGCCCAGAACTACGCCGGCCCCGACACCCAGGGCACGGCGGTCAGCGGGAGCTGCCTGGACGTCGCCGGGAACACCGCGCCGGCCTCCTTCTCGGTCAACTACGACCAGACGGCACCGCAAGCGAGTGCGACGGCGCGGCCGCCGGATGCGAACGGCTGGTTCAACGAGGCGGTCACGGTCACGTTCACCGGCACCGACGGGACGTCCGGCGTCGACAGCTGCACGCAGACGACCTACGCGGGGCCGGACGATCCGTCCGTGGCGCTCGGCGGCTCGTGCATGGACCGTGCCGGAAACGTCAGCAGCTCGAGCGTCTTCTCGCTCAAGTACGACGAGACGCCGCCCACGGCGACCGCCACGGCGTCTCGCGCGCCGGACGTCAACGGCTGGTACAACGACCCGCTCGCGGTCACCTTCGCGGGAAGCGACGCAACCTCCGGCCTCGACGTCTGCGACGCTCCGAAGTCGTATTCCGGCCCGGATGCCGCGGGCGTCTCGATCAGCGGCTCCTGCCGCGACCTGGCCGGCAACGTGGCTCCGCGGTCGGTCGCCGTCAAGTACGACGCGACCGCACCGTCCGTCACCGCGACCCCGTCGCGGGCCGCGAACGGCAACGGCTGGTACAACGCGGCGGTCACTGTCGGCTTCGCCGGCACCGATTCGACGTCGGGCGTGGCCTCGTGCGTCGCGGCAAAGACGTACAACGGGCCCGACAACGCCGCCGCCACGGTTCCCGGCAGCTGTACCGACCAGGCCGGCAACGTCGGCAGCGCGTCGTTCCCGCTCAAGTACGACGCGACCGCCCCGCAGGCCACGGCGTCTCCGGGTAGGCCGGCCGACGAGAACGGCTGGTACAACGACCCGCTCACCGTCTCCTTCGCCGGTACCGACGCGACGTCCGGCATCGCGTCGTGTGTCGCTCCGAAGACCTACTCGACGCCGGACACCGCGAGCGCCTCGCTCGCCGGCAGCTGTCTCGACCGGGCGGGCAACCAGAGCACGACCGCGAGCTTCGGGTTCAAGTACGACGCGACCGCGCCCGTCGCCTCCGCGACACCTTCTCGCCAGCCGAACGCGAACGGCTGGTACCGCGAGTCGCTCACGGTCACCTTCACGGGCAGCGACGCCACCTCGGGGATCCAGTCGTGCGACGCCGCGAAGAGCTACGCCGGCCCGGATGCCGCGTCGACCGCGGTCGCGGGCTCCTGCCGCGACCAGGCCGGCAACACGGGCGCGGCCTCCTTCGCGCTCAAGTACGACGCGACGGCGCCCCAGGCGGCCGCGACGCCCTCGCGACAGCCGAACGCGGCCGGCTGGTACAACGCCCCGCTCTCGGTCGCCTTCTCGGGGTCGGATGCGACCTCCGGCCTCGACTCGTGTCCGGCGACGCAGAGCTACTCCGGCCCCGACACGAGCTCCGCCGTCCTCAGTGGCACCTGCTTGGACAAGGCCGGCAACGGGCGATTGGCGTCCCTGCCGCTCAAGTACGACGCGACCGCGCCGGTGACGACCGCGACACCAGCGCGCCAGCCGAACGCCGCCGGCTGGTACACGGCTCCG
>DASVEW010000012.1:0-5917 GCA_036380355.1 Gaiellaceae bacterium | reverse complement strand
GGGCGGCGCTTCGCGCCGCGCGGCCCCGGAATCGCGTGGCGCATCCTGGTCCATGTTGCCGTTTCGGCGGAACGGGCTCGGCCCGTTCCGCGCCGGATCAGTCTGGGAGAAGCTCGGAGGTGAGCTCGACCGCCATCTTTCGTCGTTCGGCCAATGCTTGCAGGACGATCACCGTGTCAGCTACCGGCATGTCCTCGAGGTACTCGTCTCGCTGCTCGAACGATTCGAGTACCGACTCGATCGCGTACGTGTAGCCGAGGACGTCCTCCGCGGCGAGCGTCGCCAGCGCGTCGGCGACGTCCTGCGGGAAGTCGTCGCGTTCGCGGAGCGAGTCGGCTACGGGACGGGCCGCTTCGTAGTCCGCGAGGGTGAGGAGCGCGAGCGCGCCGGCGTAGCGCCCGATCGGGGATTCCGCCTCGGCGGCACCCTCGGCGAGCGCCCAGCGGGCCTCTTCCTCGGCGCCGGGCCAGTCGCCGGCGAGGATGCGCGACTTGATCGCGCCGATCGGCCTGCCCCAGCTGCCCGGCGGCGCGAGCTCGTAGCTCTCCCTGTAGCGGCGCGCCGCCCGGTCGAACCACTCGGCGGCGCGTTCGGCCTCCCCGGCCATGAGGTGGGCGAGGCCGGCGCCCCCGGCGGCGTTGCCGAGCCGCGTGAGCTGGCGCTGCCGCTCGTCCGCCTCGTCCGGAAGCCGGCCCTCCCCGTCGCGGTAACGCCGTTCCTCCCGCTCGAGATGTGCGCTCCAGTCCGCCTCCACCGGGCTATTGTCACCGCGTGGCGCGCGAGCTACGCGAGGTTGTGTACGTGGACGGTCTCCGGACCGCGTTCGGCCGTGCCGGTCCCAAGGGCTACTTCTGGAAGACACGGGCCGACGACATGGGCGTCAAGGTCGTCCGCGAGCTGCTCCGCCGCAATCCGGCGCTGCCGCCGGAGCGGATCGGGGACGTGATCTTCGCCGCGACGGCGCAGGTCGGCGACCAGGGTTTGACGATGGGCCGGGACGTCGCGCTGCTGGCCGGGATCCCTCACACGGTCCCCGGGTTCGCGCTCGATCGCATGTGCGCCGGTGCGCTCACTGCGGTGACCGCAGGCGCCGGGGAGATCGCCATGGGCGCGGCCGACTTCGTGGTCGCCGGCGGCGTCGAGCACATGGGTCACCATCCGATGGGCGCCGATGTGGACTTCAATCCGCGGTTCGTTGCCGAGCGGCTCGTCGACGACTCGGCGGTGACGATGGGCGCGACCGCGGAGAACCTCCACGACCGCTTCCCGGAGCTGACGAAGGAGGACGCCGACCGGTTCGCGGTGCAGTCGCAGCAGCGCGCGACGGCGGCGTGGTCGAACGGGATCATGCGCGACACGGTCGTCCCCATGTCCGTCTTCACCGACGAAGGATGGACGGTCGCGGACAGGGATCAGTTCCTGCGTCCGGACACGTCGATGGAAGGCCTGGCCGACCTGCCGACGCCGTTCCGGGTCGGCGGCCGGGTGACGGCCGGGAACTCGGCGGGGCTGACGGACGGCGCGACGGCCGCGCTGCTCGCCTCGGAGGAGGCGGCCGCGGAGCTGGGGCTGGAGGCGCAGCTGCGGCTCGTGGGGTTCGCGTTCGCGGGCGTCCAGCCGGAGCTGATGGGAATCGGCCCGATCCCTGCGACGAATCGGGTCCTGGAGCAGGCGGGCCTGTCGATCGACGACGTCGGCCTCTTCGAGCTGAACGAGCCCTTCGCGGTCCAGGTGCTGAGCTGGTGCGACGGGATGGGTGTCTCGCCGGACGATCCGCGGCTGAACCCCTACGGCGGCGCAATCGCGTGCGGGCATCCGCTCGCCGCCACCGGCGTCCGGCTGATCGCCCAGCTCGCGTACGGGATGAACGAGCGGCCGGAGGTCCGGTACGGGTTGACGGCGCTGTGCGTCGGGATGGGGATGGGCGCCGCACTCTTGTGGGAGCGCGTCTGAGCGCCCCCACGGAGTTCAAGCTCGCGCGGGTCGAGACGGCGGCCGGCCCGCTCGCGCTCGTGACGATGGACAACGGCGAGGACTGGCAGAAGCCGAACGTCTTCGGCCCGGAGGCGTTCGCGTCCCTCGCGGCGCGGCTCGACGAGCTCGAGAGTGGCGACTGGGCCGGGATGGTGCTCACCGGCAAGCCGTTCGTGTTCTGCGCCGGCGCCGACATCAACCGCTTCCACGGGGTCTCGCCGGAGCAGGCGCGCGAGGGAAGCCGCGCCGGTCACGAGCTGTTCGGACGGATCCGCGCGCTGCCGTACCCGACGTTGGCGGCGATCAACGGCGCCTGCCTCGGCGGCGGCGTCGAGATCGCGCTGCACTGCGACTACCGGACGATCGCGAGCTCCGTGCGGCACTTCGCGTGCCCGGAGGTCTTCCTCGGGCTCTTCCCCGCCTGGGGCGGCACGCAGCTGGTTCCGAGGATCGCCGGAGTGGACGCCGCTCTTCGCTTCATCGTCACGAATCCCCTACGCCAGAACCGGATGCTCACCGGTGCCGAGGCGGAATCTCTGGGCCTCGTCGACGCAGTCCTCGAGCCGGCGGAGTTTCTCGACGATTCCGTCGCGCTTCTGGTGCAGAAGACACGGCAGCGCGAGGCAGGTCCGAGGGACAGTCCCTCGCCGGCCGACGGAGACCTGATCGCGAAGGCCAGGCGCCAGCTGGACGACTCGCTGCACGGCGCGGCTCCGGCGCCCTACGTCGCGCTCGACCTGATCGAGGGCGCGTCGAGCTGGAGCCTCGAGGAGGGCTACGCCGCGGAGGAAGAGGCGGTCGCCGAGCTGCTCCCCGGCCGCCAGGCGCAGGCCTCGCTCTACGCCTTCAACCTCGTCGAGCGCCGAGCCAAGAAGGACGTCGGGAAGCCGGACGCCGAGGGACGCCCGATCCGGAAGGTCGGGATCGTCGGGGCCGGGCTGATGGCGAGCCAGCTGGCCACGCTCTTCCTCCGGCGCCTCGAGGTGCCGATCGCGATCCGCGACCTCGACCAGGAGATCGTCGACCGCGCCGTCACCAGCATCGAGGCCGAGCTCCAGAGCCAGGTCCAGAAGGGCCGCTACGACGAGGGCAAGGCCCGCTTTCTCGCCTCCCTCGTCCAGGGCGGGACGACCTACGACCACTTCGCCGACTGCGACCTCGTGCTCGAGGCCGTGTTCGAGGAGCTGTCGGTCAAGCAGGAGGTCTTCGCGGAGCTCGAGGCCGTCGTCTCGCCTGAGGCGATCCTCGCCACGAACACCTCCTCGCTCTCGGTCACCGAGATGGCGTCGCGGCTCGAGCATCCCGAGCGCGTCGTGGGCCTGCACTTCTTCAACCCCGTCGCCGTCCTTCCGCTCGTCGAGATCATCCGCACACCCGACACCGACGACACGTCGCTCGCCACCGCCTGGGAGACGGCGAAGAAGCTTCGAAAGCGCCCGGTGCTCGTGAAGGACGCGCCCGCCTTCGTCGTGAACCGCGTCCTGACGCGGATGACGACGGTGCTGATGGAAGCGCTCGAGCAGGGGAACACGGTCGAGGAGACGGACGAGGCGATCCTCCGGCTCGGTATGCCCATGGCGCCGTCCGTGCTCCTCCAGATGGTCGGCCCCCGGGTCGCGAACCACGTCCTCCACACGCTCAACGAGGCGTACCCGGACCGCTTCCCCCTCTCGCAGACGCTGGAGAACTACGCCGACGGCAGGGACGAGATCGCGGTTCAGGGAGACAACCGGCGCAGCGTCGACGAGATCCAGCAGGCCGCACTCGAGGCGATCGCGGACGAGATCCACCACATGCTGGACGAGGGCGTGGTCGGCGGAGTCGAGGACATCGACACCGCGCTGATCCTGGGCGCCGGCTGGCCGTTCTTCCTCGGGGGGATCTCCAGGTACCTCGACCACATCGGCCTGCTCCGGACGCCCGCTCCAGCCTAGGCCCGTCTCCGCCGATACAGGAGGGATGAACGCCCGCGCGCGTGCGGCCGCGCTGCTCCCGGTCTGGGCCCTCGTCGGCGCGGCCGGGCTGGCTTCCACCCTCTCGTTCACCGCCGTCCACGCCTCGCGCGCCGGCTGCATCCCCACCCGATCGGCAGACCTCGTTTCGATCGGCAGCGTGGCCGGGCTGGGGCTCGCCGTGGCGGCCCTCCTGATGGTCGGCGCGGTCCCGCGCTACCGCACCGGCGCCGCCGCAACCGGAGCGGCAGCGGCCCTCGCGCTCAGCGTGTACACGGTCGTGACTTTTCTCGCGCACGACGGCGCTGTTTGCGGCTTGTAGGAGGGCTTGGCGAAACGCAGCTGTGCCGCAGGGCCGCGCTGGCCGCCCCGAGGCGGCGTCCTCAGTCGCGCCCGTATCGCGCGGATACGAACGCTCCCTGCGTCCTTGCCTCGGATCGGCCATCGCACCCCTGCAACGAGCGACGTTCCACCAAGCCCTCCTAGTCCGGAAGTCAGCTACACTCAGACGAGCGCATCGCACGGGGACTGGGCGAGCGCAACTTTCCTTGGAGGTCTTGGCGGCACACCACAAGTGCCGTTCATGGTGCAAGAGACCGTCGAGCAGACCAACCCTTCATCACCGGCGAACCTCGCCCTCGTTGAAGACGCCCGCCGGGCGGACGCGTGGGCCGGCGAGCCGTTCCTCCATGCGGACGAGGACCCCGAAACCGTGCTTGCTCCAGGCACGGCGCGACGTCGCGCGCTCGAAGACGCCCTGGCGGAGATGGCCGCCGGGCTCGACGCACCTTCGCCCGACTGGAAGATCCGCTATGCCCTGATGCTCGGGCTCGAGCGCGTGCTGAGCGAGCGGCCGCCGCGCCTCAAGTCCGGCACCGAGCTCCGCCGCCACCAGATCGACGCGCTCGCCGGGATGCTCACCGAGCTGATCGCCGCGAACCAGAAGGCGGCGGAGAACGGGAACGGCCAGGCGAAGCTCGAGGAGGTCGACGAGCTCGAGGACGAGGAGGACGACTTCGAGGTCGACGGCGAGGTGGAGCCCCTTCCGCCGACGCCGGAGGAGGATCCCGGCGCGGCGCGCCGCTACCGCTTCCGCCACCCCACCGCCTCGGGCAAGACGATCGCCGCCGCCGGCTTCGTCGAGGCCGCACGCACGGAGGGCGTCCTCATCCTCACCCACCGCCGGCTCCTCGTCTCGCAGTTCAACCGGGACCTCACCGCCGAGGGCTACGGCGACCGCCTCAAGCCCGCCGTGGAGCGCGGCAAGAAGGCGCCGCGGCCGGACCTGATCACCGTCCAGACCTATGCCTGGTTCGCTCGGCACGTCAACGACGTCGAGCGGAGCGCCTACCAGCTCGTCATCTGCGACGAGGCCCACACGGCGCTCGGCGAGAAGACGAGCGCGGCGATCCGCAGCTACACGGAGCCGGTCTACATCGGCATGACCGCGACCGAGCAGCTGATCGCGAAGCAGGTCTCCGATGTCTTCCCGGCCTCGGTGGACGACCTCCCGCTCCAGGACGCCGCGAGACGCGGGCTGATCGCGCCCCTCCGCTGCCTGCGCGTCCCGCCGGCCGCGGCGATCAACTCCGTGCCGATCGTCGGCGGCGACTTCGAGGAACGCGCCCTGGCCGAAGTCCTGGACCACCAGGCCCTGAACCAGGCCGCGGCGAGCCTCTACCGCGACCGGTTCGACTCCACGCCGGGCATCGTCTACGCGGCCGGCGTCGAGCACGCCTACAACCTCGCGCGCGAGTTCCGTGCCGCAGGGCTCAAGGCGGAGGCGGTCAGCGGCCGCACGCCTCCGGTCAAGCTCGCGGAGATCCTCGCCGCCTACGAGCGGGGCGAGATCGACATCCTCATCAACGCGATGCTGCTGGCCGAGGGCTGGAACTCGCCGCGCGCGACGGTCTGCATGCACCTCGCGCCGACGGCGAGCCGCCGCGTCTACCAGCAGCGGATCGGCCGGATCATGCGAATGCATCCGCGCA
>DASVEW010000011.1:0-24827 GCA_036380355.1 Gaiellaceae bacterium | reverse complement strand
GAGCGCACGAACGCCTGGCTGAAAGCCAAACGCCGGATCGCCACCCGCCGCGACCGCAAAGCCGCCAACTACCTCGCCTTTCTCCAGCTCGGGATGATCCTCATCCTCACGAGGTCATTCTGAGATCACTTCCAGACACCGCGGGGTGTCAAGGGGGAATCTGTGCCGAATGTGCGCCGGGTTCCCCCGCCCGCTTCTAGGCGGCGAGCGAGGCTCTTCGGCCGGAAAAGCCCTGCAAAAGGGCGATTGACCGGTCAATCGGGTTTAGGGCTGCGCTTCTCCGAGGAATCTCCGCCCATTGGACGCGGCCCGCGTCGCCCAATCCCACGCGGGCACAAACGGAACGAAGGGAGAGAACGTCCCATGAGGAAGCGTCACCGCTTCAGGCTCCTCGTGGCCGGCCTGGCCACCGCGATCGTCGCGCTGGGGGTCGGCTCCGCGGCGGTCATGAAGGAAGGCACGGCCACGGCCGCCTCGTGCCCGCCCGGCTTCAAGCCGGCAGCAGCAGGATCGTGCCTGTCGCTGAAGCATCCGGAGTCGCTGGTGGAGCTCGAGCTCCGCGGGCGGCAGTTCGACGCCGTCCGCGCGGCGCCGCACGGCAAGACCCACCCCGGCGCGTTCGCGGGCGCGCTCGAGCAGCGGGCGGCGATGCCCAAGTCGGTCGACGGCAGCGAAGGAACGTGGCGGCCATACGGCCACGGGCCCCTGATCTCTAACGGCGAGGCCTACAACTCGGTGAACGGGCTCGGGCTCGTGAATGTCATGGGGCGGATCGACAGCCTCGAATACGACCCGGCGAGCCGGCGGCTCTTCGTCGCCAAGGGGACCGGCGGCATCTGGATGTCGTCCGACTACGGCGACACCTGGCGGTCGATCGGCGAAACGCTGCCGAGCCAGATCGTCGGCGCGGTCGCGTGGTCGTCTGCGAACGGCGGCACGGTGCTCGCGGTCAGCGGTGACCCGACCTTCGGCTCGGGCGGCTACACCGGCTACGGCGCCTTCTACAGCACCAACCTCGGGAAGTCCTGGAAGAAGGCGAAGGGGATTCCCGACGGCGCGCTCGGCTTCGAGATCGAGGTCGACCCGACGACCCCGTCGGAGGTCTACGCCGCGACGCTCTTCGGGCTCTACCGCTCGACGGACGGCGGCAAGACCTACGCCAACGTGAACCTGCCGACCGGCGAGTGCTCCGGCGCCGCGGGCGGCGGCCACTGCCAGCTCGCGAACGTCGTCACCGACATCGCGATCAAGGGCCCCGGCGGCGTCAACGCCGACATCGCGCCCGGGACCGTGATCGCGGCGGTCGGGTGGCGCGCCGGGCGGCGGAAGAACTCGGACGGCACGATCCAGTCCGAGCACAACGGCCTCTACCGCTCGCTGAGCGGGGCGCCGAACACGTTCGTCAAGCTGAGCGGCTCCGGCTTCACGCCGCAGGAGCGGATCGGCCGGGTCGAGTTCGGGCCGACGACCGGTGCGAACCAGGACAAGGACTACCTCTACGCGATCGTGCAGGACGCGGTCGTCCTCAACGGCGGCCTCGACGTCATCGACGCCCCGGAGAACTTCCCGCCGTCGCCGGTTCCCGGCGGCACGGTCCTGAACGGGATCTACGTGTCGAAGGACTTCGGCGCGACGTGGACGCTGATGGCCGACGACAACGCGATCGCCAAGAACCCGGCGACGGGCTCGGCCCTCGCCGGCACGGGCCAGGCGCTCGGCTTCGAGCCGGGCGTGCAGGCCTGGTACAACGAATGGGTCCTGCCGGACCCGACGCGCCAGAGCGCGACCGGGGTCCCGACGCGGCTCGCGTTCGGGCTCGAGGAGGTCTGGCAGAACGAGCTGCCGGTGCCGATGGATGGCCCGGCCATGTTCAAGGTGATCGGCCGCTACTTCAGCGACGAGGCGTGCCTCCTGCTGACGGTCGGCCTCCCGGAGTGCCCGACGAACCGGCCTCCGACGACGTCCACGACCACGCACCCGGACCAGCACGACGCCGTCTGGATCCCGGACACGCTCGGCGGCGTCACGCTGGCGGTCGGAAACGACGGCGGGTTCTACAAGAACCACGTCGCGCCCGGCCACGAGCTGGACAACGGCGGCTGGGGCAACGGGAACCAGACCGGCTTCAACACGCTGCTGCCGTACGACGTCGCGATGGCGAACGACGGCACCGTCTCGGCGGGCCTGCAGGACAACGGCCACATGAAGATCACGCCGGACGGCGAGCAGTACATGGTCTACGGCGGTGACGGCACGTTCGCGGAGATCGACCCCGCGAACAGCGACGTCATCTACGAGGCCTACGTGTTCAACGACATGAGCGTCTCGACGGACGGCGGCAAGTCCTGGCGCGGGATCGACCCGGGCCTGACGAACACCCGCTTCGTCAACCCATTCGAGATGGACCCGACGGACGCGAAGCACATCGTCACGGGCGGGAACGAGATCGCCGAGACGCGGCACGGCCCCGAGACCGAGGCCGGCCACGACGCGGGTGGGAACACCTGGAACGTCGTCTTCGACCTCGGGACGCAGCAGCGGCCCGGCGACTCGGCGGCCACGCCGTCGGCCACCGACCCCGCGAACGGCATGTCGGCGATCGACGTCCACGGCGACACGATCTACGCCGGCTACTGCGGCGTCTGCGACGCGCTCAACGCGCAGGCGCCGTTCAAGAGCGGGATCGCGACGAACGCCGGCGGCACGTGGCACATCGCCGCCGCGGGCGGCCTGCCCGAGCGGTTCATCACGTCGGTCGCGATCGACCCGACCGACGCGACGGGCAGGACCGTCTACGTCACGCTCGGCGGCTACAGCCGGCGCTGGGTCCCGCCGAACACGCTGCAGGACCAGAACCCCGACGCGGGCGTCGGCCACCTGTTCAAGTCGACCGACGGCGGCGAGACCTTCGTCGACATCTCCGGGAACCTCCCGGACGTCCCGGCGACGTGGGTCACGCAGCGGGGCGCGAGCCAGCTGATCGTCGGGACGGACATCGGCGTCTTCGCCAACGCCCTCACGGGCGGCACGACGTTCGCGCCGCTTCGCGGGCTGCCGGTCGTCCCGATCTCGACGATGAACCTGCGGCCGAACGACCCGAACGTCCTTGTCGCAGCCACCTACGGCCGCGGCATCTGGACGTACACCTTCAGCCAGACGATCCCGGGCGGCGGTGGCGGTGGCGGCACGGTCGAGCGGCCGGGGACGCCCGCGGGCGTCCCGCTCGCCGGCCCGTTCGGGTTCGAGCTCGGCGACGAGGGCTGGACGACCGCCCAGTCCGGCAACGCGCTGCACGCCTGGAAGCGCGGCAGCCCGGGACACAACTCGACGACGAGCTTCCAGGTCACGCCGTACTTCGACGAGTCGACGGCGACCGTCACCTCGCCGGCCGTGGATCAGCCCGGCGGCTGGGTCTTCGTTGACTTCCGGAACCGGCGGGACACGGAGCCGGGCTTCGACTTCCTGACGGTCGAGTGGTCGACCGACGGGTCGAACTGGAGCGCGGCGAAGTGGATCTGGGACACGGCGACGAACGACTGGAGCGACCAGCTCGCCTTCGACGCGCAGAACGCCGGCTATCCGGCCTTCGCCGCGGAGAGGGTGGCCTTCAAGGCTCCGGCCGGCCCGCTCCGGGTCCGGTTCCGCTTCTCGGCCGACCAGCTGATCTCGTCACCGCTCTACATGGGCGTGCACGTCGACGACGTGGCGATCGGCCGGTAGAAAGGCCTCCTTCGTAGGACGCGCGAGAGCCGGGCGGACCGCCCGGCTCTCGCCGTTTAGGATCGCGGCGTGACGGAGCCGGAACGCCCAGACGACGCCCCGCTCGAGCGCGAGGCGCGCGAAGCCGCTCGGGGCGAGAGCGAGAAGACGCCGCTCCTGCTGATCGGCGGCGTGGGTGGCACGATCGCGATCGTCGCCGGCGTCCTGATTGTCGCCATGCTGCTGATCTGGCGCTTCGTGTAGACAGCAGACGACCCCTGTTTGGAGGATCGTGCGACCGGCCCGCGCTTCCGACGATGTCAGCGCGTGAGGACTGCGGCTTCCTCCCTCCGCCTCGGCCTCGGCCTGCCCGCCAGGGTAAGGACGAGCGAAGGCTCTGACCCGACCACACGGGGGATGTACGCGCGTCCCGGGCTCGGCGCCCGCAGTGCGCCGTTCCTCGGCGTGATGATCCTCGCCATCGCCGTCCTCCCGCTGCCGCCGGCCGGCGACGGGCTGACGGAGATCGTGCTGGCCTCCGGGCTCACGGCGCTGATCGTCCTCACTGTCTGGCTCGCGCCGTGGCATCGGCTCCCGCAGTTCGCCGAGGTCGTGCCGGCGCTCTCGTACTTCGTCGTCATCGCCCTCCTTCGCGAGAGCCAGGGCGGCGCGCTGTCGGGCTACTCGGCCCTCGCGATGCTCCCCGTCTTCTGGCTCGCCCTCTACGGGACGAGGGAGCAGCTCGCGATCGGGATGGCCGGCCTGGCCGCCGTCTTCTTCGCGCCGCTGCTCCTGCTCGGGGCGCCGGAGTACCCTGCGACCGAGTGGCGCCGCGCGATTCTCTGGATCTGCGTCGCGCCGATCGTCGGCTACACCGTCCAGGCGCTCGTCGCCGAGCTCCGCTCCCGAGCCGACGAGACGCGGCTCGCGCTCGCGAACATCGAGGCGGTCACCCTCTCGATGCGCCAGATCGGCGCCAGCACGGATCCCGACGCCGTCCGCCAGGCGGTCTGCTCGTCCGCCCGCTCGATCGCCGGCGCCGACGTCGTCCAGCTGCTCGAGCCGAGCGTCGACGGTCGCCTCGCGCTCACGTCCGCGGTCGGGATGCGGATCCCGCGCGCGGGCGAGGAAGCCGGGGGCGGTCTCGCGCACATGTCCTGCAAGCCGGTCTTCCTCCGGGATGCGACGCACGGCGCGCGCCACGGCGCCCGCTCGATGCACTTCGAGCCCGTCCTGCGTGACGAGACTTCCGTGGCGGTGCTCGTCCTCGGCTGGTCGAAGGCGGTCAAGCGGCTGTCGCCCCGAGTCGAGTCCGGAATGCGGATGCTCGCCGCCGAGGCGTCGATCGCCCTCGACCGCGCCCGCCTCCTCGTCCAGCTCCAGGAGACGGCGCGGACGGACGACCTGACCGGCTTGCCCAATCGCCGCGCGTGGGACGAGGAGCTTCCGCGCGAGCTCGCACGGGCGGCGCGGGATGCCCGCGCGGTCTGCGTCGCGATGCTCGACCTCGACCGCTTCAAGCGCTTCAACGACGACCGCGGTCACCAGGCGGGCGACCGTCTGCTCAAGCAGGCGGCGGCGGCGTGGTCGTCGCAGCTCCGGGCGAGCGACATGCTGGCCCGCTACGGCGGCGAGGAGTTCAGCCTGCTGCTCCCCGGCTGCACGCTCGACGGCGCCCAGACGCTCGTCCAGCGCCTCCGGGCCTCGATGCCGGACGGCGAGACGGTCTCCGCCGGGATCGCCTGCTGGGACGAGACGGAGACGGCCGAGGAGTTCGTCGGCCGCGCCGATGCCGCGCTCTACGCCGCGAAGCGCGGCGGCCGTAACCGTCTGGTCGCGGCGCCGTAGGCGCGGCTCCCGCTTCGCCGAAAGTCTCACGACTTTCGGCGACCGTTTGAAGCCCGACGGCGCTTCGCGCCGCGCGGCCTCGAAGCGTGGCGTGCTTCTTCGCCCGAGTTGCCGTTGCGGCGGACCGGGCCCAGCCCGTTCCGCGGCGGATGTTCACGCCCTCGGTGGCTTCAGGACCGCGAACGGATCGGTGACCTCGAGCTCGGGCGTGCGGAAGCGGAAGAGGGATGCCGGCCGCCCGCCGGCCCTCCCCGGCTCTCGCTTCGAGCCCGTCGGTTCCAGCACGCCTCGCCGGACGAGGACGCGGTGGAGGTTCGTCGCCGAGACGTCGTGGCCGAGCGCCGCCGCGTAGAGCTCCCGCAGCTCCGAGAGCGTGAACTCTTCGGGCGCGAGCGCGAAGCCGATGTTCGTGTACGACAGCTTCGACCGCAGCCTCGTGACGCCGGCGCTCACGATGTCCCCGTGGTCGAACGCTGCGGGTGGCAGCCGGCCAACCGGCTGCCAACGGGTGTCCTCCGGGACGGCGGGGTCGACGTCGCGCGGGACGAGCCCGAGGTATGCGGTCGCGACCTCCCACTGAGTCAGGTGCCGGCCGGGGTCGCTGCGGGTCTCGAGCTGCTCCAGGTGAGCGAGGTCGCGGACGTCCACCTTCGCCTCGAGGTGCCGCCTGATCGACTCCTCGAGGGTCTCTCCCGGCTCGAGATAGCCGCCGGGCACCGCCCAGCGGCCCGAGAACGGATCCCGCCCGCGCTGCCACATCAGCACCTGCAGCTCGCCGTCGCGGACCTGCATGACGACGGCGAGGCTGACGTGCAGAGGGGCGGCTCGGGTAGACTTGGCCACCAGGTTTGAGACTATCAGGCGAAAACCTCCGCTCGGGACTGCTCGCGCTCGGCGTCGCGCTCCTGCTCGCGGCCTGCGGCGGCGGTGGCGACGACGGCGGTGTCGAGGCCACGGAGACGCAGGCGGCCGAGTTCAAGATCGCGCTCGTCACCGACGTCGGGCAGCTGAACGACCGCGGCTTCAACCAGCTCGCCTACGAGGGACTGCAGCGCGCCGAGAAGGAGCTCGGCGTCGAGATCCGCGTCGCGCAGTCGAAGAGCGCCGCCGACTACGTCCCCAACCACACGTCGCTCGCGCGCCAGGGCTTCGACCTGATCATCGGCGTCGGATTCGCCCAGGGAGAAGCGGTCGCCTCTGCGGCCAAGGCCTTCCCGGAGACGCGCTACGCCATCATCGACGTCGACCAGACGACCCTTCCCGGGAAGCCGCCGAACGTCCTCGGCGTGCTCTTCCGGGAGGAGCAGGCCGGCTACCTCGCGGGCGTGCTCGCGGTCCTCTCGGTGAAGAAGTCCCCGCCCGTCGTGAGCTCGGTGGGCGGCTACAAGGAGCCGCCCGTCGACCGCTTCATCGCCGGCTACCAGGCCGGCGCGAAGCACTCCGACCCCCAGGTCGAGACGCTGAACGGGTACTCCTCCGACTGGGACGACCAGGCGAAGTGCAAGGAGCTCGCGCTGGCGCAGATCCAGAGAGGGGCGACGGTCGTCTTCCAGGTGGCCGGCGGCTGCGGCCTCGGCGCGCTCGACGCGGCGCGCGAGAAGCGCGTCTGGGGGATCGGCGTCGACGCGGACCAGTCGTTCCTGGGCCCCCACATGCTCACGAGCTCGATGAAGCGCGTGGACGAGGCCGTCTTCCGCATCATCAGCTCGGTGACCGACGGCACCTGGAAGGGCGGCCTGAACGTCACGTTCGGCCTGGCCGAGCACGGCGTCGGCCTCGGGAAGATCAGCTCCGAGGTCCCGGAGGAGCACCGCCGGATGCTCGAGGACGTCCAGCGAGACATCCTCGCCGGCGAGATCCAGATCCCGCAGAGCCTCTAGCCGCCGGCGACTGCCGCAATCACCCGCACCTCGCGCGCTTCCGTGACCCGCGTCTGCAAGCCGGCCTCCTCGCGTACGTCCTTTCCGTCCACGTACACGTTGACGAGGCGTCGCAGCTCTCCCGCCTCGTCCAAGAGCAGATCCGCCACCGGCAGCTGCTGCAGCGCGTGCTCCACGGTCGCCGCGTCCAGCTCGAACCGCGCCTGCCCGCTCGCCTGGGCCGCGAGCAGCGAGGGCAGGACGACTAGGACCACGCCGCTTCGACCGACAGGATCGGCGGCAGCTGGCGGGCGACCTCGGTCCAGCCCTCCGCCGGGTCCGTCGAGGCGAAGACGGAGCCGCTCTGCGTCCCGAAATAGACGCCACCCTCCGGATCGAAGGAGAAGCCCTCGCGCATGACCGAGCCCCAGGCCGGCTCCGGGAGGCCGTTCGAGGCCAGCGCCCAGCTCGCGCCGCCGTCGGCCGTGCGGTAGACGCCGAGGCGGCCGTCCGGAGTGACCCGGTTCTCCGCGCCCTCCTCGGGGATGACGTACGCGACGTCCGGGTCGCGCGGATCGAGCGCGAGCGGGAACCCGAAGCCGCTCGGGAGGCCGTTCCCCTCGAGCCGCTGCCATGTCTCGCCGCGGTCGTCGGACCGGTAGACGCCGCAGTGGTTCTGCTGCCAGAGGCGGTCGGGCCGCTCCGGGTGGAGGAGGAGCTTGTGGACGCACTGTCCGACCTCGGGGAAGTTGTCCGGCTCGGGGTAGAAGTCCGCCGCCACGCCGTCGTTCTTCGGCGACCACGACTCGCCGCCGTCGTCGGTCCGGAACGTGCCGGCTGCGGAGATTGCGATGTACATCCGGTTCGGGTCGGAGGGGTCGAGCTGGATCGAGTGGCAGCACATCCCGCCGGCGCCCGGCTGCCAGCGCTCCCGCGTCGGATGCTCGAGCACGCTCTGCACGGCCTCGAACGACTCCCCGGCGTCGGACGAGCGGAAGAGGACGCCGGGCGTCGCGCCGAGCCAGATCTCGCCGTCCTCACGGCCCGGCTCGACGTGCCAGGTCTCCTCCAGCTTCAGCCCGGATTCCTCCGGGAGGCCGAGGCCCTCGGCTCGCTGCCACGTCTTGCCGCCGTCGTTCGACCGCTGGAAGGTGCCGCCGTAGACGAAGTTGTTCGCCGCCACCTGGAGCGACCCGTCACGGCTGTCCCTGATCGCGTGGTAGACGGACCACCCCGGAAGCAGCGGGCCCTCGAGCTCCCACCGCGAGTCGTCGCCGCGGAGCAGGAAGAGGCCCTTCCGCGTTCCGCACAGAAGCAGCACGCGGCTAGCCTATGCGAGGCTGTGGCCGGGTTGACGGACGACCACGTACGCCTGCTCAAGGGCAAGAACTTCGCCATCGTCGGGACCGTCGGCGGCGACGGCGTTCCCCAGCTGACGACCAACTGGATCGACTGGGACGGCGAGCACGTCGTCGTCAACACGGCGGAGGGCCGCGTCAAGCCGCGCAACATCCGGCGGAATCCGATCGTCAGCATCTGCGTCTTCGACCACGAGAACCCGTACCAGTACGTCTCGATCACGGGCCCGGCCGAGCTGACCGACGAGGGCGCCGAGGAGCACATCAACGAGCTCTCCCACCGCTACTTCGGCCGCGACTACCACTACGTCCCGGGCGAGAAGCGGCTGATCGTCCGGATCAAGCCCGAGCGCGTCTTCGCCCGCGGGTTCTAGTGATCCGCGAAGTCGGGCCGCGCGACGGGCTCCAGAACGAAGAGCAGATTCTCGCGCCGGAGACGCGGGCCGAGCTCGTCGACCGGCTGGCCGCCGCCGGGCTTCGTCGGATCGAGGCGGCCAGCTTCGTCAACCCTGAGCGGGTGCCGCAGATGGCGGGGGCCGAGGAGGTCGTCGCGGCGTTGGAGCGTCGCGACGGCGTTGTCTATTCCGGCCTCGCGCTCAACGAGCGCGGCTACGACCGGCTGCGGGAGACCGGCCTCGACGAAGTGTCCTTCGCCGTCGCGGCGACCGAGAGCTTCTCCCAGCGGAACGCGGGCGCGTCCGTCGAGGCGGCGCTGTCGGACGCCGAACGGATCGCCGAGCGGGCCAGGGGCGACGGGATCAGCGCGAGCGTCACGATCTCGGTTGCCTTCGGCTGCCCGTTCGAGGGCCCGGTCGATCCGCAGCGGGTCATGGCGATCGCGGAGCGGCTTGCAGGCGCGGATCCCGACGAGCTTGTCCTCGCCGACACGATCGGGGTCGCGACGCCTACGCAGGTGAAGCACCTCGTCGAGGGCGTGGCCGCGTTCGGCAAGCCGGTCGGCGGGCACTTCCACAACACGCGGAACACCGGCTTCGCGAACGCGTATGCCGCGCTCGAGGTGGGCGCGTCGTCGCTCGATGCCTCGGTGGGCGGCCTCGGCGGCTGCCCCTTCGCGCCGAAGGCGACCGGGAACGTTGCGACCGAGGATCTCGTCTACCTCCTGGAGGGCGAGGGCGTCGAGACCGGAGTCGACCTCGACGCGCTGATCGGGATCTCCGAGTGGCTCGAGCAGCTGCTCGGCCGGCAGCTCGAGGGCTACGTCTACCGCGCTGGCAGCTTCCCTCCGAGCCGCCCGGCGCCACCTGGGGTCTGACCCCACGCGGGCCCGCGGTGGAACGTGTGCCGCGAGGCTCATATCCCGTCCACAGCCGATCGCCGACGAGCACCCGCGAGAAGGCGACGCCGCCACAGAGGCGTCACATGATCTCAGCCTCGCACTATCAAGGGGTCTGACCCCAAGCGGCCCGCCGGGCCCGTTCAGATCACAGCCCTGACGAGCAGGAAGATCGCGGCGATCGCGGCGAGGCTGAGGAACAGCGCGAGGAACCCCACGAGAACGAGCTTCGCGAGCTGGGAGGTCGACTCGTCCGTCGAGCCCGGCTCGAAGCCGGCGAGGATCTGCTCGTGCACCTTGCGCTCGATCTCCTCGGCGAGCGCGTCGGCGCCCGTCTTGTTCGGCGCCGCCGTCTTCAGCGGCGGGAACTGATCGCGCTGCTCGGCGAGCGCCAGCTGGAAGATGCGCTCGTGCTGGACGTCCTTGAGGTTCGCCTCGCCGAGGTCGCGGATCTCGGCACCCTCGGGGATGTTGTTGCCGACGAGCGCGCGGGTCGTCTCCGAGAGCAGGATCTGGCCACCATGGCCGGCCGAGCAGATCCGGGCCGCCCGCACCACATCCATGCCGAGGTAGCCCTCGTCGCCGACGCTCGGCTCGCCGGTGTGGAGGCCCATCCGGACCTTGACGTCGACACTGTCGGGCCAGTCGTGCCCGGCGAGCTCCCGCTGCGCTGCGACAGCGCCGGCGACGGCGTCCTTCGCCCGCGCGAACGAGAAGAAGAAGGCGTCGCCTTGCGTGTCGATCTCCTGTCCGCCAGCCTCGTTCAGTTGCTCGCGGAGGATCCTGCGGTGCTCGCGGTGGACCTCCGCGTAGCGGTCGCCGAGCTGCTCCAGCAGCCGCGTGGAGCCCTCGATGTCGGAGAAGAGGAACGTGACGGTTCCGCCGGGGAGCGTCAATCCGGCGGCAGCAGGCCGAGGCTCTCCTCGGCGCTCAAACCGGGATCGTCGTCCTCGCCCGGCTCGTCCGCCGGCTCGGGGGAATCCTCGGGCTCGAGCAGGTCGTCGGGCGTCTCGGTCACGGGGCTAGCCTAGACGGATGAACCGTCTCGCCCAAGAGACGAGCCCCTACCTCCTCCAGCACGCGGACAACCCCGTCGACTGGTACCCGTGGGGCGACGAGGCCTTCGAGCGCGCGCGCGCTGAGGAAAAGCCGGTGCTGCTCTCGATCGGGTACTCCGCCTGCCACTGGTGTCACGTGATGGAGCACGAATCGTTCGAGGACGACGCGACCGCGCGGCTCATGAACGACCGCTTCGTCAACGTGAAGGTCGACCGCGAGGAGCGGCCCGACGTCGACGCCCTCTACATGGACGCCGTCGTCGCGCTGACCGGCCACGGGGGCTGGCCGATGACGGTCTTCCTGACCCCTCAGGGCGAGCCGTTCTTCGGCGGCACCTACTTCCCGCCCGAGCCGCGGCACGGCATGCCCGCTTTCGCCGACGTGCTCACGGCAGTCTCGGATCTCTACCGCGAGCGGCGCGCGGATGCGGCCCGGTCGGCGGCGCAGCTCGTGGAGGCCATCCAGGCGTCGAGCCAGGTGCGCCCGTCGACCGACCCGCTGACCGAGGGCCTGCTGACCGACGCCGCCCGCGCGCTCCGCCGCCAGTTCGACGCGGAGTGGGGCGGCTTCGGCGGCGCGCCGAAGTTCCCGCAGGCCCCGGTGCTGGAGTTCCTGCTCCGGATGCATCTGCGGGGCGACGACGAGGCCCTCCCGATGGTCACGAAGACGCTCGACGCCATGGCCGCCGGCGGCATGTACGACCTGCTCGGCGGCGGCTTCCACCGCTACTCGGTCGACCGGCAGTGGCTCGTGCCGCATTTCGAGAAGATGCTCTACGACAACGCCCTGCTCGCCTCGGCCTACCTGCACGGCTGGGTCGTGACGGGCGAGGAGCGGTACCGACGCGTCGCCGGGGAGACGCTCGACTACGTCCTCCGGGAGCTCGCCCTCCCGGAGGGCGGCCTTGCCTCAGCCCAGGACGCCGACACCGAGGGCGTCGAGGGCCTGACGTTTACGTGGACGTCCGAGGAGGGGGTCCCCGAGGAGGCGCTCCGGCCGTTCGAGGACGGCCGGTCGGTCCTCCGCGGCGACCTCGACGAAGAGCTTCGGCGCCGGCTGTGGGAGGTTCGCGAGCAGCGGCCGAAGCCGGCGCGGGACGACAAGGCGATCGCCTCCTGGAACGGTCTCGCGCTCGCCGCGCTCGCCGAGGCCGGAAGGCGGCTCGAGCGCCCGGACTTCGTGGCCGCGGCCCGGCGCATCGCCGAGTTCCTGCTCGGCCCGCTGTCGGACCCCGAGGGCCGGCTCCTCCGGACGTTTCGCGACGGCCGCGCAAAGAACACGGGCTTCCTCGAGGACTACGCGGACGTGGCGAACGGCCTCCTCGAGCTCCACGTCGCGACGGGCGAGCTGCGCTGGCTCCAGGAGGCGAACCGCCTGGCGCGGCTCGCAGTCGAGCTCTTCGCGGACGAGGAGCACGGAGGCTTCTTCCTCACCCCGGAGCACGGCGAGCGACTGATCGCGCGCCAGAAGGCATTCGACGACAACCCGACGCCGTCGGGCAACTCGATGCTCGCCTATGTCCTCCTGCGCCTGGCGCGGATCTACGGCGACGAGGAGCTCGAGCGCCGCGCAGTCGGCGTCTTCCGCCTCGTCGCCCCGGCGCTGACCAGGGCGCCCCAGGCGTTCGGGCACGCGCTGTCCGCCCTCGAGCTGCACTTCTCGCCGCCGAGGGAGCTCGCGATCATCGGCCCGCCGGACAGCGAGGTCGCGCGCGCCGCGCTGGCGCCCTTCGATCCCAACACCGTGGTCGCGGTGGGGCCGTCCGACGACATCCCCCTGCTGTACGGCAAGGGGCTCGTCGACGGGCAGCCGGCCGTGTACGTCTGCGAGAACTTCGCCTGCCAGGCGCCTGCAACCGAGCCGGAAAACCTTTCCACAACGCTTACGAATCCCTAACCGCCTCCTGCGCCTGCCGGGGAAGAATCCCGGACGATGCAGCCGAGAGCGCGGGGGGTCCTTGCGGCGACGCTGGCGTTGCTGGCGCTCTCGGCCGCGCTTGCCTCGGCCGCTCCCTCGAAGGTGGAGCAGACGCAGGCGAAGCCGAACGTCGTCGTGCTGATGACCGACGACCAGACGGTCGAATCCATGCGCGTCATGACCAACGTGAACACGCTGCTCGCCGCACGTGGCACCACCTTCACGAACAGCTTCGCGTCGTTCCCGCTGTGCTGCCCGTCCAGGGCGACCTACGTCACCGGCCAGTACGGCCACAACCACACGATCATGGGCAACGCCGCGCCGGCCGGCGGCTACGACAAGCTCGCGCCGACGCACGCGAACTCGCTGCCGGCGTGGCTGCGGCAGGCCGGCTACCACACGGTCCATGTCGGCAAGTACCTGAACGGCTACGGCCGGGCGCGGCCGACCGAGGTTCCGGCGGGATGGGCCGAGTGGTACGGCTCCACCGACCCCTCCACCTACAGGTTCTACAACTACCGGCTGAACGAGAACGGCCGGCTGGTGACCTACGGGACCGGCGACGCGAACTACCAGACCGACGTCTACGGGCGGAAGGCGGTCGAGCTGATCCGGCGGCACGCGCCGTCGCCGACGCCGTTCTTCCTCTCGGTCGCGTTCCTCGCGCCGCACAGCGGCGCGCCCCGCGACGCCGACGACCCGGCGAACCAGGCCACGCCCTCGCCGGCGCCGCGGCACAGGAACCGGTACGCGTCCGAGCCGCTGCCCGCTTCGGCGTCGTTCAACGAGGCCGACGTCTCCGATAAGCCTTCCGGCATCCGCAACCGGCCGGTCATCGGGCCGGCCCGGATCAACGGGATTCGCGAGAACTACCAGCAGCGGCTCGAGTCGCTGCTCGCCGTGGATGAGGCGATCCGCGACATCGTGGCCGCGCTCGAGGCTTCCGGCGAGCTGGGCCGAACGCTGATCCTCTTCACGTCAGACAATGGGTTCTTCCACGGCGAGCACCGCGTTCCGGCCGGAAAGGTGCTCGTCTACGAGCCGTCCGTCCGCGTGCCGCTGATCGTCCGGGGGCCGGGAGTTCCCGCCGGGGCGCGCCGGTCGAGCCTCGTCGCGAACGTCGACCTGGCGGCGACGATCCTCGATGCGGCGAAGGTGCGGCCCGGCCGTCGGCTGGACGGCCGCTCGCTGCTGCCGTTCGCGCGCGACCCGCTCCTGCGCTCGGGACGCGACATCCTGCTGGAGACGACGGGCTACAGCGCGATCCGCACGCCTCGCTACGTCTTCGTCCAGCACGCGAACGGGGAGCAGGAGCTCTACGACCTCGCGCGCGACCCGCACCAGCTCCAGAGCCTGCACGCGGATCCGCGCCTCGCTGCGCTGAAGACCGAGCTCGGCGCACGGCTCCTCCGCCTGCGCACCTGTGCCGGAGACGCGTGCCGCAGCGGGCCGAACCTCAGCCTCCAGGCGCGCTACCGCCGAGGACGGGCGGGGTGTGTCCGCTCGACCGTCCGCCTCCGGATCGCCGGTTCCGCGGCGTCGAGGATCTCGACCGTCAACTTCTACCGCGGCCGGACGCGCATCAAGCGCGACGCGAAGGCGCCGTACACCGCGTCGATCTCGCCGCGCCGGCTCCGGACCCGCACGGTCGTCCGGGCGCTCGTTGGGTTGCGGGACTCGCGCAGCGCGACGCTCGACCGCGCACTCCGCGCCTGCTAGGGAACGGCCGAGGAACCTTTCCAGAACGCTTACGAACCCCTAACGGCCCTTCGTCGTTTCAGTTGGTGAAGGCGGGCTCAAGGGCCGGGGGCGTGGGGGGTCATTGGCATCGCTCCTGCGGTGCCGGCGTCCCCGGCCTCGCTCGCCTCTCCGCACCGCCGCTCAAGGCCGGCCGTCGCCGAGCCGATCTCTCTCCCCATGAGCGGCGGTGCGGAGAAGCTCCACGACGCGATTCAGGTGAGCCAGGAGGACAACGGCCGGCTGGACAGCGCAGTCCTCGTCGGCTGGGTCGTCGTGGCCGAGTGGGTCGGCCCGGACGGCACCCGCACGCTGACCCGGATGAGCGGCACGCCGGGCGGCGCGGTTCCACCCGAATGGCAGACGCGTGGCTATCTCCACGAGGCGCTGTTCGGCAAGTGGAACAGCGAAAGCTGACGTAGCCTTACGATCCTCCGGCGTTGGCGCTGCTGGAGGTCCGGAACATCACACGCCGCTTCGGCGGCATCGTCGCGCTCGACGACGTCTCGTTCGACGTCGAGGCGGGCCAGATCGCGGGACTGATCGGGCCGAACGGCGCCGGCAAGACGACCGTGTTCAACGTGATCACGCGGCTGTACCGGCCCGACGCCGGCCAGGTCGTCTACGACGGCGCGAGCCTGCTTCGCACGCCGCCGCACAAGGTGGTGAAGCGGGGCATCGCCCGGACGTTCCAGAACGTCGAGCTCTTCCCGGGCATGTCCGTCCTGGACAACGTGCTGGTCGGGACGCACGCGCGGACAGGATGGTTCGCCGAGCGGCGGGCACGCCGGGCGGCGCAGGACGCGCTCGAGGAGGTGGGCGCGGACGACGTGGCGGGCCGCCCGGCGTCGGGGCTCCCGTTCGGGACGCTCAAGCGCGTCGAGCTCGCCCGCGCGCTCGCCGCCGAGCCCCGCCTCCTGCTCCTCGACGAGCCGGCCGGCGGGCTCAACCACCAGGAGGTGGGCGTGCTCGGCGAGCTCATCCGCCGGATCCGGAAGCAGCGCGACCTCACGATCCTCCTCGTCGAGCATCACATGAGCCTGGTCATGTCCGTCTCGGACCGGGTGCAGGTGCTGGATTTCGGCAAGAAGATCGCCGAGGGAACGCCCGACGAGGTCCAGCGAAACCCCGCGGTCATCGAGGCCTATCTGGGGGAGGTGCCGGCATCGCCGCCCTCCTCGAGCTGAAGGACGTCCAGGCCCGCTACGGGCCCGTCCAGGCGCTGCACGGCGTCTCGCTGACCGTCGACGACGGCGAGATGGTCGCCGTGCTCGGCGCGAACGGCGCTGGAAAGACGACGACGCTGCGAGCCGTCTCCGGCACGGTCGCGCGCCGCGGGGAGGTCGTCTTCGACGGGAACCGGCTGCCCCGCTCGGCCGAGCGCACCGCCCGGATGGGGATTGCCCACGTCCCCGAAGGCCGCGGCACCTTCTCCGAGCTGACGGTGCTCGAGAACCTCCGGCTGGGCGCCTACACGCGCCGGGACGGGGTCGGCGACGGCCTCGACCGCGTGTTCGGGTTCTTCCCGTGGATGCGGGGGCGGCGCGACCAGCCGGCGGGAACGCTCAGCGGCGGGGAGCAGCAGATGCTCGCGCTGGCCCGCGCGTTGATGGCGCGACCCCGCCTGCTGCTGCTGGACGAGCCCTCGCTCGGCCTGGCGCCGATGCTCGTGCGCGAGATCTTCGGGATCGTCCGCCGCCTGAACGAGGAGGAGAAGCTCAGCGTCCTCGTCGTCGAGCAGAACGCCGCCGTGGCGCTCGAGTCGTCGAGCCGCGCGTACGTGCTCGAGGCTGGAGAGGTCGCGCTGGAAGGCCCGAGCGAGGAGCTCGCGCGCAACGAGGACGTCCGCCGGAGCTACCTGGGCTACTAGGTCTGATGACGGAGCTCCTGCAGCAGGTCGTGATCGGGCTCGCGTCGGGGTCGATCTACGGGTTGCTTGCCCTGGCGCTCGTCCTCATCCACCGCGCGACCGGCGTCATCAACTTCGCGCAGGGAGAGATGGCGATGTTCTCGACGTACATCGCATGGCAGCTCGTCCAGTGGGGCTCTCCCTACTGGCTCGCCTTCGCGGGCACGCTCGGGATCTCGTTCGTCGGCGGGCTCGCGATCCAGCGGGTCGTGATCCGGCCGGTGGAAAGTGCGCCGGTCCTCACCGTCGTGATCGTGACGCTGGGGCTGCTCCTCGTCTTCAACGGCCTGGCGACCTGGCTCTGGTCCGGCGAGGTCCGGACCTTCCCGCCGGACCGGCCGTTTCCGACGGACACGTTCGACATCGGCGGCGTCGTGATCAACGTCCAGGACATCGGGATCATCGTCGTGACGCTCGCGCTCGTCGCGGCCCTGTGGGCGTTCTTCCAGTTCACGAAGCTCGGGCTGGCCCTCCGCGCGGCTGCGCTGTACCCGGACTCGAGCCGGCTGGTCGGGATCCGGGTCGGCTGGATGCTCGGCGTGGGGTGGGGGCTCGCGGCCGCGCTCGGTGCGGTGAGCGGGATGTTCACGGCGGCCGCGTTCCCGCCGCTCGAGCCGACGATGATGCAGGCCGTCCTCATCTACGCGTTCGCGGCCGCGGTCCTCGGCGGGATCGACAGCCCCGGAGGCGCGGTCGTCGGCGGGCTCGCGCTCGGCGTCTTCCTGAACCTGGTGGGGACGTACGCGGACGACCTCCAGGATCTCGGCTTCCCGGTCGACCTCGAGGGCCTGCGGCTGCCGGTCGCCTTCGTCTTCATCCTGGCGCTCCTCCTCGTCCGCCCTCAGGGGCTGTTCGGGAGAGCCGCGGCGAGGCGCGTATGAGCCCGAGTAACACTGTGTTACTTGCCCGGGGGCTGCGCGTGCTTGGGGTCGCCGCGTTCGTCGTCGTGATCGCGATCTTGCCTAGCTTCCTCAGCGACTTCCGAGCCTCGGAGTTCGCGCGCGTCGGGATCTTCTTCATCGCGCTCATCGGGCTCAACATCCTCACGGGCTACACCGGGCAGATCTCCCTCGGGCACGGCGCGTTCATGGCGATCGGCGGGTACACGAGCGCGCTGCTGATCCTCGGCCGGCCCGGCCTCGAGGCCTCGCAGCTCGAGGCGCCGGACTGGCTTCCGGTCGGCGACGGGATGAAGGACGTCTGGACGATCCCGATCGCGGCCCTCGTCGCCGGGCTCGTCGGGTTCCTCGTCGGCGTCCCCGCCCTCCGCCTGCGAGGCCTCTACCTGGCGCTCGCCACCTTCGCGCTCGCCGTCTCGATGCCGATCGTCCTGCGCGAGCCGGAGACGCTGACCGGCGGCACCAACGGCCTCAACCTCTTCGGCACGACGGAGGACCGGCTGACCGGCGCGATCGACAACAGCGTCCACATCCCCGTGCTCGACAGGGACCTGACCTTCAACGACTGGACGTACTACCTCGCCTGGACGATCGGCCTCGTCGGCCTGGGGGTCGCGTGGCTCATCCTCCGCGGCCGCCCGGGTCGGGCCTTCCGCGCCATCCGAGACAGCGAGGTCGCCGCGACCTCCTCGGGCGTCAGCCTCGCCTCGTACAAGACGCTCGCCTTCGCGATCAGCGCCGCCTACGCCGGAGCCGCCGGCGCGCTTCTCACGATCGTCTCCACGATCGTCACGCCGGGCAGCTTCCCGGTCTTCCTCTCCATCCAGCTGCTGATCGGCGTCGTGATCGCCGGCCTGGGCTCCCTCGTCGGCCTCGTCCTCGGCGCGCTGTTCCTCTACTACCTGCCCGTGGGCATCCAGGAGCTCGCGGAGGTCGGCTCCCTTCCAAACGGCCTGCAGGACGCCGCGAAGTCGCCGGGCATGCCGTCGGTGATCTACGGCGTCGTGCTGATCCTCGTGCTCTTCCTGCTGCCGCGGGGCGCGGCCGGGTTCCTCTCCAAGCTTTCCTTTCCTCTAACAAAGCGGTAGTAGGATCGTCTGGGAGCAGGGATGCGGAGGACGTCCATTCTCATCGGGGTCTTGGCGACGGCGCTCGCGCTCGCGCTGCCCGCGGCGCACGGCCGTGAGTCGGCCGATCCCGGCGTCAGCGGCAACTCGATCCTGATCGGCGGCACGACGCCGCTTTCCGGCGTCGCCTCAGCCTACGCCTCGGTCGCCCGCGGCGCGGAGGCTTACTTCAAGTACGTGAACGCGCGCGGCGGCGTCAACGGACGGCGGATCCAGTACAAGTACCTCGACGACGGCTACAACCCGTCGACGACCGTCCAGCAGACGCGCCAGCTCGTCCAGCAGGACCGCGTTTTCGCGATCTTCAACAGCCTCGGGACCGAGCACAACCTCGCGATCCGCGACTACCTCAACTCGGTCCGGGTCCCGCAGATCTTCGCCGCCAGCGGCGCGCGCACGTTCGGCACCGGCTTCCGCCGCTACCCGTGGACGATCGGCTACCAGCCGAGCTACTACGGCGAGGCGATCATCTACGGGCGCTGGATCCAGAAGAACCGCCGCAACGCCCGGATCGCGGTCATCTACCAGAACGACGACTACGGCAAGGAGCTTCTCGCCGGGCTGCGGAAGGGGCTCGGCCGGATGGCGAACCGGGTCGTCGCCACGCAGGGCTACGAGGTGACGGCGACCGACGTCCAGTCCCAGGTCGCGCGCCTGAAGACGTCGAACGCGAACACGTTCATGGTGTTCGGGACGCCGCGCTACGCGATCCAGTCGTTCATCTACGCGAACCGGCTCGGCTGGAAGCCGCTGATGTTCGTGAACTCCGTGTCGAGCGCGTCCAACATCATGGAGATCGCCTCCGACGCGGGGAACAACCCGCGCGTCCGGGGCGCGATCTCGATCCAGTTCCTGAAGGACCCGACGGATTCGACCCGCTGGGCGGGCGACCCCGGAATGCGGCTCTACCGCCAGATCATGAAGCGGCACCTGCCGCGGGGGAACGCGAACGACGTCTACCACGTCTACGCGATGGCGGCGGCGCACAGCTTCGTCGAGGCGTTGCGCAAGGCCGGCCGGAACCCGACCCGCGCCGGCGTCATGGCCCAGCTCGCGAAGCTGAACTCGCGCAACCCGTTCACGATCCCCGGCGTCACGATCAAGACCGGCCGCGTCGACCGGTTCCCGATCGAGCAGGTGCAGCTGACGCGGTGGTCGGTGAACCGCAGGGGCGACGGCCGCTGGGTGCGGTTCGGGCCCTTGCAGCGCACCCCCGGATAGACCACTAGGCTCCGTTCGTGGAGCCGCGGGCACTCCTCGAAGCGTCGACCGACGAGCTGTGCGCCGAGGCGCGGTCGCGCCGGCGAGGGACGCTCGTCACGTACTCGCCGAAGGTCTTCGTCCCGCTGACCAAGCTGTGCCGCGACGTCTGTCACTACTGCACGTTCGCCCGGCCGCCGCGGCGCGGCGAGCGGGCATACATGTCGGAGGACGAGGTGCTGGAGGTCGCGCGGGCCGGCGCCGCGGCCGGGTGCCGCGAGGCGCTCTTCACGCTCGGCGACAAGCCGGAGCTGCGCTACAGGGCGGCCCGCGACGAGCTCGCGGCGCTCGGGTGCCAGACGACGCTGGAGTACCTCGCGCGCTGCGCCCGGCTCGTCCTGGATGAGACCGGGCTCCTGCCGCACCTCAATCCGGGCGTGCTGTCGCGCGAGGACCTTGCGGAGCTGCGCGAGGTCTCGGTCTCGATGGGGCTGATGCTCGAGACCGCATCCGACCGGCTGTCGCAGCGGGGGATGCCGCACCACGGCTCGCCCGACAAGGTCCCGGCGCGCCGTTTCGAGACGATCGCCTGGGCCGGGGAGCTAGCGGTCCCGTTCACGACGGGGATCCTGATCGGGATCGGCGAGACGCGGGTGGAGCGGATCGAGGCGCTCGAGGCGATCGCCGAGCTGGCCCGCCGCTACGGCCACGTCCAGGAAGTGATCGTCCAGAACTTCCGCGCCAAGCCTGGAACGAAGATGGCGAGCCGTCCCGAGCCCTCGTTCGACGAGCTCCTCTGGACCGCTGCGGCGGCGCGGCTGATCCTCCCCGCGTCGGTGCACGTCCAGTGCCCGCCGAACCTCAGCTACGACGAGTTCCCGCGGCTCCTCGAGGCGGGGATCGACGACTGGGGCGGCATCTCGCCGGTGACCGTCGACCACGTGAACCCGGAGGCGCCGTGGCCGGAGATCGAGCGGCTTCGTGATGCAACACAAGCGGCCGGGTTGTGCCTCGCCCCGCGCCTCGCGATCTACCCGGAGTACGTGGCCGAGCTGCCGCGCTGGACCGACCCTTGTGTTGCATCACATGTCCTTTGCGCGTCCGACGGCGAGGGCTTCGCGCGCGACGACCGCTGGGCCGCGGGGACGCACACGCCGATCCCCTTCACGCGCCGCGACGCGCTGCCGGTCGACTCCCGCCACGAGCTCGGCGAGGAGGAGATCGTCCGCCTCTTCTCGGCGCGTGGGGACGAGCTGCACCGGGTCTTCGCCGCGGCCGACGCCCTCCGCCGCGAGGTGAACGGCGACACGGTCACGTACGTGGTGACCCGGAACGTCAACTACACGAACGTCTGCTACTTCAGGTGCGGATTCTGCGCGTTCTCGAAGGGGCGCCTCGCCGCCAACCTCCGCGGGAAGCCGTACCTCGTGCCCGTGGACGAGATCGTCCGCCGCGCCCACGAGGCCTGGGATCGCGGCGCCGTCGAGATCTGCCTCCAGGGCGGGATCCACCCGGGCTTCACCGGCGAGACCTACCTCGACATCTGCCGCGCGATCAAGGCGGAGCTGCCCGAGCTGCACGTCCACGCCTTCTCGGCGCTCGAGGTCTGGCAGGGCGCGGCCACGCTCGGCCTCCCGCTCGAGGACTACCTCGGCGCGCTCCGTGACGTCGGCCTCGCGTCGCTCCCCGGAACGGCCGCCGAGGTCCTCGACGACGAGATCCGCCGGATCATCTGCCCGGACAAGGTCACGACGGCGCAGTGGCTTCGCGTCCACGACACGGCCCACCGCGTCGGCTTGCGCTCGACGACGACGATCATGTTCGGCCACGTCGACGGGCCGCCGAACTGGGCCCGGCACTTCGTCGAGCTCCGCGACCAGCAACGACGGACGGGCGGCTTCACCGAGTTCGTCCCGCTGCCGTTCGTCCACATGGAGGCGCCGATGTACCTGCGCGGACAGGCACGCCCGGGGCCGACCTTCCGCGAGGCGATGCTGATGCACGCCGTCGCCCGGCTCGCGCTCCACCCGTGGATCACGAACGTCCAGGCCTCTTGGGTGAAGCTGGGCGTCGAGGGTGCGCAGGCCGTCCTCCGCGCAGGGGCGAACGACCTCGGCGGGACGCTGATGAACGAGTCGATCTCGCGCGCGGCCGGCGCCGACCACGGCCAGGAGTTCGCGCCGGAGGCGATGGAGGACGCGATCCGCGCGATCGGCCGGAGCCCGCGCCAGCGCACGACCCTCTACGGCGATGCGCCGCCGGACCGGGTCGCCGCCTCCTTCGGCGCACCGCCGCTCGCGGAGCCGGTCAACCCGCCGGCGAGCGAAGCGGGGCTCCGGCCCCTGCCGGTCCTCGACCGGCCGGGCCTGCAGGCCGTCAGCGCCTGATCGCCCTCAACAGCCGCACCGGCCGGGAGACGCCTTTGAGCGACACGTCGCCGACGAGCTCGAACTCGATCCCGGCGTCGCTCGCGGAGCATTGCCTCGCCTCCTCGCTCACGAGCACCTCCCCCGGCTGAGCGTAGTCGGCAATCCGGGCGGCGACGTTCACCGTCCGTCCGAAGTAGTCCCCTTCCTGCACGATGACCGGCCCTGCGTCGATGCCGATCCGGGCGGGCACCGAGATCGCCCGCTCCGTCGCGGCGACGAGCTCCAAGCCGCCGAGGACCGCTCCGGCGGGGTCGCCGTAATGGAACATGACGCCGTCGCCGAGCCACTTGACCGGCCGGCCGCCGTGCGCCTGGGCCCTCCCCTGCACGACGCTCGCGAGGTCCGAGGCGATCGTCGCCGCCGCCTCGTCGCCTCGCTCCTCGACGAGCCCGGTGTAGTCGGTGAGATCGAGGAAGGCGATCGCGGGCGGTTGCCGCGGCGGCCGCGCGGCGATTCTGCGCTCCTCGAGCCAGGTCTCGGTGCGATCGACGAGGTAGTCGCGCAGACCGTGCTCCCGGTGACGCCGCTGGAGCCACGGCACGAGCTGCCGGACGAGCTCGGTGTACGCCGCGCCCTTCCCGTACACGAACGCGTCCCGTTCCGCTTCCGTCATGTCGAACCCGGCGGCACGCTGGCTGACCGCGCTGTCGAAGAACTGGATCCCGGCTGTGACGAGACGTTGGATCGCGCCGCCGTAGAGCCGGGCGAAGCGCGAAAGCTGGTCGTCGTCGGCCAGGTCGAGGGTGGTGACGATCAGCGAGAGCAGCTCCGCGTCTTCCTCCCGGAGCCGGTCGTCGGCGCGCGCCGGGAGGCCGAGATCGCTGCTGAGGCGCCGCAGGAGGGCGGACGACCGTCCGAGCTCACCCCCGAGCTCCGCGTAGGTCCGCGGCGCCGCTACCGGCTCGGGCATGAAGAGCCCGAGCGGATACGAGAGCTCGCCGGTCGAGATCCCGCGGGCGACGTCCTCGAGAGGGATTCCCGCCTCCTCGAACCCGGCCACGAGGCGGACGAGGTGGACGTCCGAGGAATCGTGGAGTTCGTCCTCGTGCGGCTCGAGGATCCCGAGCTCGACCAGCCGGCCGACGTGGTCGAGCTCGCACGGGGCGAGCTCTGCGACCTCCTGGGCCGAGATCCGGGCCACCTCAGTCGGGCCAGCCGAAGTCGTCGGGAACCCCGCGGCCGTCGCCGGGACCCGTGTTCGGCGCGCCGATCTTGACGAAGATCGCGTCCTCGTCGCCGACGACCCGGAGCGCGCGCGGCGTCTCGGGCGGGACGCGGATCGCAGTCCACGGCTCGAGGTCGACCACCTCGTTGTCGCCGACGAGCGCCTGCGCGCGGCCCGAGACGAGCAGGTAGATCTCCTCCTGCCGGTGATGCGTGTGACCCTCGGCGGCGAACCCCTTGCTGTAGCGCGCGAAGCTCACGCCGCAGTGCTCGCACCCGAGGTCGTTGCGCATGAACCGGACCTCGAACTGCTCCGGGTCGTGGCCCAGGTTCGCCGCCTGGTCCGGCACGTCCGCGACCTTCACGACCGTGTACTCCGCCATTCCGTCTCCTTTCGGGGGTTTCGACCGGCAATGCTCCCTGGTATTCTCATCCGACAGATGCAGGAGCTTCTCGGATAGCGCAGGAAGCACACGCGGCGCCGCCGCGGTAGCTTCCCACGGCCTCTCGATCGAGAGGCTTTTTTGTACCCGGAGACGGACATGGAGCGATACGACCCACAGAAAATCGAGCCGAAATGGCAGCAGGTCTGGGAGGACGAGCAGGCCTTCGAGACGCCCAATCCTCCCCCCGGCGAGCAGGACGACGAGACGCACTGGTACCAGCTCGAGATGCTGCCGTACCCCTCCGGGACGCTGCACATGGGCCACGTCCTCAACTACACGATGGGCGACGTCGTCACGCACTTCCGCCGGCGCAGCGGCTGGAAGGTGCTGCGTCCGATGGGCTTCGACTCCTTCGGCCTCCCGGCGGAGAACGCCGCGATCACCGAGGGCGGCCACCCGCGCGAGATCACCGAGCGGAACATCGCCGCCATCCGCGTCCAGATGCGGCGCCTGGGCTGGGCGATCGACTGGACGCGCGAGATCTCGGCCCACGAGCTCGACTTCTATCGCTGGACGCAGTGGCTCTTTCTGAAGTTCTTCGAGCGCGGGCTCGCCTACCGGGCGGCCGCGCCGGTCAACTGGTGCCCGCACGACCAGACGGTGGTAGCCAACGAGTACGTCGTGGACGGGCGGTGCGACCGTTGCGGCACCCTTGTCGAGGCGCGCAACCTGGAGCAGTGGTTCTTCAAGATCACGGCGTACGCCGACGAGCTGCTCGAGTACGACCTGCCCGAGTGGGGTGAGTGGCCCGAGCGCACGAAGACGATCCAGCGCAACTGGATCGGCCGTTCGGAGGGCGCCGAGATCCTGTTCCGGATCGAGGAGCTGGACGCCGACGTCCCGGTCTTCACCACGCGGCCCGACACGCTCTTCGGCGCGACG
>DASVEW010000010.1:0-22408 GCA_036380355.1 Gaiellaceae bacterium | reverse complement strand
AGGAGCTTGCGCGCGTTCGGGTCTTCTGCGACGACCGGGATGACGGGGAATCGCAGATAACAACCGACCCCGAGGCGCGGGTCCGCGTGTTTGCCGACGATTGGGAACAGGCCAGTCACAACGGCGACCTTGCGCACGCTGCGGAGGCGGGTGCAATCACCCAGGACGACGTGACGCAGCTTGGAGACGTGCTTGCCGGCACCGCGCCGGGCCGCCAGTCGCCCGACGACATCACGATCTTCGACTCGACGGGCCTGGCGATCCAGGACCTCGCGGTCGCGCTCGCCGCGATGGAGAAGGCCAACGACTTGGATCTGCCCACACTCGAGATCTAGTCGGTCGATGCAAGGTGCGAGCAGAGCCGGCGCGTCGTTCCCTACGGTCGGCCGAGCGACTCGTTGGGTTTGTTAACTCCTTGAGCAGTCAGACCAGCTCCTAACGTCTGGCGAGGCACGGCTCACGTCTACTGCGATAAACCTCGCCCACGCAGTCGGGGCAGGCGCGCTTGGTCGGATCGCTCTCACGGCGATGGAGCGCACTGACGAGCTGAGCTTGCCGATGATCGACCTCTAAGCCAGCTCGCGAATCTTCCAGAACGAATCCTTACGAGTGAGCTTCCCGTCCTCGTCGAAGGTCCAGAGGTCGCAACCGCGTACTTCGATTCTCTCGCCCTCCGTCGTAGTGCCGCTGATGGTCCACTCCGAAGCGCCGCGGTTGCCGGACACGAAATGTTCGTCATCGCCGTAATGGACGTCGGGGATCCCTTCGAAGCGGGCAGCGAGGCCGCGCCTGACCTCCTCCTTCCCGACAAAGCGGCGCCCCCAGGCATCGGGCCCTCGGGGGGATTCAAAGACGCAGTCCTCTGCGAAGTGGGACATGATGGCGTCCAGGTCATGTCGGTTGAAGGCGTCCAAGACCTCGCCGACGACTTCGCGCTTGCCGTCGTCGTTCATAACTACCTCCCGGGTGGCGACCTCGATCGTCAAAGCCAAACACTCGCTGCCGGACAGCGTCAACCGTGACTTCTGGGATCCCGGCCTCCCGAATCCTCAGGCTCTAGCTCGAGCAGTCCGCGCAGGGGGCGATCTGCGGAACGCCGTCGAGGCCGGCGGGGTCGGCCGGGACGACGTAGCGCTGCTCGGCGACGTGCTCGCCGGCTCGGCCGAGGGACGCCGAGACGAGGACGACATCACGATCTTCGACTCGACCGGCCTCGCGATCCAGGATCTTGCGATCGCCCTCGCCGCGATGGAGCGGGTGGGCGAGCTGAGCCTGCCGACGCTCGATCTGAACTGACTCGTCGCCGAACGACGCGCCGATATGCACCCCTGAACGACCTGTCCCCGTTTCGAGGGAGGCGGGAAGCGGTACGCAGTCCTAGTGGACGAGGAGCAATGGCTGGCGCAGCTGCTCGAAGCGTCCCGGGCGGCACTCGAGCGCGTGCGCGGCCCAGGGCTCGACGTCGATCGTCAGTTCGTCGCCGACATCGAGGCGTTCTGCCTCCAGATCGAGCAGCAGCTCGGCGAGTTGCGCAGCGGCTCCGAGGACTAATAGCTACGAACGGGGGTCGCGGCTTTCGGCTATTGCCCCCGCCTTGCCGATCTTGGCGACGACTAGGAACCGGTCGCTTTCCCGGATGACGTCCTCGACGTCGGAATAGACATGCCCCGGCAGGACCATGAACTGGTTGGGATCGCCGCGAACGGCTTCGTACTCGTCCAGTGACATCTCGATGCGCGCGATGCACTTCAGGTCGGCGCATTCGCACGCGAACATGGCGTTGTCCGAAATGGCCTGGAACGTCGTCGCGAGCTCCTGCAATCGCTCGTTGACCTGACGGAACAGCGCTTGGTTCCGAGCAGCACGCTCGAGGCGGTCGAAGTTCTGATCTTCCGTCATGAGCCTCCCGTTCTTGCGGCCGATGTGCCGGGGGAGGTCTCTCGAAGCACGACGCCAAGTCGGGCGGTGCGAGGTCGGGCGCTCAAAGCGGCTACCCTGGCTTCGTTCAGCGTAGCACCCTGATTTTGAAGCCGTATCGCCGGAGAGGTGAGCACACTGCCGCCTCGCGGTCCGTGTCGAGGTGGTGAAGCGCTTCCGATCGGACGCTAACGGAGGTAGCTTCTCGAACGTCCAAGAAAGCGATATCGGCTGAGGGGTCGAGAGGGAGGAAATCGATGTCGAAGGTCGTGCACTTCGAGGTTCCCGCTGACGACACAGGCCGCGCCCGCGAGTTCTGGTCGGGCATGTTCGGGATCGAATGGCAGAGCTACGAGGGGCCGGCGGAGTACTACATGTTCGCGAACGACGACCAGCAGTCCGGCGGCGGCCTGATGCCGCGGCAGTCGGGCCAGAACGGCATCGTCGTGTACTTCCCGGTCGAGGACATCGACGCGGCACGCGAGAAGGTGCAGCAGCTCGGCGGGTCGGCAGAGGACAAGCAGCCCGTGCCGAGCATGGGCTGGTTCGCGCACGCGACGGACACCGAGGGCAATCGGTTCTCGATGTGGCAGAACGACGAGAACGCGCCGATGCCCGACCAGGGCTAGAGGAGGCGCGCCGGATCGAACAGCTCGAGCTCGGGCTCGGGCTCGCGCCGGCCGAGAATCGCGTTCGCGACGAGCTCGCCGGACGCGAGCCCGAGCACGTTGCCGTGCCCGGAGTAGCCACGGGCAACCCAGAGGCCCTCGCGGCCGGGCACGGCGCCCACGACCGGCAGCCCGTCCGGCGACGTCCCGAAGATTCCGGACCAGCGCTGGGTGATCGCGGGCAGATGCCCGACGAGGTCGCGGACGAGCGACTCGAGGGCGGCCTGTACCGGCGCAGTGGTCGCCTCCTCGGACGTGAACTCGTCCTCCAGCGCGACGTCGCGCCGGCCACCGGCGACGAGCCGGCCGTCCGGGAGCTGCTGCCAGTAATCGAACCCCCGCCGCGCGTAGTGCGGCCGGGCGTACAGGAGCTCGGGCAGCGGCTCCGTCGTCACGACCTGGCCGCGCGTCGACCGGATCACTCCGTCGAGCTCGGGAACGAGGCCGCTCGGGTACCCGTCGGAGGCGATCACGACGTGGTCGGCCTCGAGCTCGTCCAGCGACGAGACGCGTGCGTGCTCGCGCACGTCCGCTCCCGCCCCGGCCGCTCTCGCGGCGAGTCGCTGCACCCAGCGCGCCGGGTGAAGCGCCCCGTCGCCCGGGTGGAGGATCGCGCCGAGGTACCGGCCGGCGAGCCGCTCGGGCAGCTCGTCGACCCACTCGACGGCCAAGCCGTCCGCACGCAGCGCGTCGTACTCCGCGCGCAGCTCGTCTCTCTCTTGTTCGTCTGCGGCCAGCCGGAGGCTGCCGACGCGTCGGAACGCGTCGCCGGCGAGCTCCGCCATCCTGTCGAGCGCCCGCTCGGTCAGCCGCCAGAGCGCCTGTGCGCGTTCCGGCCCGAGCGTCTCTCGCGCGATGCCGTAGTGCATCGCGCCGCCACGGAGGGCAAAGCCGCCGTTCCGCCCGCTCGCGCCGGAGGCGACCGTGCGCGCCTCGAACAGGCGAACCCGGGCCCCTGCCTCGGCGAGCGTGAGCGCGCACGAGCAGCCTGTGACGCCGCCGCCGACGACGGCAACGTCGACCGGCCCGTCGTGCCGCGGCCCGGGGCGAGGGTAGGAAGGCTCGTCGAGCCAATACGGCGTCTCCACGGAGCGATCGTAGACAGCGTCATCGCACCGCCCGATACACGCCGTCCGCTGCGGCGACCAGCCCCGCCAGCTCGAGCTCCGTCAGCGCCACGCTCACTTCACCGGCCCCGAGCGACGCCTTCACGACCAGCTCGTCCGCCGCCGAAGGTGCGTCGCGAACCGCGGTCAGCACTCGCTGCGCGGCCTCGGAGACGGCGGGATCGCCGCACACCGCCGCCCGCTCGATGCCGAGCGAGTCGAGCACGTCCTCCGACCCGGTCAGCGGTGTCGCGCCGAGCTTCAGAAGCGCGTTCGAGCCGGCCGAGAGCGCGCTCGTGATCTCGCCCGGAACGGCGAAGACCTCGCGACCCTCCTCGAGGGCGAAATCGGCAGTGATCAGCGCACCGCTCCGCTCCCGCGCCTCGACCACGACCACCGCCTCACAAAGGCCGGCGATGATCCGGTTCCGCGCCGGAAAGCGCCACGGCGCCGGCTCGACGCCGGCCTCGTACTCCGAGACGACGAGGCCGCCGTCCTCCATGCGCCGGGAGAGCGAGGCGTTAACCGCCGGGTAGTCGCGGTCGATCCCACAGCCGAGTACGCCGATCGTCGGCCCGCCGCTCTCGAGCGCCCCGCGGTGCGCCTCGCCGTCGATCCCTCGCGCCAGCCCGCTGACGACCAGCAACCCCGCCGCCGAGAGCTCCCGCCCGAGCATCCGGGCCACCTGGGCACCGTATGTCGAACACGAGCGGGCGCCGACGACCGCGACGGCGCGGTGCGCGAGCAGCTCGGGATCGCCCGAGCCGCGCAGATACAGCGCAGGCGGCGGGTCGAAGATCGCCTTCAGCCGAGGGGGAAATCGCGCGTCCGACCGGGCGATCCTCACTCCGCCAGCTCCCGCGGCGACCGGTAGGCGAGCGCCTCGGCGAGGTGCTCCTCCTCCACTGCGTCTGCGTCCGCGAGCGCCGCGATCGTCCGCGCCACGCGAGCGACCCTGGCTCGCCCCCGCCCGGAGAGCGGCAGACGCTCGACCGCCCGGTCGAGCAGCGCCGTGGCAGGATCCGTCCGCTCGAACGGCCGAGCCGCGAGACGATCGCGTGCGACAGCTACGCGAGCCGCCACGGCGCGCGACGGCTCGCCCGCCGCTCCGCCCAGCTCGGCCGCGCGCGGCCGGGGCAGCGCGACGACCACGTCGAATCGATCCAGGAGCGCGCGCGAGAGCTTCTCCCGAAAGGCCGCCAGCCGCTGCTGGGAGCAACGGCAATCGGCGCCGGGATCGCCCCGGCCTCCGCACGGGCACATGTTCATGCTCGCGACGAGCTGGAACCGCGCGGGGAAGACGGCGCGCCCCTCGGCCCGCGCGACGGCGATCATCCCGTCCTCGAGCGGCTGCCGCAGCGACTCGAGCACCGGCCGTTGGAACTCCGGCAGCTCGTCCAGGAAGAGCACGCCGCGATGGGCCAGCGTTGCCTCGCCCGGACGGGGTCCCGGGCCACCGCCCACGATCGCCGCGACAGACGCGCTGTGGTGCGGTGCGCGGAACGGACGCCTCTCCACCAGCGGCCGCTCGCGCGAGAGGAGACCCGCCACCGAATGGATGCGCGTGACTTCGAGCGCCTCGTCTCTCGTCAGCGTCGGGAGGATCCCCGGCAGCCGACGGGCCAGCATCGACTTCCCGATGCCCGGCGGTCCCGCGAGCAAGAGGTTGTGCGCCCCTGCCGCGGCCAGCTCGAGAGCCCTCCGCGCTCGTTCCTGGCCTCGCACGTCAGTGAGATCCGGCACCGCTTCCAACGGGCCGTCGCCGTTGGAGGCCTCCTGGACTGCCGGCGGGTCGTACTCCCCCCGGAGGTACCCCACGACCTCGGCCAGATGCGAGGCAGGGACCGGTTCGACTCCGGCGAGCGCCGCCTCGGCCGCGGACTCCGCCGCGCATACGAGCCGCTCGAGCCCCGCGCGCCGGGCGCCCTCGGCAGCCGCCAGCACGCCGGAGACCGGCCGCAGTCGCCCGTCGAGCGCGAGCTCCCCGATCGCCGCGTGGCCGGCGAGCCGGTCATGCGGAAACTGCCGCGACGCTGCCAGAATCGCGAGCGCGATCGGCAGGTCGAAGCCGGAGCCCTCCTTCCGGAGCGCCGCCGGCGCGAGGTTGACCGTGATCCGTCGGGACGGCCACTCGAGCTCGGCCGACGCGATCCCGCTGCGGACCCGGTGCTTCGCCTCCTGGCACGCCCGGTCGGCCAGACCGACGATCGCGAGTCCGGGCACGCCGTTCTGGAGGTGGGCCTCCACCTCCACCTTGCGCGCCTCGAGGCCTACGAGGGCATGGGTGACCGTCCGCCCGAGCACACTGCCCGACGGTACGGCTCGAAAACGCGCGTGTCTGTGACGGCTACGCGCCGAATGTGCGCCAGCTAGCGCGCGACGAGGATGTCCTCGAAGAATTCGCCCGCGCGCCGGCCGGTGCGCCGGTTGACGTGACGCCTCAGACGCTCCTCGAGGCACAGACCGGCGCGCTCCAGGATCTCGGGATAGAGGCCCCGCCGATCGTGCACGACGATGACGACCGGTGCCCGGGCCCGCATCGCGCCCCTCGCGTGGCGAAGAACGGCCGCGATTCCCTCGACGTATTCCGCCAGCGCCGCGGAGCTGGTCCCGCGGGCCGCCGCGCCGAGCTCGACAGCACGCCGGTCCTCGAGGTCGAGGAGCTCGTACGCGTACCGGTGCTGCTCGTGGTAGTCGATCAGCCCGGGGTACGGCGGCGAGGTGAGGACTGCGTCGAAGCGGCCGCCGTACGCAACCTCGCGCGCGTCAGCGTGCAGCACCTCGGCTTCGCGCCCGCGCGCACGCGCGCACGAGAACTCCTTGATCCGTGCGAGCGTGTCCAGCGTGTAACGCCGGAGAAAATGCTCGGCGCGCTCGACCGGCCGGCAGATCCGCTTGTGCTTGTGGCACCAGTAGGGCTCGATCTGCGGCGCGCGGGGGAAGTCCAGGTCGAAGTGGGTCGTCCGCCGTGCCGATCGAGCGGCGCGCGCCAGGATCACGCGGAGGACGTCGCCGTGCTCGTACCCGGCGATCAGCTCGCGAAAGGCGAGGAGCTCGGCGGCGGCGCGCGGCGCGTACCACTCGGCCGCGTAGCCGCTCGGGGCCGGGCCGTCGCCGTCGACCGCCTCCACGCGCCGGACGGCGTGGCGCAGCTCCGATTCGAGCCCGAAGAGGTCGTACCGCCGCGTCTTCACGGCCATGAGGAGGCAGTTGAAGGCGGCGATGTCGACGCCGACGGCGTCGCGGCCGCTCTCGAGCGACTGGACGAGGGTGGTGCCAGAGCCGGCGAAGGGGTCGAGCACGCGGCCGCCTCTCGGGACGTACCGAGCGAGGAGCGCCTCGACCAGCTGCGGGATGAACTTCCCGAGGTACGGGTGGAGCCGGTGGACGTGCTTCGTCCGGTCGCGCTCGGGAAGCTCGCGCTCCGACCACGAGAGCTCGAGGTCGATCTCGGCGTAGAGCGCGTCCTGCGTCGGGGCCACGGAGAACCACCTTCGCCGGACGGCAGAGGAGTCCTAGAACGCGTTTGCCACGCGCTGGACGCCCCGCGGCGTGACCGCGACCACGTCGAAGCAGACGACCCAGCCCGCCGCCTCGGGATGCTCCGCGAGCCACGCCTCCGCTGCGCGGCGGAGCCGCTCCTGCTTCTCCCAGCCGACCATCTCCGCCGGGTCGCCGAAGCCCTCGCCCAGCTTCGCCTTCACCTCGCAGAACACGACCCGCCGGCCGCGCCGAAGCACGAGGTCGACCTCCACCCCGCCGGGCCGCACGTTCGCGCCCAGCACCCGGTAGCCGCGCAGCAGGTAGAAGAGGCGCGCCCGCCGCTCGGCCCGCGCGCCCGTCCTGTTCATTCCTCTTCGAGCCGGGCCGCGAGCTCCTCAGGCGACAGGTAGCAGAGCGCCTGGAACGACCGCCGATGGATCTCCGACGGGCCGCGCTCGCGCACCATCGCCGAGTGCCGCGGCGTGATGTAGCCCACGTGCGAGGAGAACCCGTACGCAGGGAACAGCGCGTCCATGCGGCGCATCGCCCGATCGCGCACGACCTTCGCGACGATCGAAGCCGCCGCGATCGCCGCCGACCGCTCGTCCCCGTCCACCACCGCCGTGTGCGTCGGAGAAGCAGGCCCAAGCCGGAACCCGTCCACGAGACACGCCTCGGCCGGCGGCGCGAGCTCCCGCAGGCACGACCGCATGCCCTCGAGATTCGACGCGTGAAGCCCCCGCCGGTCGATCTCCTCCGAGGAGATCACCCGCACGGTGAACGTCTTCGCACACTCGACGACCCCGTGGAAGACCTCCTCGCGCTCCTCGGTCGTCAGCTGCTTCGAGTCGTTCAGCCCCGCGAGCGGCCGGCACCGGTGGTCGCGCAACTGCTCGTAGTCGAAGAGAACGCCGGCGACGACGAGCGGCCCCGCCAGCGAGCCTCGACCGGCCTCGTCCACGCCGGCGACGAACCGCCGCCCGAAGCGGCGGTCGAACTCGAGAAGTTTTCTACCCCTCTTCGGTTTCGGGCTCGAGCTCGGTGTCGGCCTCGACGGCCTCTTCCGGCTCGGAATCTTCAGCGGCAGGCTGCTCGGCGGCGACGGCTGCGGCACCGGCCGAGGATAGCCTCTGCCCATCACGGCGCTCGCGGACGCGCGCCTTCTTCCCCACTTTCCCGCGCAAGTAGTAGAGCTTCGCGCGGTTCACGTCGCCGATCGCGACGACCTCGATCCTGTCGATCTTGGGCGAGTGGAGCGGGAACGTGCGCTCGACGCCGACGCCGAACGACTGCTTGCGCACGGTGAACGTCTCTCGGGCGCCAGAGCCCTGGCGCTTGATGACGATGCCCTCGAAGACCTGGATGCGGCGGCGCTGTCCCTCGATGACCTGGAAGTGGACGCGAACGGTGTCGCCGGCCTTGAACTCCGGCCGGTCGGCGCGCAGCTGTTTGCGCTCGAGTGTCTCGATGGGGTTCGCCATGGCAAAGGGTCGGGCGGCAGCCCGACCGCGGGATGCTAGCGCAAGCCGATTCTTCTCGGCGGGGATTGGGCGGCCGGATGCTCGTTCGACGTCGCGACGATCGCTTCAGCACGATACGCCCGTCGGCACGCTCTCGGCGCACTGAGGGCACAGACATGCGCGTCCTTGCGGACTAGGATCGATCGCGGGTGGTGGCCCGGGGTGGCCCCAGGGGTCGAGCGGCGCGGGAGGCCGGCCCGGCGTCAGCGCAGCCCGATGCGCCGCGGCGGGAAATAGATCGCGAAGACCTTGCCGATCATGTTCTCGCGCTCGAGCGAGCCCCAGACGCGGGAGTCGCACGACTGCGCCCGGTTGTCGCCCATCACGAAGTAGTGGTCGTCGGGGATCTTCACCGGCGGCCTCGTGTCGACGTCCCGGCGGTCCTCCTTCACGTACGGCTCCTGCAGCCGCCGATTGTTGATGTAGACGAACCCGTTGCGCATCTCCCAGGTCTCGCCGGGGAGACCGATGATGCGCTTGACGAACGTCCCTCCAGCGCCGCAGTCCTCGCGGGCCCGCTGCGGCGTCGTGAAGACGACGATGTCGCCACGCTCCGGATCCGTGAAGTGGTAGAGGAAGCGGTTCGCGAGCACGCGGTCGGAGAAGCGCGACGTGCAGCCGAGGCCGGATCCGGCGCAGTGGAGCGTCGGCTCCATCGACGAGGACGGGATCCGGTACGGGTTGACGACCCACTGCTTGATCGCGAGCACGATCGCGACCGCGCCGACGATCGTGACGACCCAGTCGATCGCGACCCTCCAGGGCCGCGGCAGGCGGTGCGTGAGACGGTCGACCGGGTTCCTCATGACGGCGTTCTCAGGCGGCTCTGGTCCCGGCGCCATTCCGCGATCCGGGCGTGGTCGCCCGAGAGCAGCACGTCGGGGACCGTCCAGCCGCGGAACTCGGCCGGCCGCGTGTAGTGCGGGTACTCGAGGCCGCCTTCGAGCTCGGCCGAGAAGCTCTCCTCGGCGCCCGATCCCTCGCTGAGCGCGCCGGGCAGGCGCCTCGCCACGGCGTCGGCCACGACCATCGCAGGCAGCTCTCCGCCTGACAGCACGTAGGGCCCGATCGAGATCGCGTCGTTCGCGAGGTGCGTCACGATCCGCTCGTCGAACCCCTCGAAACGGGCCGAGAGCAGCGTCAGCTGCTCCTCGCCCGCGAGCTCGTCGACGACCCCCTGGTCGAGCTGCCGTCCCTGCGGCGTCAGGGCGACCACCCGGTGGTCGGGCAACCCGCCGTAGACGCCCTCGAGCGCCGCGGCGACAACGTCGACCCGCAGGACCATGCCCGGACCGCCGCCGTAGGGCTCGTCGTCGACCTCGCCGCCCGGAAGCGGCGTCCAGTCGCGGTAGTTGAACAGGCGCAGCTCCAGCGCTCCACCGAGGACGGAGGCGACTGGGCGTTGTTCGGAGACGGCGGCGAAGACATGGGGTGCGAGCGTGAAGACGTCGAGGCGCAGGGTTTCGGCAGGTTAGTTGTCAGGGACGAATCCCTGCGCAACCAGGATTCGCCTCCCCGACAGGTCGACCTCCCGCACGCAGGCCTCGACGAGGGGGAGCAGGATAGCCGTGTCGAGCTCGAGCGCGTCGTTGGCAGGGCCGGGCACGACGTCGGTGACGACGCCGAGGCGCCGGCCGCCCTCCTCCTCGACCTCGAGGCCGACGAGCTGGAAGACGTAGTACGAGCTCGGCTCGGGCTCGGGGAGCTCGGCGCGCGGGATCTCGAGGGGCGTCCCCCGGGGAACGGGCTTGTCGAGGCGAATCACGAGCCGCCCTCCGGGCCGCTTCCGCTCCTCGACCCGGACCTCCTCGCCGCCGGCACGAAGCACTGCGCCCGGCTCGAAGCGCGTCGGGTCGTCACTCGGCTGCTCGACCACGAACGAGCCGTCCAGGCCGTGGGGCTTGCCCACCCGGCCCACTGTTACGAATGCCTCAGTCAGCGATTTCCAGGACGAGCCGCCGCCGCTGCCGCGCGCCGCCGGCGCGGACGATCGCGCGAAGAGCCCGAGCGATCCGTCCCTGGCGTCCGATCACCTTCCCGACGTCCTCCTTGGCGACGTGGAGGCGCAGGACGAGCGCGTCCTCGCTCTCCACCTCTTCCACGCGGACCGCGTCGGGGTCGTCCACGAGCTGCCTCGCGAGGTACGCGAGGAGCTCAGGCAATGTTCTTGGCCTTGAGCAGGCGCGAGACGGTCCCGGAGGGCTGAGCGCCCTTCCCGAGCCACTCGCGAACCTTGTCCTCGTCGAACTCGATCGTCGACGGGTCGGTCTGCGGGTTGTAGCGCCCGACGATCTCGATGAACCGGCCGTCCCGCGGCGAGCGCGAGTCGGCGACGACGACGCGGTAGATCGGGTTCTTCTTCGACCCGACCCGCGTCAGCCTCATGCGTACTGCCATGTCACCTCCGTTGTGACTGCTTGACGAGCTCCGGTGGGAGCCCGGGCATCTTGCCCTTCCCCATCTGCTTCATCATCTTCTGCATCTGCTTTCGCGCGGAGAGCAGCTTGTTGACCTGCTGGACGTCGGTTCCGCTCCCGGCTGCGATTCGCTTTCGCCGCGACCCGTCGATCAGGTGCGGCATCCGTCGCTCCTGCGGCGTCATCGAGAGGACGATCGCCTCGACGCGCGAGAGCTCCCTGTCGTCGACGTCGAGCCCCTTCAGCTGGTTCCCGAGGCCGGGGATCATCCCCAGGACGCCCTTCAGCGGGCCCATCTTGCGCAGCATCCGGTAGCTCGTCAGGAAGTCGTCGAAGCTGAACTCGCCGGCGCGCATGCGGGCCTCCATCGCCGCCTGGTCCTCCTCGGACGCGGCCTCCTCCGCCTTCTCGATCAGGGTCAGGACGTCGCCCATCCCGAGGATCCGCGAAGCCATCCGGTCGGGGTAGAAGTACTCGAGCTGGTCGAGCTTCTCGCCGACGGAGGCGAGCTTCACCGGCTTGCCGGTCACGGCCTTCACGGACAGCGCCGCGCCGCCGCGTGCGTCGCCGTCCAGCTTCGTAAGGACGACTCCGTCGAAGGCCACCCGCTCCTGGAACGCCTCCGCCACCGAGACGGCCTCCTGGCCGGTCATCGCGTCGAGCACGAGCAGCACGTTCGTCGGTTTCGTCGCGTCGCGGATCCGTCCGAGCTCTGCCATCAGCTCCTCGTCGATCTGGAGCCGGCCGGCGGTGTCGACGATCACGACGTCGCGGCCCTGCGAGCGCGCCTGCTCGATCCCCTCCCTGGCGGCCTCGACCGGATCCGTCCCGGTGAAGACGGGGATCTGGACCTGGCGGCCGAGCTGCTGGAGCTGCTCGACGGCGGCCGGGCGCTGGAGATCCGCGGCGACGAGCGCGGGCGAGTGGTTCTCCTTACGGAGCAGGAGCGCCAGCTTCGCCGCAGCGGTGGTCTTGCCGGAGCCCTGGAGGCCGGCGAGGAGGATGACGGTCGGTCCCTTGCCGGCGAAGACGAGCTTCGAGTCGCCGGTGCCCATCAGGCTCGCCAGCTCCTCGTGGACGATCTTCACGACCTGCTGGCCGGGCGTCAGGCTACGCCCGACGTCCTGGCCGAGCGCGCGCTCCTTCACGCGGGCGACGAAGTCCTTGACGACGCGGAAGTTGACGTCCGCCTCGAGCAGCGCGAGCCGGATCTCGCGCATCGCGCGCGAGATCGCCTCCTCGTCCAGCTTCCCCCGCCCGCGAAGCGGGCCGAGGGCGGCATTCAGCTTGTCGCCGAGGGTGTCGAACACGGCGAAACAGTGTAGAGACAAGGGGTTTCGTCCTAGAGTTGAGCCATGGCCGCACGGAAGACGGTCACCGTGGTCTTCTGCGACATCGCAAACTCCACGCCGCTCGGGGAGGCGCTCGACCCGGAGGTGATGAGGGGAGTGATGGAGCGCTACTTCGACGCGGTCCGCGGGGAGCTCGAGCGTCACGGCGGGACCGTGGAGAAGTTCATCGGCGATGCCGCCATGGCCGTCTTCGGCATCCCGGTCGTGCACGACGACGACGCGTTGCGCGCCGTCCGGGCCGCGATCGACATGCGCACCGCCCTGGGCGCCCTGAACCGGGAGCTGGAGGAGACGCACGGCGTGCGCCTTTCCATTCGCACGGGCGTCAACACCGGCGAGGTCGTCGCCGGCGACCCGACCGACCGGCAGTCCTTCGCGACGGGCACGGCGGTCGCCACGACGCAGCGGCTCGAGGCCGCCGCACGCTCGGGGGAGATCCTCCTCGGCGACTCGACGTACCGGCTCGTCTCGAACGCGGTCCTCGTCGAGCCGCTCGAGCCGCTGACCCTCAAGGGCAAGGCCGAGCCGGTGAGGGCCTGGCGTCTCCTCGGGGTCGTCGAAGGCGCGCCGCCCTTCCCCCGGCGCTTCGACGCCCCCATGGTCGGGCGCGAGGAGGAACTGGCGTCGCTGCGCGCACAGCTCGAGGCCGCCGAGCAGGAGCGGCGATGCCGCCTCGCCACGATCGTCGGCCCGGCGGGGATCGGGAAGTCCCGGCTCGGGGACGAGCTCTTCTCCGCGACTCGCGGCCGTGCGACGACGCTCGTGGGTCGCTGCCTCGCGTACGGCGAGGGGATCACGTACTGGCCGCTCCGCGGCATCGTCCTCTCCGCCACAGGCAGCCTCTCGCGCGAGGGCATCGCCCAGTTCCTGGAAGGCGCCGAGCATGCCGACCGGATCGCGGACCGGATCGCCGGCGCGGTCGGGACGGCGGAGTCGCCGCCGGGGACCGAGGAGACCTTCTGGGCCGTCCGCCGCTTCCTCGAGCACCTGGCCCGCGAGGAACCTCTCATTCTCGGGATCGACGAGCTGCAGTGGGCCGAGCCGACGTTCCTCGACCTGATCGAGTACCTGGTCGGCTGGACGACTGACGCGCCGATCGTGATCCTGGGGCTCGCCCGCCCGGAACTGCTCGAGCAGCGCCCGACGTGGAGCGCCACCAGCTCGCTCGTCCTGGCGCTCGGGCCGCTGTCGGGGGCAGAGTCCGAGCGCCTCGTCGAGGTGCTGGGCGGCGGGATCGGCGAGGTCGACCGGGATCGAATCCTGGCCGGCGCCGAGGGCAATCCGCTCTTCGTCGAGCAGATGCTTGCCCTCGCGGTGGAGGGCGGCCGGCGCGAGGAGATTCCGCCCACCATCCAGGCGCTGCTGGCGGCGCGGCTCGACCGGCTCGACGCGGAGGAGCGGTCGGTGCTGGAACGCGCGGCCGTGATCGGGCGAGAGTTCACGGCCGGTGCGGTCGCGACCCTCTCGGGGAACGAGCCCGTCGCGCCGACGCTCCTGTCGCTCGTCCGCCGCGAGCTCATCGAGCCGGACCGGTCACTCATCCCGGGCGACGACGGCTTCCGGTTCCGGCACATCCTCATCCGCGACGCGGCCTACCTCGGCCTTGCGAAAGAGAGCCGGGCGGGGCTTCACGAGCGCTACGCCGACTGGCTCGAGCGGGCGGCGCCCGGCGTGGACGAGATCGTCGGCTACCACCTCGAGCAAGCGTTCCGTTATCGCCAGGAGCTCGGCCCTGTGGACGCGACGCTCGCGACTCGCGCAGGCGAGCGGCTGGGCCGAGCGGGTCGGCGCGCGATCGGACGCGGCGATGTCCCTGCCGCCGTCAACCTGCTGACGCGAGCCGCTGCGCTCCTGCCTGACTCGCACGACGAGCGGCGCGAGATCCTGCCCATCCTGGGTAGTGCCTTGATGCGGACGGGCGACTTCGGGCGGGCCGAGCGCGTCCTCGACGAGGCGCTCGAGTCGGCCAGGGCCGCCGGCGACCGCCGCCTGGAGCTCCGGACGCTGATCGAGCGCGAGTTCTTCCGGGCCTTCACGCGTCCGGAGGAACCCGTAGAGGACATCGTCGCCGTCGCCGACAGCGCGATCCCGCTGCTGGAGGAGCTGGGAGACGACATCGGCCTGGCGAAAGCCTGGTGGCTGAAGAGCGAGATGCATCTCCACGCCTTTCGTTGGGCCGCCCGCACGGAGCATCTCGAACGCGCACTGGAGTACGCCCGTCGCGCCGGCGACGCGGGCGAGCAGGCCACGATCGCGGCGCAGCTCGCGCAAGCCGTCTACTACGGGCCAGCTCCGGTTCCCACGGCGATCGCGCGGTGCGAACGGCTCCTGCGGGAGGTTCCGACCACCCGGTCGCTTCGGGCCTCCGTCACGGGCGCTCTCGCCGGCCTCCGGGCCATGCAGGGAGATTTCGACGAGGCCCGCCGGCTTCAGGAGGAGGCACGCAAGATCTGGCAGGAGCTGGGGCAGCGGTTCAGGATCGCGATGCGCTCGTTGATCGCGGCCGACATCGAGCTCTTGGCGGACCGGCCTCAGGAGGCGACCGCGGTTCTGCGCTGGGCGTACAACGAGCTCTCCGCCATGGGTGCCCAGAGCGTCATCCCGCCGATCAGCGCGTTTCTGGCCGATGCGCTCTGCGAGGAGGGGCAGTTCGAGGAGGCCGAGCGCTTCGCGACGCTCGCGAAGGAGGAGGCCACACCGGTAGACGTCGTCGCTCAGGTGATGTGGCGAGTTGCCCTCGCGCGGGCGACCGGGGAAACGAGCCTGGGTCGAGAGGCGGTCGTCCTCGCCGAGCGCACCGATTCCCCCGAGCTCAAGGCGCGCGCATACGCCGCGGCCGGCGATCTCGGGAAGGCGCGCCGGGCCCACGAGGCGAAGGGCAACGTCGCAGCGGCGAGGCGCCTCTTGGCTCGGCAGACCGCCTCGTCATAGGATCGCAGCCCAGGACACGCGGAAGGGAGGACGGAATGGCCATCGGGAAGACTTGGGTGGGCAAGTCCAGGGGTCCCGGCGCCAGCTTCGCGAAGGCGGCACAGGACGCCGTCAAGAAAGCCGAGAGGGATCTCAAGCGGCGGAGGCAGTGGGATCCGCCCGTCCAGCTGAGGGTGGTCGACATGTACGTCACCGTCACCAACCCGATCGGCGACTACATCGTCGTGCTGGGAGCCGGCGGCTAACGAAAGGAGCATCATGGCTGCGGATAAGTGGAGGCAATCGATCAAGGAAGCGGTCGAGGCCGCCATGGAGGACAAGCCGGTCGGGACGACGGCCGTCATCGAGGCGATCGAGGTCCGCAAGAAGAACCCCCTCCACGAATACCGGGTGATCCTGCGACCCGGCGGGTAGACCTCGAAACGCCCGCGATTCACGGGCACGCACCGTCTAGCAACCAACCTAGGAGGGATGTACATGGCGGACATCGCGAAGGTCGTCACGATCATCGGCTCGTCGCCCGAGAGCTTCGCCAAGGCGGCCGATGCAGCGGTTCAGGAGGCGGCGAAGACGGTGCGCGGGATCCACGGCGCGCAGGTGGTCTCGATGAGCGCGGTCGTCGAGAACGACCGGATCAGCGAGTACCGCACGACGGTCAACATCGCCTTCGCGGTCGAACGCTAGCCCGAGAGCAGCGCGGTCGCGTAGTCCCGGGCGTCGAACGGCCGCAGGTCGTCGAGGCCCTCACCGACGCCCACGAGCTTGACCGGGAGACCGAGCTCGTGGGCGATGGCGAGCGCGACACCGCCTTTCGCGGAGCCGTCCAGCTTGGTCAGGGCGACGCCTGACACATCCACCGCGTCGCCGAAGAGGCGCGCCTGCTGGAGCCCGTTCTGGCCGGTCGTCGCGTCCACGACGAGGAGCGTCTCGTGCGGCGCGCCCGGGAGTCGGCGCTCGATCACGCGGCGCACCTTCGCAAGCTCCTCCATGAGGTTCGTCTGCGTGTGGAGCCGGCCGGCCGTGTCGACGATGACCACGTCGCGGCCGCGCGCGGTCGCCGCCTCGACCGCGTCGTAGGCGACCGCCGCCGGGTCTCCCCCGCGTTCGGAGCCGACGAAGTCCGCGCCGGCGCGCTCGGCCCAGATCTCCAACTGCTCCTCGGCCGCGGCGCGGAACGTGTCGGCGGCGGCGAGCAGCACGGAGTGGTCGTGCTCGCGGAGCTTCTGCGCCAGCTTGCCGATCGTCGTCGTCTTGCCGGTGCCGTTGACGCCGACGACGAGGATCACGGTCGGCTGCGCGCCGAGGTCGAGGCTGGGCGGCTCGCCCAGGAGCTGTGCGGCCTCCTCGCTCAGCGCCGCGCCGAGCTCGCCGACGTCGCCGCGGGCCTCGAGCCGCCGGACGAGCTCGGCGGTGGTCGGAACGCCCACGTCGGCGGCGATCAGCGCTTCCTCGAGGCGCTCCCAGGCGTCGTGGTCACCCGGGTCGAACGCGGCAGCGGCGATCTGCTCGGTCAGCGCACGGCGGCTCTTCCCCAGCGAGTCGCGCAGTCGCGAGAAGAACCCCGCCTGCTCTTCGCCGGTCTCGTCCGGCGTGTCGGAATCACCGAGAAACTCGCCCCAGCTCCTGGCCATCGCGGCAGGCTAGCCTCAGCCCGATGGAGTGGGACGAGGTGCGGGAGCTCGCGCTGGCGCTCGCCGACGCCGAGGAGACGACGTCGTGGGGTCACCCGTCGTTCAAGGTGCGGGGCAAGTGGTTCGCGGGCATGAGCCCGCACCGGGAGGCGGAGGGCGCGCTCGTGATCCGGTGCGACCCCGACGAGCGACCCCTGATGCTCGCCGGCGAGCCCGAGCTCTTCTACGTCACGCCGCACTACGAGAACTATCCGCGGGTCGTGCTCGTGCGGCTGGAGGCGGCGACGGCGGAGAACCTCCGCGATCGCATCGAGGACTCCTGGCTGATCGCGCGCGACCTGCGCCGCTAGGCCGCGGCTTCAGTCGCAGACTCGCGCGGCAGGCGGCGCGAGACGACCTGCGAGACGCCGTCCGAGCCCATCGTGACCCCGTAGAGGACGTCTGCCGCCTCCATCGTCTTCTTCTGGTGCGTGATGACGATGAACTGCGCCCGGTCCGAGAAGCGCCGGACGAGCTCGACGAAGCGGCCGATGTTGGCATCGTCGAGCGCAGCCTCGACCTCGTCGAGGAGGTAGAACGGGCATGGGCGGGCGAGGAAGAGCGCGAAGAGGAACGAGATCGCGCCGAGCGCCTTCTCGCCGCCGGAGAGCAGCGAGAGCCGGGTCACCCTCTTGCCGGCCGGGCGCAGCTCGACCTCGATCCCTGGCGCGGCCTCCTCGTCGTCGCCCTCGCTCTCGCCCGTGAGACGCAGGCGGCCTTGCCCGCCCGGGAACAGCGTCGCGGCGACCTCCTCGAAGTGCCCGCTCACCGCGTCGAACGTCTCGGCGAAGCGGCGCTCGACCGTGCGGTCGAGGTCGTCCCGAAGCTTGGCGAGCTCGTCGAGGCTGTGCTCGAGGTCCTCGCGCTGCGCCGTCAGCTCGGCGAGCGATTCCTTCTCGCGCTCGTACTCCTCGGCGGCGAGCGGGTTCACGCGGCCGAGCTCCTCGCGACGGCGGCGCAGCCGCTCGAGGCGCTCGGCGATCGCCTCCCTGTCGTCTCCTTCGGCCGGCTCGGCGCCGGCCGCGTCGAACCGCCGCTGGGCCTCGTCGCGCTCGGCCTGGAGCCGCGCGAGCTCCACGTCGATCGCCCCGGCACCCGATGCCGCTTCGCCGGCCTCGCGGCGGATCTCGGCCTCGGCGCCGCCGAGGCGCCGGAGCTCCTCGGCGAGCCCGCCGGTCCGTGTGGTGCCGGCGTCGACGCGTGCTCGGAGCGTCGGTTCCCACCGCGCGGTTGCCGAGCCGGCCGCCGTCAGCGCACGCTCCAGCCGCTCCGCCAGGGCGATGTGCGGGCGGTAGCGCCCGTCGTCCTCCGCCGCGACGGCTCGCCGTTCGTCCACGACTGCGTCCGCCTCGCGCTCGAGCGCCGCGATCTCGTCGGCGAGCCTTCGGCGCCGGGCTTCGAGCTCGAGCAGGACGGCCTCGGCCGCCTCGCCCGCGAACCAGACCTCACGTGCGCCAGGGTCGTAGGCGATCCCCTCGCGGGTCACCGCGAGCTTCGACTGGGCGAGCAGCTCGCCGCGTTCGACGATCACGAACTCGTCGACCTTCTCGTCGACGACGACGTTTAGGCTCCCCAGCCCTCTCGCGCGAGCTTCGTCGACGAGCCGGAGCGCCGCCTCCTCGTCCGGCGCGAGCACGGCGGCCCCACGTCCACGCAGCGCGGCCGCGACCGCCCGCTCGTCGCCGGGAGCGACGTCCAACCTGGAGAGCAGCAGCTCGTGGCCGGCCTCGGCGAGGGCGCGTGCCGCCGGCGGAACCCCCTCCCGCTCGGCCAAGGTCCGCTCCAGCGCTCCGAGCCGCTCACGCGCAAGCCCGGCCTCTTCGCGGAGCTTCCGGCGGCGCAGGTCGGCCGCCGAGGGGCCCGTCGGGAGCCGCGGCCTGGTCGCTGCTTGGCGAAGGGACTCCACCAGAGACGCCGCGCTCTCGCGCCGCAACTCGACCCGCTCGCCGGCGCTCCGAAGCCGGTACAGCGCGGCGGTCGCGGACTCGCGCTTGCCCGCGGCGTCCGCGAGCTCCTCCTCGGCCCGGTGCCGCTCGGCGAGGAGCTCCTCGAGCTTCGCCTCCGTTCGCCGCTTGGCGTGGTCGGCGGCCGAGCGCCGCTCCGCCGCTTCCTCGATCCGCTCGTCGATCGCCGCCAGATCGAGGGTCGCGACCGCCGCTTCCAGCGAGGCGATCTCGCCCCCGAGCTTCTCGGCCCGCTGCGCAGCGCTCGCCTGCAGCGCGAGCGGTCGGAGGCGCTTCTTGACCTCGGCCTCGATGTCCCTCGCCCGCGCGACATCCTGTCCCACCCGCGCGAGCTTCAGCTCCGCCCGGTGCCGGCGACGCTTGAACTTCCCCAGGCCCGCGGCCTCCTCGACCAGCGCGCGGCGCTCCTCCGGCTTCGAGGCGAGGATCTCCTCCACCTTGCCCTGCGAGATCACGGAGCCGGCCGCGCCGCCCAGGCCCACGTCGGCGAGCAGCTCGACGAGGTCGGTGCGCCGGACCGCCGACCCGTTGATCAGGTACTGACCCTCCCCTCCTCGGTGGAGGCGCCGCATGACGGAGACCTCCGCCGGCAGCTCCGGCAGTGTGTCGTCGGCGTTGTCGAGCACGAGCTCGACCTGGCAGTACGGGACCGGCTGGCGGACACCGGAGCCGGCGAAGAGGACGTCGTCGGGCTTCTCGGCACGCAGCTCGCTGGGGCTCAGGCTTCCCGAGGCCCAGAGGAGCGCGTCGGCCACGTTCGACTTCCCCGAGCCGTTCGGCCCGACGACCACGGCCACGCCCGGCTCGAGGCGAACCTCGACCGGTTCAGGGAAGGACTTGAAGCCGCGGATGCGGATGGCGCGGAGATGCACGCCGCCGGAACGCTAGTCCGTCATGCGGATGGCGCGAACGAAGGAGCCCGAACTCCAGGCGACCGTAGTCCAGCTCGAAAGCACGGTCGACCGGACCCTCGAATCGCCTCGGCTCGACGCGAAAACCAGGAGTGTTAAGAGGAAAGCGCGGAAGCCGTTCGGACGGCCAGGAAAACCCATCCCAAGACTGGCTGGTGCAGCGCTCGCCGCGTTCCTACGGTGAGTCGAGGACGCCGCCCGTCCGTGCTGCCGCCGTCAACCCACGGAGGAACGAATGACAACCATCCGACCGCGCCGTCGAGGGCTGCTGGCACTCGCGGCCGGCTTCGCATTGCTCGCGCCCGGCCTCGCCCACGCGGTGTCGTTCGGTGCGCCGACCAGCTATCCGACCGGAGGCATACGCCCCGTCTCGCTCGTGACCGCGGACCTGAACGGCGACGGAGCGGTTGACGTGGCGGTCGCGAACGGCAACACCGACAACATCGGGATCCTGCTGGGGAACGGCAGCGGCGGCTTCGGTGCGGCCACCACGTACCCGACCGGCGCCGGTCCGCTCTCGGTAGACGCGGGTGACGTGGACGGGGACGGCGCCACCGACCTGGCGGTTGCCAACCGGCTGAGCAACAGCGTCTCGGTGTTCCTCGGCAACGGGACGGGCGGCTTCGGCTCCGCGACGTCGTACGCCGTCGGCGACCAGCCGCACGCGGTCGCGATCGGCGACCTCGACGGGGATCACAACCGCGACCTGGTCGTCGCAAACCGCGTCTCCGACACGGTCTCCGTGCTCCTCGGCGACGGCTCCGGTTCCTTCGGCCACCGGACCGACTTCCCCGCCGGAAACGGCCCGCATGCCCTGGCGCTGGGCGATCTCGACCACGACGGTGACCTGGACGTGGTCGTCGCCGCGTTCGACGCCGACCAGGTGACGGTCCTCCAGGGTGACGGCACGGGCAATCTCGGCGCGCCGGACCTGTACACCGCGGACAACGGCCCGCAGGGCGTGGCCCTCGGCGACCTGAAGGAGGACGGCCATCTCGACATCGCGGCGGCGAACCTGTTCAACGACCTCGCGTCCGTGCTGATCGGCGACGGCTCCGGCGCGTTCGCGCCCCATACGAGCTACGCGGGAGGCGACGGCCCGAAGTCGATCGCCGTCGGCGACCTCGACGGGGACGGCCACAACGACCTCGCGATCGCCGCCTCGGAGAGCGACACGGTCTCAGTCCTCGCCGGGGACGGGAGCGGGACGTTCGGCTCGGTGCAGAGCTTCCCGGCCGGGGACAGCCCCGCGTCGATCCAGATCGCCGAGCTCAACGGCAGCGGGCTACCGGACATCGTCGTCGCCGCTCGGTTCGGGGAGGTCATCTCCGTTCTCCCGAACCAGACGACGCCGCCGGCGACCGACACGACGGCGCCGACACTCTCCCTGCCCGGCACGATCGTCGTCAACGCGACGATGCCCGCGGGCGCGGTCGTCAACTATGCGGCGACCGCGACCGACGACCACGATCCCTCGCCGGCCGTTGGGTGCTCTCCGCCCTCGGGCGGGACGTTCGCGATCGGCACGACGGTCGTGAACTGCACGGGAACCGACGCGGCGGGCAACGCGGCGAGCGGGTCCTTCAGCGTCGTCGTGAAGGGTGCGCCTGAGCAGCTCGTCGACTTGATCGACGCGACCCTTGCGGTCTGGGGGTTCCGGTCGCTCTCGCCATCGCTAAAGAGCCAGCTCCAGAGCGTCTTCGCGTACGTGATTCAGAACAACCGGACGCTCGCGTGCAGGGGGCTCGACTACTACATCTACGTCGTCCGCGTCGCCGTGACGTTTCGCTGGATCACCAGCGCGCAGGCGAACCGCCTGATCGCCGATGCCCAGCGGATCAAGCGGGTGATCGGCTGCTAGCTAGTTCGGAGGGTCCGCGTCGTCGCTAGACGGCGCGGACCTTCTCGAGCGCCTGCTTCGCGGCTTCCTGCTCGGCGGCCTTCTTCGACAACCCGACACCGACGCCGGCGTGGTCACCGTCAATGACCGCGGCGGACGTGAACTTCCGGTCGTGCGGCGGCCCCTCGACCTCCAGCACCGAGTAGCTCACCTGGCGTCCGAGCGCGGCAAGCTGTTCCTGGAGCTCCGTCTTGAAGTCCACGTGAGTCGTCGCTGCGTACTCGATCCGCCCGCTGAAGGCCTCGACGATTGCCTCCCCGATCGGCTGGAAGCCGTGCTCGAGGAAGAGTGCCGCCAGCGCCGCCTCGAGGAGGGCCGCCAGGACGTTGCGGTTCCGGGAGAGCCTGCCGAGCTCCTCCTCCGGCACGATCCCCTCGCCCTTCTCGACGAGGCGGCTGCCAAGCCCCAGCTCACGAGAGACGACGGCACAGCTCGCGCGGGAGACGACGTGCGAGCGGATCTTCGCCAACCGGCCTTCCGGAAGCTCGGGATAGCGCTCGTAGAGCGCCCGTGCGACCGCGAGCTCGAGCACGCTGTCGCCGAGGAACTCCAACCGCTCGTACGAGGAC
>DASVEW010000009.1:0-10274 GCA_036380355.1 Gaiellaceae bacterium | reverse complement strand
GTCGCCGGGATGCGCGTCGCCGACGGAGAGGTGCCGTATCGCGACTTCACCTACTTCTACGGCCCGCTTGCGCCCGGCCTCTCCGGACTGGGCGTGCTGCTCGCGGGGAGCGGCTTCGGTTCCGCGATCGCAATCGGCCTGCTCCTCACGGCCGGGATCGTCGCCGCGACCTACGCGCTGGGACGGTCGTTCCTCTCGCCGCTCGGCGCGTTCCTCGCCGCTGCGCTGACGCTCGCAGTCGCCCTCATCCCGAACAACTACAGCTACGTCCTCCCGCACACGCACGCGGCGACGCTCGGGACGCTCCTGCTCCTGGCCTTCCTGATCGGCCTCGTCCGCTACGCCGGGACGCCGGCCACGCCGCTCCTGCTCGCGTCCGGCGCCGCCCTGGGGCTGATGACGCTCACGAAGCCGGAGGTGACCTTCGCGGCGACCGCAACCGCGGGTCTCTGGCTCCTCCTCCGGGCGGTCGCGCGGATGTCGTGGCGCCGGGAGGCGCTCCTGCTCGCTGCTCCCGCAGCGGCGATCCCGGCGCTCGTCTACGGCGGCCTGCTCACCGTCGTCTCCTTCGACCGCCTCGTCTTCGAGAACCTCTATCCCGTCGACGAGCTACGGGCGGGCGGCGACGTGATGCTCGGCGGCCGGATGCCGAACTCGTTCCACGACGTCTCCGTGATCGCGGGCTACGCGGCGATGTACGCGGCGGGGGCGGCGTTCATCGTCGGTCTCGGCCTGGCGCTCGCTCGCGGAGGCCGGACGCGCCGGGTCGCGCTCGCGGTCGCGGGCATCGGCGCCGTCATGGCCGTCGGCGGGGCCCTTGCGAACCCGGAGGCGCTGCGGCACGGCCTCTACTACGTCTACGGCTGGATCCCGCTCGGCGCGGCGATCGCGGTCGTCCTGCTCGTTCGCCGCTTCGCGGCGCAGCGACGCGCCTGGAGCGGAGAGCAGCAGGGACTGCTCATCTGTGCGACGGCGCTCGCGGCCGTGGCGTTCACGGCGGGGAACGGCTTCTTCCTGCATGCCCCGCGGCCGCAGATGGCCGTCTACTACGCGCCGCTGATCGCGATCTTCCTGGCGCGACTGCACCTCGTCGAGCTCGTCAGGCGCCCGGAGGTCCGCGCGCTCGGCGCCGCCTGGATCGCCTTCCTCGCCGCCGCCGGCGCCGGGCTGACGATCATGGACGCCAGGGCCGAGACGGCAACCGTTCGCGGCCCGGGCGGCGCGATCGCCGAGACGCCCGGCGAGGGCACGCTGTACCGGTCGGCGCTCGCGTGGATCGAGCGGAGCACCGAGCCCGGCGACCCCATCTTCGTCTCCCCGATCATGACCGGGCTGAACGTGCTCTCCGGGCGGCCGAGCCCGCTTCGCGAGATCTCGATGCTCCCCGGAGCTCTCCCCACACCTGAGGACGAGCGCGCGGCGGTCGCGCGACTCGATCAGGCCGGTGTCCGGCTCGCGATCACCGACCGGCGGGACTGGCCCGGCTACGGACACACCCACTTCGGAGGCTCGTTCCAGCGCATCGTCGCTGCCTGGCTCGAGCGGAACTTCACCCCTGCGGCGACGTTGCGCTCCCCGAGCGCAAAAGGTGAACGAACGCTTGACGTCTGGACAAGGAGGATCCCGTGAAGAAAGTTGGCGTGACGGGCGCCGCGGGCTTCATCGGCTCGCACCTGTGTGAACGGCTGCTGGCGGAGGGCGTCGAGGTCGTCGGCGTCGACGATCTGTCCTACGGGTCGATCTCGAACGTGGCGTCCTTCCTCGACCACGACGGCTTCCGGCTGGAGGTCTTCGACTGCACGAACCGGCGCGACCTGAAGGCGGCATTCGAGGGCTGCGACGCGATCGCCCACCTCGCGGCGAAGAAGATCCCGCGCTTCGGCGGGACGCTGTCGACGCTCGAGGTCAACGTGCACGGCATGAACGCGGCCTGCGCGGTCGCGCTCGCGCTCGATGCCGACCTCGTGTTCACGTCGACGTCGGACGTCTACGGGAACGGCACGCCGCCGTACCGCGAGGACGGCGAGATCGTGCTCGGCCCGCCGACGACGAAGCGCTGGGCCTACGCGGCGTCGAAGCTCTACGACGAGCATCACGCACTGGCGATGGCGGACGAGCGCGACCTCCGGGTCACCGTCCTCCGCCTCTTCAACGCCTACGGCCCGCGCAACCACATGAGCTGGTGGGGCGGCCCGATGGTGACATTCGTCGAAGCGCTGCTCGACGGCCAGGCGATGGAGATCCACGGCGACGGCCAGCAGACCCGGACGTTCACGTACGTGAGCGACACGGTGGACGCGATCGTCCGCGCGCTCCGGACGCCCGAGTCACGCGGCGAGGTCGTCAACGTCGGCGGCACGGAGACGATGACGATCCTCGACCTCGCGGCGCGGATCCAGCGGGCGATGCACATCCCGCAGCCGCTCCGGGCGAACTTCGTCGGCTACGAGACGCTGCCGGGCAAGTATCAGGACGTCCGCCACCGGGTGCCGGACACGACGAAGGCGAACGAGCTCCTCGGCTTCCGGGCGACGGTCGGCCTGGACGAAGGGCTCGAGCGCACGATCGACTGGCACCGGCTGAGGCGCTCCGAGGGAGTGACGGCAGCCCGCGCATGAACGTCCACGAGCACCAGGCCAAGGAGCTGCTGAGCTCCTACGGCGTCCCCGTCCCGCCCGGCGGCGTCGCCTACGCGCCGCACCAGGCCGCCGCAGCCGCGGCCGAGCTGGGCGGCGAGCGGTGGGTCGTGAAGGCGCAGGTCCACGCCGGCGGCCGCGGCAAAGCGGGCGGTGTCCGCCTGGCCGGGTCCGTCGAGGAGGTCGCCGCGATCGCGGCCAACCTGCTCGGAAGCAGGCTCGTCACGGCGCAGACCGGGCCCGACGGCGCGCTCGTGGGACGCGTGCTCGTCGAGCCGGCGGTCGGGATCGCGCGCGAGCTCTACCTCGGCCTCGTCGTCGACCGCGGCCCTCAGCGGCCTGTGCTCCTCGGATCGACGTCCGGCGGCGTCGACGTCGAGGGGGCCGGCGGGCTCGTCCGTGAGACGATCGACCCGGCGCTCGGCCTCCAGGACTTCCAGTGCCGCAAGGTCGCGGCCGCGCTCGGGCTCTCGGGCCCGCAGCTGCGTCCGGCGGTCGCCCTCATGCGGGCGCTCTACCGGTGCTTCGAGGAAACGGACGCCCTGCAGATCGAGGTCAACCCGCTCGCCGTGACCGACGACGGCGCCCTGCTCGCGCTGGACGCGAAGGTCTCGTTCGACGACAACGCGCTCTTCCGCAGGGCGGAGGTCGGCGGGCTGCGGGACCTCGACGAGGAGGATCCGAAGGAGACGGACGCCTCCCAGCACGGCCTGAACTACATCGCGCTCGACGGGGACGTCGGGTGCATCGTCAACGGCGCCGGGCTCGCGATGGCGACGATGGACGCGATCACGCTCCACGGCGCCCGTCCCGCGAACTTCCTGGACGTCGGCGGCGGCGCGTCGCCCGAGAAGGTCGCGAATGCCTTCCGGATCGTGCTCACCGACCCGAACGTGAAGACGATCCTCGTCAACATCTTCGCCGGGATCAACCGGTGCGACTGGATCGCCGAGGGCATCGTCGAGGCGAGCCGCGCGCAGGAGATCGACGTGCCGGTCGTGGCCCGGCTCGCCGGGACGAACGTCGAGGAGGGTCGCCGGATCCTCGCGGAGTCGGGCCTCGCGCTGACCACGGCCGACAACCTCGACGACGCGGCCGCGGCGGCCGTCGCGTCGCTGAACGGCGCGCGCGCATGAGCATCTTCGTCGACGGGGACTCCCGCGTCGTCATCCAGGGCCTCACGGGCCGGCACGCGACCTTCCACGCCGAGGAGTCGCTGGCCTCCGGAACCCAGATCGTGGCCGGCGTCACGCCCGGGAAGGGCGGCACGACGCACCTCGGCGTGCCCGTCTTCGACACCGTTGCCGAGGCCGTCGCCGCGACCGGTGCGAACGTGTCGGGTGTCTTCGTCCCGCCGCCGTTCGCCGCCGACGCGGCGCTCGAGGCGATCGACGCCGGCGTGGACGTCGTCGTCGTGATCGCGGACGGCATCCCCGTCCAGGACATGGTCGCCGTCAAGCGCTACCTCGTCGGCCGCGACACGCTCCTCGTCGGGCCGAACAGCCCGGGAATCATCACGCCGGGAGAGTGCAGGGTCGGGATCATGCCCAGCCGGATCTACCGGCCGGGCTCGGTCGGCGTGGTCTCCCGCTCGGGGACGCTCAACTACGAGGCGGTCTCGCAGATGATCGACCTCGGCCTCGGACAGTCGACCTGCGTCGGGATCGGCGGGGACCCGGTCAACGGCGTCGATTTCGTCACGTGCCTGCGAGCGTTCGAGAACGATGCGGCGACCGAGCTCGTCGTGATGATCGGAGAGATCGGCGGCCCGCAGGAGGTCGAGGCCGCCCGCTATGCGGCGGCCGAGATGAGCAAGCCGGTCGTTGCTTTCGTCGCGGGCTCCTCGGCTCCGGCGGGCCGCCGGATGGGGCATGCGGGAGCGATCGTCTCGGAAGAGGCTGACACGGCGTCCGCGAAGATGGACTTGATGGAGTCGCTCGGGCTCTACGTGGTGCGCAACCCTGCCGAGATCGGCGCGGTCGCGCTGCGCGCACTCGAGGAGGCAGGGCAGCTCGTACGGGCGGTCTCCGCGGCGTAGCGGAAGGGGGGAACGGCATGCGCCCGATCGCCACGGACGCAGCCAGCAAAACAGGGCCGAGACCACACCGCGGCCGTTTTTGAGCGCAGGATGGGGGGAGGATGTTTTCCTGCACGAAGCCGTTCCTGCTCTTCGACTACTTCCGCGTGCCGTACCGGCTCGCAGGCAGCGGGGGCCGGGTAGCGCACCTGCGGCTCGCCGAGCACGAGCCCGGGGCCGCAGCGCTCCACTGGGTCGCGTCGGACAGCGCTTCGCTGCGCGAGGATCTGCTGCCGCTCGCGCAGCTCCGCTTCGGCTCGATCCTCGTCTACGCCCGCCTGCTGCCCGACGACGCGGCACAGGGGCTGCTCGACGAGCTCGGCGGCTCGTGGACGCCGTGGCGCGCCGTGGTCGACGCCAGGGGCCAGCGCGTCGGCTCCGTCTGGCGCGACGACCGGGGCAGCGTCTTCCTTCCCTTCGACCCGTGCGAGGCCGTCCGGAACGTCTGGTCTGAGGCGTACGTCCGCGACAGTCCGCGCGGAAAGATGACCACGGCCGCGCGCCGCGTGTACTACCGCGTGCGCCCGATCGTCCCGCGCGGCGCGCAGATCCGTCTTCGCCGCGCGTTCACGAGCATCCAGAAGCGGGTGAAGTTCCCGCGCTGGCCGGCGGAGCCCGCGCTCCACGATTTCTACGGGTGGCTCTTCGACGTCGTCACGGCGGTCTCGGGCCGGCCGGTCCCGACGCTCGCACCCTGGCCGAACGGCCACTCGTGGGCGCTCGTCCTCACGCACGACGTGGAGACCGACGTCGGCCTCGCGAATCTCGAGGCCGTCAGGCAGCTCGAGCTCGACGCCGACGTCCGCTCCTCGTGGAACCTCGTCCCGCGCCGCTACGAGGTGGACGACGCGCTCGTGGGCGAGCTCTCGGCTGAGGGATTCGAGGTCGGCGTCCACGGTCTCTACCACGACGGGCTCGACCTCGACTCGGAGGCGCACTTCGCCGCACGGCTGCCGGAGATGCGCGCCGCCCGCGACCGCTGGCGCGCGAGGGGCTTTCGCGCCCCGGCGCTGCACCGGCGCTGGGAGTGGATGGACCGCCTCGGGTTCGACTACGACTCGTCGTATCCCGACACGGACCCCTACGAGCCGCAGTCCGGCGGGTGCTGCTCCTGGCTCCCGTTCTTCATCGGCGACACGGTCGAGCTGCCGGTGACGCTGCCGCAGGACCACACGCTTTTCGCGATCCTCCGGCACGCGGACGAGGCGCTCTGGGTCGAGAAGGCGTCCTTCCTCCGGGACCGCGGCGGGATGGCGCTCCTGATCACCCACCCTGACTACCTGGTCTCGGCGCCGGTGCTCGCCGCCTACGAGCGCTTCCTCGAGGCGTTCGCGCGGGACGAGACCGCCTGGAAGCCGCTGCCGCGGGAGCTCGCCGCCTGGTGGCGCCGCCGTGCCGCGTCGAGGCCCGAGCTCGTGGACGGGACCTGGACCGTCGTCGGCCCGGCCGCCGGAGAGGCGACCGTCGTCCTCGCCCAGCCGAACGGAGCCGCCGCGTGAACGGCCCCGGCGCGATCGTCATCGGCGGCGACTTCCAGGGCCTGGGCATCGTCCGCAGCCTGGGGCGGCGGGGCATTCCGGTCTGCGTGATCGACGACGAGCGCTCGATCGCCCGCTACTCGCGCTACGCGACGCACGCCGTCCGCGTCCCCGACCTCTTCGACGAGGAGCGCACGGTGGAGACGGTGCTCGACGTGGCCCGGCGGCTCGGCCTGCGCGGCTGGGTGCTCTACCCGACCCGTGAGGAGACCGTCGCCGCCTTCTCCCGGCACCGAGAGCGGCTCGCCGCGGAGCTCCGCGTCCCGACGCCGTCGTGGGACGTCGTCCGGTGGGCCTGGGACAAGCGGAACACGTATGCGCGGGCGGCGGAGCTGGGCATCCCGACGCCGCGCACGTGGTATCCGGAGGGGCCGGAGGATCTCGCGGCGATCGACGGCGAGCCGCCGTTCGCGCTCAAGCCCGCGATCAAGGAGCACTTCGTCTACGCCACCAAGGCGAAGGCCTGGCGCGCGGACAGCCGTGAGGAGCTGGTCGAGCTCTACGAGCGCGCCGCCGCGCTCGTCGGCCCGGGCGAGGTGATGGTGCAGGAGCTCATCCCCGGCGACGGGCGCCACCAGTTCGCCTACTGCGCCTTCTTCAAGGACGGCCGGGCGCTCGGGAGCATGGCCGCCCGCCGGCGGCGCCAGCACCCGCCGCAGTTCGGCCGTGCGAGCACGTTCGTGGAGACCGTGGACCTGCCGGAGCTGGAGGAGCTCTCGGAGCGGTTCCTGCGCGGGATCGGCTACTACGGCCTCGTCGAGGTCGAATACAAGCGCGACGATCGCGAGGGGCGCTACAAGCTGCTCGACGTCAACGCCCGCACCTGGGGCTACCACACGCTCGGCCAGCGCGCCGGCGTCGACTTCCCGTACCTCCTCTTCGCCGACCAGGTCGGCCGCCCCGTGGAGCCGTGCCACACCGAGGCCGGCGTCAGCTGGATCCGGCTCGTGACCGACTTCCCGACCGCGGTGACGGAGCTCTTCGCCGGGACGCTGCGCTGGCGCGAGTACCTCCGTTCGCTCCGCCGGGCCGACACGGAGGCCGTCTTCAGCCGCGACGACCCGCTGCCGGGGCTGGTCGAGCTGCTCCTCCTGCCCTACCTTGCGGTTAGGAGAGGATTCTGAGCGCCGAGGTCGTCATCGTGGGGGCCGGCCCGTACGGGCTGGCCGCCGCCGCGCATCTCCGCCGGGCGGGGGTCGAACCGCTCGTCTTCGGGGAGCCGATGTCGTTCTGGCGCGGGATGCCGGCCGGGATGCTGCTGCGGTCGAACTGGCCGGCCACCTGCATCGCCGAGCACGAGGGCGAGCTCTCGCTCGACGCCTACCGGAAGGAGACGGGGGCGCGCTTCGGCACGCCGGTGCCGCTCGAGCGCTTCGTCGAGTACGGGGAGTGGGTACAGCGCAGGGCGGTGCCCGAAGTCGACCGTCGCCGGGTCACCGGCGTGCGACGTGAGAACGGCGGCTTCCGGCTCGAGGTCTCGGACGGGGAGACGGTTCGTGCGAAGCGGGTCGTCGTCGCCTGTGGGATCGAGCGGTTCCGCTCCGTCCCCGCTGCGTTCGCCGGATTGCCTCGCGAGCTCGCCTCGCATACCGGCGAGCATCGCGACCTCGGCGTGTTCGCCGGGCGGCGGCTCGCAGTCGTCGGCGGCGGCCAGAGCGCGCTCGAGTCCGCCGCGCTCGCGCACGAGGGCGGCGCGGCCGGCGTCGAGATCTTCGTGCGGGCTTCCCGCGTCGTCTGGCTGCGCGGACACGGGATCAAGAAGCGGCTCGGGCGGCTCGGGCCTGTCGCGTACGCGCCGACGGACGTGGGGCCGCTCTGGTACAGCCGGCTGGTGGCGGTGCCGGAACTCTTCCGCAGGCTTCCCCGTGCGGCCCAGAACCGGATCGCGCGCCGCTCGATCCGGCCGGCGGGCGCGCACTGGCTGCTCGCGCGGCTCGAGGGTGTGCCGATCCACCTCGACGACCACGTCGTCGCTGCGGAGCCGGCCGACGACGGGCTACGGCTGGAGCTCTCGGACGGGAGCCGGCGCGTCGTCGACCACCTGCTGCTCGGCACCGGCTATCGGGTCGACCTCGGGCGGTACGAGTTCCTCGAGCCGACCCTGCTGAACGCGATCCGCCAGGCGAACGGCTATCCGCTGCTCGGGCGGGGCCTGGAGTCCTCCGTCCCGGGGCTGCACTTCCTCGGCGCTCCCGCTGCGTGGAGCTTCGGCCCGATCATGCGCTTCGTCTCGGGGAGCTGGTACAGCTCCCGCGCCCTCACGCGGCTCGTCTACCGGGACGGTGCGCGGGCCGGCCGGAGACCCCCGCGGAGCGCAACCAGCCGCTCGAGTGCGAACGCGAGCCCGTAGGCGGCCATCGGGACGAGGACCAGCTCGACCCGGAACGCGCTGAACGCCGGGATCGAGACGACGTAGAGCAGGGCGACCACGGCGGCCGCCTTCAGCAGCGTCGGCAGTGCCTCCCGCGAGCGCCGGGTCAGTGCGAACAGCGCGATCAGGCCGCCCGCGAAGTACGCGCCCGTGTACCACTCGCCGCGGCGGACGAAGCCGAGGTTGCCGCGCACGTGATCGACCAGCGCGCCCGGGTAGTGCTCGGCGATGAATCCCCAGGTCGCGTCCGGTGCGGGATCGTGGCCGACGACGTTGAAGGCGACGAGCTCGCGCATCGGCACGCTGAATGCCAGGACCGCGGGCAGCGCTGCCGCGAAACCGCTCGCTGCGAGCGCGACCGCGGTGCGCGTCCGGAACCGGTAGGCGCACCAGACGGCGGCGAGGACGGGGATCCATGTGCTGTCCCGCGTGAACGAGAGGACGAGCACCGCCAGGGCGAACGGCGCGATCCAGCGGCGACCCCGGTCGAGCGCGAGCACGGCGAACCCCAGTGCGGCCGTCTGGAGCGCGAGGCCCCAGCTGTCGGTCAGCGGGTAGGACGAGTGATGCGTCAATGCGGGCAGGTAGAGCGTTGCGAGCGCCGCCGCCGCGATCGCGAGCCGGAAGCGGAGGAGCAGGAGCAGGAACACGGCCAGCACCGCCGCGACGTAGCCGGCGAGCGAGACGTAGAGGAGCGATCGCTCGCCTGCGGCCGGGTAGATCGCTGCGGCGGCGAGCGGCAGCGCGAGGCGCCGCTCGTAGAACTGCTCGTTGTACGCGACCCATGCCGGATCGCCGGTCCGCTCGGGGTCGATCGTCCGGGCGCGTTCGGAGAGCGGCCCCGTGAAGACCTCGCTGTAGGCGTCGTCGTGGTCGGCCCCGCGGAGCTCGAGGATGCGCGCCTGGTAGAAGAGGCCGTCCGGCGTCCAACGGACCGGGTCCTGGGAAGCGGGCCAGGCCGCGACGACCGCCAGTGCTGCAAGGACGACGGCGCACGCCGCCTCGGGCAGGAACCGCCGACCGAGCATCCGTCCGGGGAGGGCCGCGGCTCTCCGGCCGGCGAGGGTGCTCACAGGACGACTCCGCTGGGGCTCTCCTGGGCCGTTGCCGCCACCGCCCGCGCGCGGCGCCGCTTGATCGGTCCCAGGATCTCGCGCACGACCGCCGGCTCGCGCCACGCGCAGAGCGGCAGGTAGACCGCGAAGCCGCACAGGACGAGGACGGCGAGGCGCGCGCCGTCGGCGAGGCCGTCCGGGAGCGCCATCCGGACGGCCACGAGCGCCGCGAGCATCAGGACGCCCGCCTGGAAGACGCCGGCGAGGTTGCGGATTGAGTCGCGGATCGAGAGGCCGAGGACGCGGGCCGTGATCCACGTGTAGTAGGGCTCGACGACCGTGCTCGAGATCGCGTAGGCGACGGCGACGCCCTCGATCCCCCAGTGAAGGCCGCCGACGAACGCGATCAGGCTCGCAAACAGGGCGACGAACGAGTAGCGGAGCAGGACGCGCGTCCGGTCGCAGGCCTGGAGGATGGCCGAGTTCTGGCTCTGCAGCGACTGCAGCAGGCCGACCCAGGCGAGCGTCTGGATCACCGGCGTCGCGGCCTCCCAGCGGCCGCCGAGGACGACCGACACGAACTCGGGCGCGACCGCG
>DASVEW010000008.1:0-28756 GCA_036380355.1 Gaiellaceae bacterium | reverse complement strand
TTGCGTCGCCCGCGATCTCGGCGATCGTGCTCTTGGTCATCTCGTCGAGCTCGTCGTCGTGATGCATCGTCGCGATGAACGGACGGAGCGTGCCCGCCTGTGACATCGCGGCCATGCGAAGGCAGATCGGGAATAGCGGGAGGCTTCACAGGCACCGGCGTATTGATCATGGGCGATCGTGGATTCGAACCACGGACCTCCGCCTTATCAGAGCGGCGCTCTAACCAACTGAGCTAATCGCCCGCGAGAGGGCGATGGTAGCGCACGCCTCGCCGTCGGTCGGACCGGGTTCGACAGAGGAGGGCAGCGCTAACATCAGAACGGGTCGCCCATGCACGAGATGGTCATCTACGGCGTCAGCTTCGACCTGGTCGGCAAGCAGCCGATCGTGTTGCTGAAGACGGCCGACGGCAACAAGTTCCTTCCGATCTGGATCGGGCACCCCGAGGCGGCCGCGATCCTGATGAAGCTCCAGGGCGCGTCGACGCCGCGGCCGATGACGCACGACCTGCTCGCCGACATGCTCGAACAGCTCGACGCCGAGGTGGTGCGCATCACGGTGACCGAGCTCCGGGAGAACACGTTCTACGCGAGCATCACGGTGCAGCAGAACGGCTCGGAGATCGAGATCGACTCGCGCCCGTCGGACGCCATCGCCATCGCCGTCCGCTCCGACGCTCCGATCTTCGCCGCCGAGCGCGTGATCGAGGAGTCGGCGATCGAGTTCGAGGGCGAGGACGTGAACGAGGAAGAGATCGTCGACGAGTTCAAGAAGTTCCTCGACGACGTCTCGCCGGACCAATTCGCGGTCGGCGAGGACGACAACTAGCCGAGCGAGCTAGCCGAAGACCCCGATCACGAGCTGCAGGCCGTTGAAGGCCATGTGGACGAGGATCGGCGGCACGAGGCTGTTCGTGCGGTAACGCAGGTACGCGAGGCCGGCGCCGATCACGAAGAACACGGGAATGCCCACGATCAGTCCGTGGGCCAGCGCAAAGGTCAGGCCGGTGATCAGGATCGCCGCCCAGTGGCCGAACTGGCTCAGGAGGTAGTAGCCGAGCCCCCTGAACGTCAGCTCTTCCGCCAGGGGAGCGGCGACGGCGATCGCGAGGAAGCTGAGCGCGAGCGCACCCGCCCGGTCCGGCTGCCAGCCGGCCGGATCGAGCCCCTGCTCCTCGCCGGCGTGGAAGATGGCCTCGAGGATCACGCCGACGATGAACACCGCAACGAGCAGGCCGAGGGTCAGCGCTCCGGCCCGCTTCCAGGAGCTCGGCCGCCGTAAGGCGAACGCCTCCCGCAAGTCGAGCCCGCGGGCGATCAGCAGCACGATCCCGATGAGCAGGCAGTAGATGACGATCCCGCCGATGCCGAACTGGTACTCGTAGACGGCGTTTCCGCGGTCCTCGTCCTCCGCGGCCGCCGCCGAGAGGAACCCGACGAGGATGAGGGTGCCGACGAGCACCCACCAGGCGACGAGCTTCCTCCCGAGGGCCGACTCGCTCGGCTGCTCGATCGGCGGGTCGCTCACGCCACCCATTGCCAGAGGGCCCACTGGGCCGAGACGACTCCGAGAAGCACCGCGCTCACGACTACCACTCCGGTGTGCAGGCGGGGTCGGGAACCGAGCGCCGCAAGCGCCATGAAGAGCGGGAACACGACGAGCCCGAAGCGCTGAATCGAGAGCAGCGGCCAGCGCTCCGACGGCACGCTGAGCGGGATCGCGAGGCTCAGCGTCGCGAACAGGCCGTAGGGCGCGCCGAACCGACGCCACGCCACGACGGTCAGGACGGCGAACAGGATCAGGAACGCGAGCTGCGCGAGGTTGATCGCGGCGACCCGGTCGGGGTCGGAGTCCTCGACCGCTGTCCAGTAGCGGGTCGTGTCCGAGCCCGAGGCAAGTTGCCGTACGCCTGCCCACCCGGCGCGCAGGCCGTCCCAGACGCCGCCGAGCGGCCCGGCCGGCGAGAGCTCGCGGCTCCACGTCCGCTCGGCATGGAGGAACGCGAACGGATCGCCGACCTTCCACCAGAGGTAGAGCGGGTAGAGGGCGAAGAGCGCGGGCGCCGGGGCGAGCCGAAGCAGCGCCTGGGCTCTTCGAGGTTCCCGCCAGGCGATGAGCGCGAGTGCGGGAAGCAGCGCGATCCCGAGCGGCCGCGTCAGCCACGCGAGCCCGGCGGAAACTCCCGCGCCGAGAAAGTTGCCGCGCTCGGCGAGGAGGAAGCTCGCCACCGTGGCGAGCAGGAACAGCGACTCGCTGTAGACGGCGCCGAGGAACACGGCGAACGGAAAGATCGCGAGGTAGAGGACCGTCCGGCGCGCGCCCGAGTCGTCGAGCTGCGGGAGCGCGAGCCGGTAGAGCAGGGTGAAAGCGCCGAGGCAGGCGGCGAGCGAGACGAGCACGCCGGCGAGCACGTAGTGGCCGAAGAGGACGCGGCCCAGGAGACCGACGAGCAGGGGGTAGAGCGGGTAGAAGGCGGCGGCCGCCTCCTCGGTCGCGCCGTAGCCGTCCCGAGCGATGCGAAGGAACCAGACGCTGTCCCAGCGCGCCCAGACGTCGATCAGGAGGCCGGCGTCCCGCGTCAGCTCGGGACGGTCCCAGCGCGCCACATCGGGATGACGATTTGGCTCGAAGGTGAGGTACGCGAAGACTACGGCCGCCCAGATCGCCGCCCGGCTCCACAGGAAGACGTCGAGAATACGGCCGATGGCGCCACGCTACTTCACCGTCGAGCAGGCGAACCGGGCCGTCGACGAGCTGCGGCCGGTCGTCGACCAGATGGTCGAGCACCGGCGGCGGTTCCTCGCCGTCCAGGAGCAGCGGGCCGACCTGACGGCGAGAGCGGGCTCGAACGGCGGCGATCTGACCCCGTCGGACTTCGCCGAGGTCGAGCAGGAGCTCGAGCAGGAGGCGACTGCGCTCGCAGTCTGCATCGAGCGGATCCAGTCGGCCGGTGCTCAGGTCAAGGATCTCGACCGGGGCCTGCTGGACTTCCCCGCGCTCCGCGACGGCGAGGAGGTCCTCTTGTGCTGGCAGCTCGGCGAGGACGAGATCGGGTACTACCACGGCACCGATGAAGGCTTTGCCGGCCGGAAACCCCTCTAGGGCGTCGAACTAGCCGCCGTGAGCCCGTGGGCCCGCCTTGCGATCGTGTGTGGCGTCATCCTCGCCGCGGCGGTCGTCGCCAAGCTCGTCGACCGCAGGATGGCGAAGCGCGAGCTGGCGCCGGGGGCTGCGACCCGCTACCGCGTCCTGCGCCGCAGCATCATGGGCGCGATCATCTTCGTCGGCGTCCTGACGGCGCTGTTCCTCATCCCCCAGGTGCGGGCGGTCGCCGGGGGCCTGCTCGCGTCGTCGGCGATCCTCGCGCTCGTCATCGGCCTCGCCGCGCAGCGGACGCTCTCGAACTTCGTCGCCGGCGTGATGATCGGCCTGAGCCAGCCGATCCGGCTCGGCGACCGGATCGGCGTGCAGGAGGGCGAGGGCGTCGTCGAGGAGATCGGCCTCGTCTACACGCACATCCGCCAGGACGACCGGACACGGCTCGTGATCCCGAACGAGCGCCTGGCTGCCGATACGATCAGGAACCGCACCATCGCGAGCCGGGAGACGCTGGCCGAGATCACCGTTCCCGTGCCGCGCGACAAGGACCTTCGGGCAGTGATCGATCTCCTCCGTGAAGCCACGACTCCGAGCGACCTCCTGGTGACCGCGCTCGACGCCGAGGCGGTCGTGACGCTTCGCGCCTGGGCGAAGGACGAGCACGAGGCGCGCCGGCTGGAGAGCGACCTGCGGTTGCAAGCGCACTCGCGCCTGCTCGAGGCCGGGATCTACGCATGAGCCCGTACCGCCGGAGCCGTTCGCGGGGCGGCCGCGGATTCGAGGACGAGACGTACCGGCGCCGCACGAGGCGCCAGCGTCGCCGGGCCAGGTCTCGGCACCGCCGCAAGCTCGCGCTGCTGGCCACCGGGGTCCTGCTCACCGCCGCGGCCATCGGGGCGGCGGGCATCACCGGCGCGGCGACGATCGGTCCGCGGTGCGACCTCGACCGGCTTCGCCCCGTCGAGATCGGGCAGAACTCGTTCGTCTACGCCGCGGACGGCTCGCTGCTCGGCTCGATCCCGGCCGAGAAGAACCGACAGCCGGTAGCGCTCAACCGCATCAGCAAGTGGATGCGACTGGCGACGATCGCGATCGAGGATCGCCGCTTCTACGAGCACAGCGGGATCGACCTGGAGGGCATCGCACGGGCGCTGGCCGCCGACGTCCGGGCCGGGAAGGTCGTGGAGGGCGGCTCGACACTGACACAGCAGCTCGTGCGCAACCTCTACGTCGGCAACGAGGTGACCTTCGAGCGAAAGGCGATCGAGGCCTGCCTCGCCATCCGGCTCAACGGCCGCCGCTCGAAGGACTGGATCCTCGAGAGCTACCTCAATACCGTCTTCTACGGCAGCCGCGCGTACGGCGTGCACGCCGCGGCGCAGACGTACTTCTCCAAGCCGGCCTGGAAGCTCGGCCTGGGCGAGGGGGCGCTGCTGGCGGGATTGACCCAGGCGCCGTCCGTCTACGACCCCTTCAACAACCCGCGCTCGGCGCTCGCTCGGCGTGACCAGGTTCTTCGCGCGATGTTCGACCAGGGCAAGATCACCCAGCGCCAGTACCAGCAGGCGGTGGCCGACCGGGAGCTCCGGCTGCGCCCGGGGAGGCTCTACACGCGCATCCGGGAGCCGTACTTCTTCAGCTACGTGCGGCCGCTTTTGATCGCGCAGTACGGGGCGAACACCGTGCGCTCCGGCGGCCTCCGCGTCTACACGACGGTCGACCGCGGCTTCCAGCAGGCGGCCCGCAACGCGATCCTCCGCACGCTTCCGTACCGCGACGATCCGGCGGCGGCCATCGTCGCGATCAACCCGGCGAACGGGGCCATCCGCGCGATGACCGCCGTCACGCCCGGGAAGCGCGGCAACCAGTTCAACCTCGCGTCGCAGGGCCGCCGCCAGGCGGGCTCGACATTCAAGACCTTTGTGCTCGCCGCGGCCATCGCCGAGGGGGTCGATCCGGACTCCACGTCGTACGCCTCGCGCCCCTTCACCTACCAGCCGGATCCGCTGAGCGAGCCGTGGGAGGTCTCGACCTACAGCCACAGCTACCTCGGCACCGTCCCGATCTCGACGGCCACGCTGTCCTCCGACAACACCGTCTTCGCGCAGCTGACCCTCGATCTCGGCCCGGAGAAGGTCGCGGCAATGGCGCACCGGCTCGGCATCCGCTCGAACCTGAAGACGAGGGAGGGCGTCTACGTCCCATCGCTTGGCCTCGGGTCAGCGGCGATCTCCCCGCTGGACATGGCCTCGGCGTACGCGACGCTCGCCGCCGGCGGGATCTACTCCGAGCCGATGGCGATCCGCAAGGTCGTCCTGCCCGACGGCACGGAGGACAAGGACGCCGGCTGGGGGAAGCCGCAGCGGAAGCGCGCGGTGGCCGACTGGGTCGCGGACGAGGTCACGAAGATCCTCGAGGACAACATCGACTCGGGGACCGGGACGAACGCGGGCGTCTTCTTCAGCCGGCCCGCCGCCGGGAAGACCGGAACCACGGACGAGCACACCGACGCCTGGTTCTGCGGGTACACGCCCAACCTCAGCACGACGGTCTGGGTGGGCTACCCCCAGGGGCAGGTGCCGATGGAGAACGTCCACGGGATCCAGGTCGCCGGCGGCACCTTCCCGACGATCATCTGGAACCTCTTCATGCGCTCGACGATCGGGAACACGCCCGAGGTCGATTTCGCGGAGCCGAGGTCGGAGCCGATCTGGGTCCCGTTCTCGCGCGGTCAGTACGCGAACGACTCGTATTACGACGACAACGACGACGACTATTACTACGCGCCTCCGGCGCCGGAGGAAGAGGAGGAAGCGGAACCGCCGCCCCCGCCGCCCCCGCCCCCACCTCCTCCTCCCGCCGACGATGGCCCGGTCTCCATCCCTCCGTCGCATCCGCCGCGCCCAGGCGACGACTAAGACGCTCGAGCTGAGGCGCGCGCTGCGGGCACTCGCCGTTGCGGCGCCTGTGTACGTCGCCGCCGCGGCCCTCACGCCCGGCGGGCTGTTTCGCGAGCGGCGGTTTCGCGACGTCGGCCTCTACGGCGACTACGCCGACGCGCTGCTCGACGGTCGGATCCCGTATCGCGATTTCTTCGTCGAGTACCCGCCCGGAGGCTTCCTCGCGTTCACGCCGCCCGCGCTCCTGCCCGACGGCTGGTATCTGCACGCGTTCAAGGTCTGGATGGCGCTCGTCGGCCTGGCGACGCTCTTCGTCGTCGGATTGATCCTCGCCCGGCTGGGCGCGAGCCCGCGCCGGCTGTATGCGACCGTGCTCGCGGTTGCCGTCTCACCGCTCGTGGTCGGGCCGGTGTCGCTGAACACCTACGACGCGCTCCCGGCGCTCCTCGTCGCCTGTGCGCTCGCCGCCCTTCTCTGGCGCCGGGACTCGCTCGCGTTCGGGCTCCTCGGCGTGGCGTTCGCGGCCAAAATCTTCGCTGCGGCGCTCGTTCCCCTCTTCGCGGTGTGGCTGTGGCGCTCCGGCAGGCCGCTGGCCCGCCCGCTGCTGGCCTTCGGCGCCGCCGTGGTCGTGGCCGTGGGGCCGTTTGCCCTCCTCGGCTGGGACGGCCTCGTCGAGAGCGTGGAAGCGCAGGCCGGGCGCGGGCTGCAGATCGAGAGCCTCGGTGCGGCGCTCCTGCTCGCCGCTCATCGCCTCGGCCTCTACGACGCGGAGGTGGGTCGCGGCTCGACGGCCGCGTTGACGCGGGATCTCGAAGGGACGCTGCCGGACACGCTGGCGGTCGCGACCTCGGTGGTGCAGCTGGCGGCGGTCGGCTTCGTCGTCTTCCTCTTCCTGCGCGGAAGGCCGAGCGGCGTGCGGCTCGTCGTGGCCACCGCCGCGACGCTCGCCGGAGTGCTCGCCTTCTCCCGCTTCGTCTCGCCCCAGTATCTCGTCTGGCTCGTTCCGCTCGTCCCGCTCGCGGGTGTCGTCGCGATGGCGCTGCTGGGCGCCGCTCTCCTCCTCGGGCGGCTGTGGTTCTTCCACTACCGCGACCTCTTCGCGCTCGAGGGGATCGCGTGGCTCGTCGTGGTGCGAGACCTGCTCCTGCTGGCCCTCTACGGCGTCCTGGTCAGGACCATAATGCCGTCCTCGTCGAAGACCGATCGCCACGAGCCGCTCCGCAGGAGTCGAGCAAGCGGCACCGCCGTCGTCGAGGGTTCAGAGCGCCTGTCGAGGTAGCTCGCCCGCACCAGGTCGACGGCCACCCACTCTGCGTCGCGGACGACCGGGAAGCTGTGGATGCGCCTGCGCTCGGAGAGATGGCCGCCGAGACCGTTCGTGCTGCTCACCGCCGCATCCTGAGGGATCAGCGCGACGGCGCGCTCGGCGACGCGGTCGTGATCCGAGCGCTGTTCGGGGACGAGCTCGCCGGCCCGGAGCGGCCCGAGCACAACCGCACCGGCGAGCGATGCGGCCAGCAAAACGCCCGCTGCGCGCTGCCGTCGCTGGAAACGCGCAGCACCGAGGACGGCTCCGGCGAGGAGGAACGGCGTGATCGGGGCCGTGTAGTGGAAGCGAATCGACGTCTGGTTCGAGACGTACGACAGCAGGTTGGCCAGTAGCTCCGGCACCGCGGCGACGAGCACCAGCGGCGCGAGCACGAAGAGCCCGGCCACCGGCAGGGCCAGCTCCGCGAGGTAGAGCAGGTCTCTCCGCTCGGTGACCTCTTCGAGGATGACAAGCGGGTCGGTGAAGGCGGTCTTCACGATCCCGGCGGGTGATCCGCCGACCGCGTCGTACCGGCCGTAGAACGCCGGCTCCGCTCCTTCCCGGAAGTGCGGCATCACGAGCGTGAGCCAGATTGCCGTCGTCGCCGTTCCGAGGACAGCGATCGCGGCTCCGGCGAGCCGGCGTCCCTTTGCGAGCGCGTACCAGAGGCCGAGGGCGCCCACGACGAGCGGGATCTCCTCCTTCGTGAGCGCGGCCAGGAGACCGAACGGCACGAACGCCCAGAGCCGGTCCTCGTCGAGGTACCAGAACGCGAAGGCGAGGAGCGGGCATGCGAGCGCGACAGGATGGAACTCGTCGAGCGCGAGCCACTGGACGGCCGGATAGGCAAGATATGCGAGGCCGCAGAGTGCCCCGGCCCACTCCGAGCCGAGGTGCTTGCGGCCGAGCCAGTACACGGGCAGCGCGCCGAGGGCGACGATCGCCGCCTGAGCGACCAGGAGCATGGTCGGGCTCGGCCACATCCACCACAGCGGCGCGAACAGGACGAGGATCGGATCCACGTGCGCGCCTAGGCGCGAGATCTGGTCGCCGCCGAGCTCCGTGACGTCCAGCGGCCGGCCGTGGGCGGTCGACCAGACCGCCTGAGTCATGTTCCCGAGGTCGAAGCGGCCGGTCTCGAACGCCCGGTGTTCGAAGGAAGCGAGCGCTCCGAAGCCGGCAGCCCACGCCGCCATCCCGCCCCAGACGACGCCTTCCGGGCTACGGACGCGTTGCCAGGAGGAGGTAGCCCAGCGCGCCGCGCTCGACCCCGACGAAGAGCCGGTCGACCTGGAGGAGCGCTCCGAGGACGGCGACGAGGGGTCGGTGCCGGCCGGCGGGCCGGCTGGGCCCGTGCCGGTCGAGGTACCGCTCATAGACGTGGCGATGGTAGAGGCGCGAGACCGGAAAGCCCCACGCCGAACAGCGGTGCACCGCCAGGCCCGCGGCGGTGCAGACGCCGATCAGGTCGGGCCGGGTATAGCGGCGCACGTGGCCCGCCCACTCGTCACTCGGCCCGTAGAGGCTCGGGTCGGCAGGCACGGACAGCGCGATCACGCTGCCGGGGCGTAGCACGCGCGCGACTTCCTGGAGCGCCGCGCGGTCGTCTTCCACATGCTCCAGGACTTCCCCCAGGACGGCAGCATCGAAGCTCCCGTCCGCGAACGGCAGCGCCGTGACGCTGGCCCGGCGAACGTCTCCGTTCAGCCGCGCGCGAAGGACCTCGACGGCCGCGCCGGACACGTCGGTGCTCGTGACCTCGAACCCGAGCTGCTCCAGCCGCGCGGACATCGAGCCCTGACCGGCGCCCGCGTCCAGCACGCGGCGGCCGGGCAAGCCGGAGAGGAAGACGTCGAGCAGCAGCCGCTCGCGGAGCTCGTGCCGCGGGCCGACGAACTCCGGCGCGGCCCCCCAATCGTGCGTCTTCACGCCACCTCCTCGAGGATGGCCCGCCATCGCTGCCCGAGCACCTCCTCGCCCGCCCGCTCGCGGTACACCGCAAGGCCTGCCGCGGCGATCCGCTGCGCCGTCGCCGGCTCGGCGGCGAGTCGCCGGAGCGCGTCCGCCAGTGCGCCGGGATCGCCCGCAGGGACGAGTAGTGCGGTCTCGCCGTCCGTGAGAAGCTCGCGCGCGGCCGGTGTGTCCGCTGTGACGAGCGGGACTCCGCAGGCGAGCGCGTGGAACGCCTTGTTGGGAATCACGCGCTGCGCCTTGTCGGACCTGCCGAAGATCCCGAGCGCGCAGGACGCCCTGTGGAGCTCGCCTGCAAGCTGCGCGTACTCGACCCAGGGGACCCAGTCGACGTTCGGCGGCCGGCCGGCGAGCAGGTGACCGAGCTGGCCGCTGCCGACGACGCGGATCCGGAGCTCGGGCGCGAGCCGCGCCGCGTCGAGGATCGTCTCCAGCCCGTGCAGGGGGATCAGCTTGCCGACGAAGAGCGCGGTGAACGGCTCCTCCGGTGCCCAGCCCGGCCGGAAGAACGCCTCTTCTGCGCCGACGAAGCAGACGGCGAAGCGGTCCCGCGGAACCCCGGTGAGGCCGGCCAGGAAGTTCGCGTGGGCCTCCGTGTCGGCGACCACGAGGTCGGCCGCGCGAAACGCCCGCCGGTCGATCCGCCGCAAGACGTGGGCAGGCAGCGACCCGGGACTGAAGCGGCCGCGGTCACCGACGAGCGTGTCCGAGAGCGAGACGAGCGGGTTGAAGACGACCGGCTTACCACGGGCGACGCGACGCGCCGCAGGCAGGTCGAGATGGCCCGGATAGCCGACGATCACGAAGTCGGCCTCGGTCGGCGCTCCGACGAGGAGCCGGGCCTCGGCGAGCGCGAGCCGTAGGGCCGCCGACGGGCCGAGCGACCACTTCTCCTCCCGGCCGTCCCAGACCGGCTGGTGCCGCTCGACGACCTCGACGCCCACGCGGCGCAGGGCCGAGATGACCTGCGCGTTCCGCGGGTAGCGGCGCTCGTACGTGCCGAAGTAGAGGACACGCACGGAAGCGTTAGCCGGAGATCCGGTCGCGTGCCTTCGGCTCGAGCACCTCGTCGACGTGGAGCTCGTCGGCCGCGCCCGTCCGTTCCTCGTGATGGCTCGTGATCAGCTCCGACAGAAGGCCGAGGGAGAAGAACTGGAAGCCGACGACGACGAGCAGGACGCCGAGCGTCAGGAGCGGCCGGTGGCCGATCGCGGAGCCGCCGAGCTTCAGGATCGTCAGGTAGACGAGCACGGCGCTCCCGATCGCCGCGAACACCAGGCCGAGGCCGCCGAAGAGGTGAAGCGGCCGGTGGCGGTAGCGGCCCATGAACGAGACGGTCAGGAAGTCGAGGAACCCGCGCGCGTACCGCTCGAGGCCGTAGCGGGAGCGGCCGTGCTCGCGTGGCCGGTGGTTCACGGGGAGCTCGGCGACGCGGAAGCCGCGGTCGTGCGCCAGCACGGGCAGGAAGCGGTGGAGCTCGCCGTAGATGCGCAGCGACCGCACGACCTCCGCGCGGTACGCCTTCAGCCCGCAGTTCATGTCGTGGAGCTTGAGCCCCGAGGCACGACCGACGACGGCGTTGAACAACCTCGAGACGAGCCTGCGTGACCACCGGTCCCGTCGCTTGGTCTTCCAGCCGGAGACCAGGTCGAAGCCTTCGTCGAGCTTCGCGAGCAGGCGCGGAATCTCCGCCGGGTCGTCCTGGAGGTCCGCGTCGATCGTGACGACGACGTCGCCCTGCGCGTGGCGGAAGCCGGCCGATAGCGCTGCCGACTTGCCGAAGTTGCGCCGCAGTCGGACGACGCGGACGTTCGGGGCCCGGTCGTTCAGGCGGGTGAGCGCGGCGAAGGAGCCGTCGGTCGATCCGTCGTCGACGAACACCGCCTCCCACGGCCGGCCAAGCGGCTCGAGCGCGCTCGCGAGCTCGTCGTAGAGGAGCTCGACGCTTCGATCCTCGTCGTGAACGGGGACGACGACCGAGATCACGCGAGTAGCTTATTCACGAGGTGGGAGCGCTCTTGTCAATCGAGGAGGCGCAGCGCCTGATTCTCGAACGGGTGCGGCCCTTGGAGATCGAGCGGGTGGCGCTGGACGACGCCGCGGGCCGAGTGTCGGCGGAGCCTGCTTTGGCCCGAGTGGACCTGCCCCCGTTCGACAGCTCGGCGATGGACGGCTTCGCCGTGCGATCGGCGGACACGCCCGGCCCCCTGCCGGTGCGCGAACGGATTCCGGCCGGGCGATCCGCCGGCCACGAGCTCGAGCCGGGCGAGGCGATGGGGATCGCCACGGGTGGCGCTGTGCCGGCGGGTGCCGACGCCGTCATCCCTCTCGAGTATGTTGTCGACAATGGCAACCAGATCGAGATCGCAGAACCGGTTCCTGCGGGGTCAAATGTTCGCCCGAGAGGCGGCGACATCCGGCAGGGCGACACCGTCGTCGGTGCAGGCGAGCTGCTGGGCCCCGCCCAGATCGGCGCGCTCGCCGCCGCGGGCATCGCCGACATCTCCTGCTCGCGGAGGCCGCGGACCGCCGTCCTCGCAACCGGGACTGAGCTGCGTCCTCCCGGTGAGGAGCTCGAACCGGGCCAGATCTACGAGGCGAACAGTGCGCTGCTCTCTGCCCAGCTCCGCTCGGCCGGCGCCGAGGTCGAGCGCCTGGCCACGGTGGAGGACGCCGAGGGCGCGCATCGTGCGGCGCTGGAGGCCGGGCTCCGCGCCGACGTGCTCGTCACCTCGGGTGGGGTCTCCGTGGGCCCGCACGACCTCGTGCGGTCGGTCGGCGCCGAGCTCGGCGTCGAGGAGGTGCTGTGGGGCGTCGCGGTCAAGCCCGGGAAGCCGCTCTGGTTCGGCGTGCGCGATCGGACGCTCGTGTTCGGGCTGCCCGGAAACCCGGTGTCGGCGCTGGTCTGCTTCGAGCTCTTCGTGCGGCCAGCACTGCTCGCCCTGCAGCGCAGCAGCGAACCGCTTCCGCGCTTCGAGCCGGGCCGCCTCGCCGGCGTGGTGCGCCCGAACGCCTCGCGGACGGAGCTCGTGCGGGCCCGGTCATCGGTGGTCGACTCCGTCGTGCAGCTCGAGGTTCTGTCCGGGCAGGACTCGCACATGATCGCGCGCGCGGCGGGAGCCGATGCGCTCGTGCTGATCCCGGCCGGGACGGACGAGCTGCCCGCCGGTTCGGACGTCAGCTACCTACGGCTCGCTTGAGCTCGGTCATGCGGCGGCCGAGCGCGAGGCTCAGCAACCGCCCGACGAGTTGCCGGACCGGGCCGCGCGGCGGTCGCTCGCGAGCGCTCGGATAGGGCGCGTACCGGCCTGCCGCGACCGCCGTCAACTGGCCGGCGGCGGCGAGCCAGGCGAGGGCGATCACGATCGCCGGCAGCGGGACGTAGCCGATCGCAACCAGCTCGAGCACGTACCACGGTGCGTCGAGGCCGAGCTCGTAGCGCCAGGCGAACGACCCGACGAGGACGAGCGGGCCCGCCAGGCCGACGGCGAGCACGGCTGCGCGCAGCCACAGAGCGCCGTGGCGGACCTGCGGCAGCCAGAGCCAGGCGTGGAGCGACGGAAGCAGGAACACGAGTGCGTAGGCGTTGATCGCGACCGTCAAGAGCGCGAGCACCGCGAGCACGAGCAGCGCGGCGGTCTGCCCGGCGAGCTCCTCTTCCGGCGAGACGGCACGGCGTGGCAGGAGCCGCTCGCGCCCGACGAGCCAGCTCGCAAAGACGAAGATCGCGAAGAAGGTCAGCGTGACGACGGGCCAGTCGCCGGCGAGGCTCGTGCCGGGCGGCGGTGGGCGGTCGACCTGCGGCCAGGCGCCGATGAGTGCGAGAAACCCGAACATCAGGCCCGTCCAGACCCAGAAGGCAAGACGGCTGCGGTAGCTCCGCAGCGCCGGCGCGAGCGGGATGCGCCGCCGGCGGCAGCGCGCGAAGAGGTCGACGGCGGCGAGCAGGAACGGCAGGAGCGCGGTGATCAGCACCAGCTTCACGGCCCAGCCCTGCACGATCCGTCCGTCCAGGTAGAGGTAGGTCGACGTGTCCCCGGCAAGGGCCACGCCCTCGTCGAGCGAGCCCAGCAGTGCCTCGGCGGCGCGGCCTGCCTGTCCGATGCGCCGGTCGTCGAGCCTGTCGACCGTGTCGCTCTCGGGAGCCGGCGGCCGCGGGCCCGCGGTGGTCAGGCTGACCGCCGGAATGCCGGACCCGACGAAGTGCGCCTGCTCGTAGAAGCTGAACGGGAAGGCGAGGTCGATCAGCTGGCCGGCCGCGCTCGTGACCCGGGGCTCGGTGCCCGCCCGCTGGACGATTCGAGCGGCCGCGGTCTCGACGAGCATCGCGTCCGGCGACCGTGGCCGGTCCGCGGCGAGCTCGATGCGGATCGTGTCCCGTCCGCCGATCGCCACGAGATTGACGGCTGCCACGATCCGCCGCCGATACGGCGACGTCTCGACGAATCGGGCCGCGCCCAGCCCGCCGTACGCGCCGCCGTCGGACGAGACGAAGACAATCGTGTGAGTCGGGCTGACCGGCGCGCGCTCCTGGCCGGGCGCCGGAGCTGCGCGAAGCCCGTAACCACGTGCCAGTTCGAGCAGCGTTCCCGTGCCCGACGCGTTGTCGTCTGCCCCCTGTCCGGTCGTGCCGAGGTTGTCCCGGTGCGCGACCAGGACGAGGACGTCCGGCGACCGCCCGGGCGAAACGGCGATCACGTTCTCCATCGTCACCCGCCCCTGCTCCGGCACCTGGGCGCGGAAGCGGTCCCGTTGTACGCGGAAACCGAAGGACGCGAGCCGCTCGGCCACCCAGTCGGCAGCGTCGGTCGCCGTGGCGGAGCCCGGTGTCCGGTTGGGGAACTGCGTCGCGAGCTCCCGTGCCGACTGGGTCGCCCCGACCTCGTCGAAGGCCGGCGGGAACGTCGGCGGAGGCAGGCTCTCCGGGCGCGTGATCGTGAACGCGGTGATCAGGAGCGGGATCGCGACGAGGAGGGCCGTCCCGCGGTAGGCGCGCGCGTTGACCGGCCGCTCGAGCGAGCCGGGCCGCGGCCGCCTCGGCGAGGTTGGGGGCCGGAAAGGCGGCATTCCCGGGCTATAGTAGGGAGGGCCCCGGCCCCGCGCGCCCGGCGGTGATGCGCCCGTGCCCGACTCCTCGACAATCCTCCTCGTAGACGACGAGGACTCCGTTCAGAAGCTCCTCTCGTACCCGCTCGAACGCGACGGATTCCGCGTGCTTGCGGCAAAGGACGGAGAGGAAGCGCTGGCGAAGTTCTCCTCCGAGCCCGTCGACCTGGTCGTGCTCGACCTGATGCTGCCGAAGCTCGACGGCCTGGAGGTCTGCAAGCGGCTCCGGGCGCAGAGCACCGTCCCGATCATCATGCTCACGGCCCGCGACGACGAGCTCGACAAGGTGCTCGGCCTCGAGCTCGGCGCGGACGACTACATCACGAAGCCGTTCTCGATCCGGGAGTTCCGCAGCCGCGTGCGTGCGCTGCTCCGTCGGGCCTCGCTCCCCGCGCAGCAGGATCGCCGCGACGGCGAGGTGATCGAGGCGGAGGGCCTGCTCGTGGATCCTGCCCGTCGGACCGTGGAGGCGCGCGGCGAGCCGGTCCAGCTCACCTACGTGGAGTTCGAGCTGCTGCGAACGTTGGTCTCCAATCCGGGGCGGGTCTTCAGCCGACGGCAGCTGCTCGAGGCGCTCTGGGGCGATTCCGCGTACCGCGAGCCGCGCACGATCGACGTCCACGTTCGCCATCTGCGCGAGAAGCTGGAGCGCGACGCCAGCGAGCCCGAGTTCATCCTCACGGTTCGCGGCGCGGGCTACCGGTTCAGGGATACCTGATGCGCTTGCGGACGGTCGGGCTCAAGCTCAGCCTCGCGCTCGTCGCGCTGGTTGCCGGCGCGTTCGCGATCGTCTACGTCGCCGTCGTGCCCACGCTCGAAGATCGGCTCGTCAACGGCCGGATCGCCCAGCTCGAGCGAACGGCGGACGCGATCATCGCCGACTTCCACCAGACGGTGGAGGAAGAGACCTTCACGTGGCCCAGTTTCGTCTCGACGGAAAGCCAGGTCCGGGGCATTCGCGTGACGGTTTACGAGTATCTGAGCGAAACACCGGTGTTCCTCAGGCCCTTCGCGGACTCACGGCCCACCGGGCAGTCGGAGGAGGATCCCGTCGCGATCGCCGCCGCGGAGCATCGGCGAACGGAGAGCGCGATCATCGAGCGAGGCGGCACGCGGTTCGCCGAGGTCGCCGTCCCGTTCGGAGGTGCCTATGTCCTGCTCGTCTCGACGCCGCTGAACGAGACGCTGGAGACCGTCTCGCTGGTCCGCGAGCGGTTCATCGCAGCCGGCGTGCTGGCACTGCTCGCCGCGGCGCTTGCCGGCATCATCCTCTCGAGGATCTTCGCTCGTCGGATCCACCGCCTCGAGCGCGCCGCCGACCGGATCGCGGGCGGCCGCTTCGACGAGCCGGTGGTCGATCGAAGCGAGGACGAGCTCGGGGAGCTGGCGCGAGCGTTCGACCGCATGCGAGAGCAACTTGCGACACTGGAGCGCGCGCGGCGCGAGTTCATCGCGAACGCCTCGCACGAGCTGCGGACGCCGATCTTCGCCCTCGGCGGCCACATCGAGCTCCTCACCGACGAGGAAGTGGACGAGGAGACGCAGCGCGAGTTCCTGTCCGAGATGCGCCTCCAAGTCGAGCGGCTGACGAAGCTTGCGACCGACCTCCTCGACCTCTCCCGCCTCGACGCGGGCCGTTTGCACGTGGAATTGGCGCCGGTCGACCTCGGCGAGATCGCGGCGTCGCTCGCCGCGGAGTTCGGCGGCGTCGGCCGCGGCCGGGACCACGACCTGGAGGCCGACGGTGCGCCGGGCACGATCGCGCTCGCGGACGAGGAGCGCGTCCGGCAGATCGGGCGCATCCTCGTGGAGAACGCGATCATCCATACGCCGCCGGGCACCCAGGTGCGTCTGACGACGGTCGAGAGGGACGACGCAGTGGAGCTTCGCGTGGAAGACACGGGGCCGGGCATCCCCCACGGCGACGATCAGCACATCTTCGAGCGCTTCTACCGCGCGGGCGGCGCCGTCACGTCGGGATCCGGCCTCGGGCTTGCGATCGCGCGGGAGCTCGCCGGCGTGATGGGCGGCGAGATCGTCCTCGACTCGCGGCCCGGCCGCACCGTTTTCACGTTGAAACTCCCGCGAAGCCCGGCACCGGTAGACCAGCCCGAGCACGCGCTCGCACGGTAAGAACCTCCCGCCGTTTTCACGTGCAAACGCCGTAGCGGGCCGAAGGCGCGTGGCTACAGTGAGAAGCCGGTGCGCCCGTCCGCTCTCGCAGTCGTCGCGCTCGTCGCCGCAGCGGTCGGCGGCCTCGTCGCGCTGGTCGCGGTCGACCAGACGGGCCTGCTGGACGGTGGAACGGAAACGGTCTTCGTGGGCGGATCCGGCACACCGCTTCCCGTCGAGCGCGAGATCGAGACGCCCGACGGCGCCGCCGAGCCGCCCGTGGGCAACAGCTTCGACCCTGCCACGATCTACCAGTCGCGCAGCGGGGGCGTGGTGACCGTCTACGCCTACTTCGAGGACCGTCCTTCCGCGCAGCACGCCGCGCAGGGATCGGGCTTCGTGATCTCCAAGGAGGGCTACATCCTGACGAGCGCACACGTGGTCACGACCGCCGGCGACGGCGACGGCACGGGCGAGCCGGAGGCGGCCGACAGCGTCTACGTCGGCTTCCGCGACCGCGATCGCGTGGAGGCGAAGGTGATCGGCTGGGACGTGTTCGACGATGTCAGCGTCCTCAAGGTCGATCCCGAGGCGCATTCACTCGATCCGGTGCCGCTCGGAGACTCGAGCCGGGTCGGGGTCGGCGAGCCGGTCGCCGCGCTCGGGAGCCCGTTCGGGAACGAGAGCTCGCTCTCGGTGGGCGTCGTCTCGGCCACGCGCCGGTCGATCGACTCGATCACCTCCGCGTACGACGTCGCGGACGCGATCCAGACCGACGCGCCGATCACCCACGGAAACTCCGGCGGCCCCCTGTTCGACGCGCGTGGTCGGGTGATCGGGATCAACGCGCAGATCCGCAGCGACTCGGGTCAGTCCCAAGGCGTCGGCTTCGCGATTCCGATCAACGCCGCCAAGCGCTCCTTCAGCCAGATCGTCCGGAACGGCCGGGTCGCCTACGCCTACGTCGGCGTCAACGCCGAGGACCTGACGCCGAGCATCGCCGAGCGGTTCGACTATCCCGTCGACCGCGGCGCCGTGATCGCAACGGTCGTCCCGCAAAGCCCGGGTGAGAGGGCCGGGCTCCGTGGAGGGAGCGAGCGACGCCGATTCAACGGATTCGACGTCCGCGTCGGCGGCGATGTCGTGGTCCAGATCGGGCTACGGGAGGTCAGGAGCGCCGACGACCTCGTCCGGATCGTGAGCGAGCGACTTGCGCCCGGCCAGGTCGTCCGGTTCACGCTCCTCCGGGACGGCCGGAGGCTCGTCGTTCCCGTTCGGCTCGGTGAGCGCCCGCGCCGGCCCAGGGAGGACGAGTAGCCGGTTTAGTTCGCTCGCACCGCAGGAATAGGAGAACCGACCGGAATCCCGTGCGGCAAAGCTGGTAGAACCTCACGAATTCATTGGCACACCCTTCCGACCCTGCGGCCACGACCAACGGCGGTGCACCGACCGTTCGGTTGACCATTCCCGCGAAGGCGGAGTACATCTCGCTCGTGCGGCTCGCGCTCAGCGGGCTGTCCCAGTCGCGCGAGTTCCCGGACGAGACGCTGCACGACCTCAAGCTGGCGGTGACCGAGGCATGCTCGAACTCTGTCCGGCACGCGTACAGCGACGGCCGCGACGGCTCGGTCGAGGTCGTGTACGAGCTGCATCCGGACCGCCTGGTCGTCGAGGTGCGCGACGACGGGGCCGGCTTCAGCGTCCGTGAGCCGGGCCCCGACGAGGAGCAGTCGCTCACCGAAGGGGGCCTCGGCATCGCGATCATCCGGGAGCTGGCCGACGAGTTGGAGCTCGGCCCGGGCGACGGCGGGCAGGGATCTCGGCTCCGGCTCGTAAAGTTCATCCAGCCATAGGCCGACACCCAGCACAACCCCAGCCGGGGACAGCGCGGACGCCTGACAGATGCTCCCGATCGTCAACGTCGGAACGAAACCGCTCGCGGACTACGCGACCATCAGCGGGCGCGGTCTCATGGCCGAGATCCTGCGGCTTGGCGGCCCGCTGGAGGGCAAGCGCGTCTGTCACATATCGGCGACCGCGTTCGGCGGCGGCGTAGCCGAGATCAACTACACGCTGGTCCCGCTGATGAAGAGCGCCGGTCTCGAGACGGACTGGCGGATCATCAAGGGGCAGGACGACTTCTTCAACGTCACGAAGAAGATCCACAACGCGCTCCAGGGCAACCCGCAGGGGCTGACCGAGGAGGACGAGCGCATCTTCCAGGAGTACAACGCCGCGAACGCAGAGGAGTTCGACGACTCCGAGTACGACTTCGTCGTCGTCCACGACCCGCAGCCGGTCGCGATGATCGACCACTTCCCGGACTCGCAGGCGCAGTGGATCTGGCGTTGCCACATCGACCTGTCGACGCCGAACGAGGATGTGCTCGGCTTCCTGCTTCCGTCGATGGCCAAGTACGACGCCGGCATCTTCCACATGCCGCAATACGTGCCACGGTCGGGGGACATCCCCGAGGCATTCATCTGGCCGCCGGCGATCGACCCGCTGACGCCGAAGAACATCGCGCTGTCCGCCGAGGACGCCGCGTACATCGTCGACCAGTTCGGGATCGACGTGCAACGGCCGCTGCTGACGCAGGTCTCCCGGTTCGATCCCTGGAAGGACCCGCTGGGTGTCATCGACGCGTTCCGGATGGTTCGCGAACGGCGTCCCGGGCTGCAGCTCGGCCTCGTCGGCTCCATGGCCCACGACGACCCGGAAGGCTGGGACTACTACAACCAGACCGTCGAGTACGCCGCGGGCGACCCGGACATCTTCATTCTCTCGAACCTCAACAACATCGGCTCCGTCGAGGTCAACGCCTTCCAGGTGTACTCGGCGGCCGTGCTCCAGAAGTCGATCCGCGAAGGCTTCGGCCTGACGGTGACCGAGGGCCTCTGGAAGGCGCGGCCGACGGTCGCCGGTCGGGTCGGTGGGATCCCGGCGCAGATCCAGGACGGCGAGACGGGCTGGCTCGTCGACTCGGTCGAGGAGTGTGCCGCCGCCTGTCTCGAGATCCTCGAGAATCCGGAAGAGGCCAGGCGGCGCGGGATCCGAGGCAAGGAGTTCGTCCGGCAGCACTTCCTCACTCCACGGCTCCTGCGGGACTGGCTCGCGCTGTTCAACCGGCTCGACGGGAACGACACGGGCGAGACCCGGCTCGTGTCCGTCTCCGCAGAGCCAGCCTGAAGCCCTCCTGACTCGCAAAAAAACGGCTGGGGTAGGGTGACCTGCGATGGGCGCCCGGCGGAAGCTGATCGTGGTCTCGAACCGCGGTCCGGTGACCTTCGACCGCGATGCGGGCGGCGCGCGCGTTGCCAGGCGCGGCGGCGGCGGTCTCGTGACGGCGTTGCGGAGTCTCGTCGCGATGCACGACGTGACCTGGATCGCGAGCGCGATGACCGAGGAGGACCGGGCGGTCGCCGAGGAGGCGCGCGGCGAGGCGATCGACGAGCGGGCCCGGGACGGCTCTCCGTACCGCCTGCGAATGGTCGCTCACGAGCCGACCGCCTACGACTGGTTCTACAACGTGATCGCGAACCCGACCCTATGGTTCCTCCAGCACTACCTCTGGGCGCTCGCGCAGACCCCGAACGTCGACCGCGGCGTGCACCACGCCTGGGACGAGGGTTACGTCGCCGTGAACGCGGGCTTCGCGGACGCGGTCGTCGAAGAGCTCGAGGCGGAGCCGGAGGCCGCCGTCTTCTTCCACGACTACCACCTCTACCTCGCTCCCCGGTTCGTCCGGTCTCGAGTCCCGGACGCTGCCCTTGCGCACTTCGTGCACATCCCGTGGCCGGAGCCCGACTACTGGCGCGTGCTGCCGGCGGCGATCCGGCGCGCGGTGCACGACGGGCTCCTCGCGAACGACGTCGTCGGCTTCCACACGGACCGTTGGCGGCGCAACTTCCTCCGCTCTTGCGTCGACATCGTCGGCGCCGAGGGGAACTTCGTCGAGCTCTTCGCGGAATACGACGGCCGCCGGGTCTCCGCCACGAGCCACCCGATCTCGGTCGACCCGGCCGAGTTCGACGAGCTCGCGGCGAGTGAGGCCGTGCTCGAGCGCGAGGCGCAACTCGTCGAGTCGAGGCCCGAGTTCCTCGTCCTGCGCGTGGACCGCACCGATCCGTCGAAGAACGTTGTCCGCGGCTTCCGGGCGTTCGAGCGCTTCCTCGAGGATCACCCGGAGCTGCACGGCCGAGTTGCGATGCTCGCGCTTCTCGACCCGAGCCGCCAGGACATCCCGGAATACGCCGAGTACCTCGGTGCGATCCAGCGCACCGCCCGCGAGGTCAACGACCACTATCAGCGCGACGGCTGGACCCCGATCGACCTGCGGATCCAGGACGACTTCTTCGGCTCGGTCGCGGCGTACAAGCAGTACGACGTCCTCCTTGTGAACGCGATCTTCGACGGGCTGAACCTCGTGGCCAAGGAGGCCCCGCTCGTCAACGACCGCGACGGCGTGCTGATCCTGTCCGAGAATGCCGGCGCCCACGAGGAGCTGGGCGAGTGGGCGGTGACGATCAACCCGTTCGACCTCGCGGGCCAGGCGGATGCGATCCACGCCGCGCTCGAAATGCCCGCCGGCGAGCGCGCGAACCGGATCGCGGCGATCCGCGCCCACGTCGGCCAACACGATCTCGCGGGCTGGGTCGAAGCCCAGCTCGCGGACCTGGACGCGGCGGTGGCTTCGGTCCGCGCGTCGCGTTGACCGGCTTCTCGCACATCGACGAGGGCGGCGGCGTTCACATGGTCGACGTCGGCGGCAAACCGCTGTCACGGCGGCGCGCGCGCGCCCGAGCCCACATCGACATGAGGCCCGAGACCGCGGCGCGGCTCGCCGAGCTTCCGAAAGGCGACGCGCTCACGACCGCGCAGGTCGCGGGAGTGATGGCGGCCAAGCGCACGAGCGAGCTGATCCCGCTCTGCCATCCGTTGCCGCTCTCGGTGATCGACGTCCATGTTGCCATCGTAGAGAACGGCGCGGACGTCATCTCCGTGGTCGAGACGACCGCGCAGACCGGTGTCGAGATGGAGGCGCTCGTCGCGGTGACGGTGGCGGCCCTCACGATCTACGACATGGCGAAGGCGGTGGACGACTCCATGGTCGTCGGCGACGTTCGCCTGGTTGAGAAGACGAAGGAGGAGCTCTGAGGGCGGCAGTCCTGACCGTCTCGGACGGTGTCGCACGCGGCGAGCGGCCCGACGAGAGCGGACAAGTGCTGGAGGAGCTGCTGACCGCGGAGGGCCACGAGGTCACCCGCCGCGTGGTTGCCGACGAACGGCGCGAGATCGCGGAGGCGATCGAGGAGTTGACGGACGAGTTCGAGCTCGTGCTGACCACCGGCGGGACGGGCGTCGCGCCGCGCGACGTGACACCCGAGGCGACGACGTCCGTCGTCGAGCGTCAGATCCCGGGGATCGCCGAGGCGATCCGCACGGACGCCGTGAGCCGGACGCCACACGGGATGCTCTCGCGCGGCGTCGCAGGCGTCCGCGGCCAGGCGCTCGTCATCAACCTCCCCGGCTCGCCGGGAGGCTGCCGCGACGGCTTCATGGTCGTCCGCGAGGCGCTTGCACATGCGGTTCGACTGCTCGCCGGCGAGCAGGGTGGGCACCGGCAGACATGAGCGTGACCGTGGCGGGCTACCCGAGGCGCTTCGCGTCGCTCGTGAAGATCGAGCACACGGTCTTCGCGCTTCCGTTCGCATACGTCGGATCGCTTCTGGCGGTCGACGGAGTGCCTGCTGCTTCCGAGCTGCTCTGGGTGACCCTCGCCATGGTGGGTGCCCGGTCGCTCGCAATGGGCCTGAACCGGCTGATCGACGCAGGGATCGACGCTCGCAATCCCCGGACGGCGGGCCGGGAGCTTCCGAGCGGGGCGCTGCTCCCCTGGCAGGTGCTCGCGTTCTGCGCGGCGTCGCTCGCGCTCTTCCTCGCGGCTGTCTGGCAGCTCGACCCGATCGTGCGCTGGCTGTGGCCGATTCCGGTGGCCGGATTCGTCGTCTACCCGTACTTGAAGCGCTGGACCTGGCTGTCGCACCTGTGGCTGGGCGCCGTGGACGGGCTCGCGCCAGTGGGCGGCTGGGTGGCGCTGACCGGGGAGCTGCCGTGGGAGGCGTGGGTGCTCGGCGGCGCCGTCGCCTGCTGGGTCGCGGGATTCGACCTGTTCTACTCGTTGCTCGATGTCGAGTTCGACCGGCGAGAAGGGCTGCGCTCGTGGGCGACGCGCTTCGGGGAGGGAGGCGTGTTCGCCGGCGCGCGTGCGCTCCATCTCGCGACCGTCGCGCTCCTGGTCCTCGTCGGGCTCGGGCTCGATGTCGGGCTCGCGTACTGGGTCGGCGTCGCCGCGGTCGCGGCGTTGCTGCTGTACGAGCACAGCCTGGTCCGGCCCGGCAACCTGGGGCGGCTGGATGCCGCGTTCTTCACCGTCAACGGCGTCATCAGCGTCCTCTTCTGCGCCTTCGTGCTCGTGGACGTGCTCTGGACGTGAGCGAGGCCCGCCGCCGGCGCGCCGTCGGCGCACATTCGGCGCAGGTCTGTCACCCATGAGTGCGCCCGACGCCGATACGATCGCCTCGGGGAGGAGGTTGGGGGTTCCTGCGCACGGAGAAGAAGGAGGCTCGAGCCGCATGATCGGCGCACGGGGGCTCGGGCGACGGTTCGGCGACCGGACCGTCCTCGCCGGCGTCGACGTCAACCTCGACCGGGGCGGCTTTCTGCTCGTCACGGGCCCGAACGGCTCGGGGAAGACGACGCTCCTCCGCCTGCTCGCCGGCCTGCTCGCGCCGACCGCCGGCACGCTCGACGTCCAAGCGGAGCGAGGTCGGATCGGCTTCCTCGGACACGAACCGCTGCTCTACCGCGAGCTGACCGCGCTCGAGAACCTCGATCTCTACGGCCGCCTCTACCGCATCCCGGAGCGCCGTGAGCGCACCGGCATGCTGCTCGAGCGCTTCGGGCTCTGGGACACGCGCGGCGAGCCGGTCTCGACGTTCTCGCGCGGAATGGTGCAGCGGCTCGCGCTCTGCCGGACGCTCCTCCACGACCCCGATCTGCTGCTCCTCGACGAGCCGTTCAGCTCGCTCGACGCCGCCGGCGCGGAGCTCTTGCAGGCGGAGCTTGCCGACCGCGGCGCCCGGACGCTCGTCGTCGCAAGCCACCAGCCGGGGCGAATCTCGACGCAGCCGACCCAGCGCCTCGCCCTCGTATGACCGGCTACGTCGGGGACGTCGCCGCTCTAGCGCGCAAGGATCTGCTCGTCGAGCTGCGGACGCGGGACACCGTCCCGGCGATGCTCCTCTTCGTCGTCTCGGCGCTCGTCGTCTTCCACTTTGCGCTGCCGGCGGAGAGCTCCCGCCTCGCCGCGAGCGGGATGCTCTGGATCGCCCTGCTCTTCACGGCGCTCCTCGCGCTCGTGCGCGCGTTCGTCGGTGAGCGCGACCAGGGCACTCTCGACGGCCTGATCTTGGCGCCGTGCGACCGCAGCGCGATCTGGCTCGGCAAGACGCTCAGCGTCCTCGCCTTCCTGCTCTTCGCCGAGGCCGTCGCCCTGCCGGCGTTCGCGCTCTTCTACGAGGACGTGACGTGGGAGCTCGTCGCCGGTCTCGCGCTCGCCAACGTCGGGATCGCCACGGTCGGCACGCTCCTCGGAGCGATGGCTGCGGCGGCGCGGGCCCGCGAGCTGCTCCTGCCGCTCCTCTTCCTGCCCCTCGCCATCCCGCTCGTCGTCGGCGGCGTAGGGGCGACCGTCGCCGACGATCCCGGCAGGTACCTGGCCTTCCTCGGCCTCTACGACCTGATCTTTGCGATCCTCTCCTGGGCTAGCTTTGAGTACGTCGTTACGGAATAACGGCGCCGCTCTCCTCTCGCTGTCAGCGGCGGCTCTCCTGGTCGCGGGTCTCTCGCTCGCGATCTTCTGGGCGCCCGAGGACGCCGACCAGGGCATCAGCCAGAAGATCTTCTACGTGCACGTCCCGGTCGCGCTGACCTCGTACGCGGCGTTCTTCTGGGCCGCGTGGAAGGCCCTCCGACTGCTGTGGAAGGGCGGCGAGCGCTACGACCTCGAGAGCTACACGGCAGTGCACATGGGCGTGATCTTCGGGATCCTCACGCTCGTCACCGGGTCGATCTGGGCGAAGGTCTCGTGGGGGCAGTGGTGGGTCTGGAGCGAGCGTCAGCTGACGCTCTTCCTGATCCTCTTCCTCTTCTACTCGGCGTACTTCATGCTCCGCTACTCGACGGACCCCGGCCCGCGGCGTGCTCGGACCTCGGCCGTGTACGCGCTCTTCGGCGTGGCGTTGATCCCGGTCAGCTTCATGGCGATCCGCCTGGCCGAGGGGCTCATCCATCCCGTCGTGTTCAAGCGCGACGGGCCGGACATGGAGGGGTCGATGTTCTTCACGTTCTGCGTCTGCCTCGCCGCGATGCTGGCGCTGGCCGGCGCGCTCTACCTGATCGAGCTCTCGGGGAAGCGGGCCGATGCGAGCCTCCGGGAGTTGCGGGAGCGGCTCGCGTGAGCACAGGCGAGAAGTACCTCTGGGCCGCCTACCTCGTCGTGTTCGCGACGGTGCTGCTCTATGTCGTGCTCATCTCGCTCAAGGTCGGACGGCTGGAACGGGAGCTCGCCGCGCTCGCCGACCGGGCCCGGGAGCGGGAGGCCGGCAGTGGCTGAGCTGCTCGTGTGGCCCGCGCTCCTCGCCTACGGAGAGGCGGCGGTCGCCTACGCCGGGAACGCGCGCAAGCCCGGGTCGCTGGGCCGGCTCGCCACCTGGGGCGTGCGCTTGGGCTGGCTGGCACAGACGGCCTTGCTCGTCGTCCAGGCGAGCGGCGCCGGCGGCTTCCCCTGGAACACGTGGGCGGGCTCGCTCAACCTCTTCGTCTGGCTCGTCGTCGGCGCTTACCTGATCTGGGGCTGCAGCCCCCGCTACCGGCTTCTCGGGCTCGGCGTCATGCCGCTCGCCGCCGCGCTGCTGGCGCTGTCCTACGCGGCGGGCGGGACCGATGCCGCCGGCGGTGCGCCCTGGGGCGACGTCGTCCTCGTCCTCCACGTTGCGCTCGTGCTCGTCTCGTTCGCCGGCTTCACGGTCGCCGGCGGCCTGGCGGCGCTCGAGCTCTGGCAGGAGCGAGTGCTGAAGAGCCATCCGGCGGGGCTCCTCCGGCTGCGCGCGCCGTCCCTCGTGGCACTCGACCGCTTGACGATCACAACGGTGGCGGTGTCGCTCGCGGCGCTGACGGCCGGGATCGTCCCGGGCCTCGCGCGGCTGCCCGACCGGGGGCTCGACGTGCTGATCGCGGGCACCGTCGTCCTCTGGGCGCTCGGCGCCTCGGTCCTGTACCTCCGCGTGCGCGCCGGCCGCCGCGAGCTAGCCGCGGTCCTCGCCCTCGGCGGCGTCGGCGCGGTGATCGTCCTCCAACTCGGGCTCCTGCTCGCCCACGTCGCATGAAGCTGCTGCTCGTGGGAACCTCGCACCGGCTCGCGCCTCTCGAGGTCCGCGAGCGGGTCGCGCTGGACGGGGATGGCGAGGCGGCGCTCGCCCAGCGGCTCGGCGAGAGCGGCGAGGCGGTCTGCCTCTCGACCTGCAACCGCACGGAGCTCTACCTGGCGGCGTCGGACACGGAAGCAGCGGGAGACCGGGCGACCGACGCGCTCGCCGACGTCGGCGGGATCGCGCGCGCCGAGCTCGAGCCCTACCTCTACCGGCTCGAGCAGGAGGCGGCCGCCACGCACTTGTTCCGCGTCGCCGCCGGGCTCGACTCGCTCGTCCCCGGCGAAGGGGAGATCCAGGGGCAGGTGCGGTCGGCGTACGAGCGCGGCGCGGTCGGCCCGCTCCTCGACCGGCTGTTCCGGCAGGCGCTGCACGCCGGCAAGCGCGTCCGGACGGAGACCGCGATCGGCGAGAGCCCGGCTTCCGTGGCGTCGGCGGCCGCGGCACTTGCGGCGCAGGTCTTCGGCGACCTCGCTGGGCGGAGGATCGTCGTCGTCGGGGCCGGAAAGATCGGCGAGCTGGCCGCGCGCAACCTGGTCAGTCGAGGCGCCGAGCTCTCGTTCGTCGCGAACAGGAGTCTCGACCGCGCATCGTCGCTGGCCGAGCGCTTCGGCGGCGAGGCGCTCCCGCTGGACAGCATCGAACGGGAGCTCGCGCAGGCCGACATCGTCGTCTCGTCGACGGCGGCGCGCGACCTGATCCTGGCGCGCGAGCAGGTCGAGCGTGTCCTGCCGGCGCGCAAGGGTCGACCGTTGCTCCTCGTCGACCTCGCGGTCCCGCGGGATGTGGACCCGGCGATCAAGGAGCTCGGCGGCTGCTTCCTGTACGACATCGACGATCTGCAGTCGATCGTCGAGGAGACGCTCTCCGGCCGCCGGGGCGAGGCGACCCGCGCGGAGGCGATCGTCTCCGGCGAGGGCGAGCGGTTCAGTGCCTGGCTCGCGTCGCTCGACTCCGTGCCGGCGATCGCGTCCCTTCGCGAGCGCGCCGAGGCCATCCGGCGCCGGGAGCTCGCGAAGATGAGCCCGCGCCTGGCCGGCCTCTCCGAGCGCGAGCGCCACGCAGTCGAGTCCCTGACGAACCAGATCGTCAACAAGCTCCTCCATCAGCCGATCATGCGCCTGAAGGAGGCCGGTCTCGGCGAGGAGGACGACCACGGTGCTCCTCAGGGTCGGCTCGAGGGGTAGCCGCCTCGCGCTGACGCAGGCGGAGCTCGCGGTCGAACGCCTGCGGCGGCCCGGCCTCGAGTTCGCGCTCGTCCCGGTCACGACGGCGGGCGACCGCGATCGGTCCAAGCCGTTCGGCGAGATCGGCGCGCGAGGTGTCTTCGTCAAGGAGCTCGAGGAGTCCCTGCTCGCCGGCGGGATCGACGTCGCCGTCCACTCGGCGAAGGACATGACGTCGACGGACACCGAGGGGCTCGCCGTCGGCGCGTACCTCCAGCGCGAGGATCCACGGGACGCGCTCTGCGGCGCCGACGCGGTTCGGGCGGGGATGCGGGTGGGCACGGCGTCCGTGCGGCGCCGGGCGCAGCTGCTGGCGCTGGAGCCGGGCCTCGGCATCGAGCCGCTGCGCGGGAACATCGACACGCGGCTCCGCAAACGGGTCGAGCGTGGCCTCGACGCGGTCGTGCTGGCGGCATGCGGGCTCGACCGCCTCGGTCTCCAGGACGAGATCGGCCATCGCTTCGAGCCGGAGGAGCTGCTCCCCGAGGCCGGCCAGGGCGCGCTCGCGCTCCAGGTGCGGGCCGGCGAGGAAACGCTCGTCCAGCATGCAGACCATCCCGAGACGCGGCGCCGGGTCCAGGCGGAGCGCGCCTGCGTCGCCGCCGTGGGCGGAGGCTGTCTCGCGCCGGTGGCCGCGTACCACGACGGCGAGATCTTGACGGCGCTGATCGCCGCCGAGGACGGCAGCTGGGTGGAGCGGCGCACCGGGGACGACCCGGTCCGGCTCGGCCGGGAGCTGCTCGCCCTCGTCGCGTGAGAGTCCTCCTCACCCGGCCCGAGGGCCGGAACGAGCCGCTCGCCGACGCCCTCCGGAAGGCAGGCTGCGACGTCGAGTGCGCACCCCTCGTCACGCTCGAGCCGCTCGGGGACGATCCGATCGAGCTGGACGGCTACGACTGGGTGCTCGTGACGAGCGTGATGGGCGCCCAGGAGCTCCGGCGCCGGGGGCGGGGCCGGCCGACGCGGTTCGCGGCTGTCGGGCGCGCGACGGCGGACGCGCTCGGAGGCGCCGACCTGGTCCCGCAGGCCTCGTCGCAGGAGGGACTGCTCGCCGAGCTCCCACGCCCGGCGGGCAGGGTGCTCTTCGCCGGCGCCGAGGCGGCCCGGCGCCTGCTCGTCGAGGAGCTGGACGCGGACTTCGTCGCGCTGTACCGGACGCGCCCGCTCGCGCCCCGTCTGCCCGATGCGGATCTCGTCGTGCTTGCCTCTCCCTCGGCCGCTCGGGCCTATGCGGCGCTCGGGGGCCGCCTGCCCGCGGTCTCGATCGGACCGGAGACGACCTCGGCGGCGACGGCGGCCGGGATCGAGGTCGTCGGGGAGGCGTCGGCCCAGGACGTGAACGGTCTAGTCGACGCCGTGAGCGCGGCGACGCGTTAGCGTCCCCGGCCGTGGTGATCACGTTCCTCTCCGACTTCGGAGTCGAGGACGACTTCGCCGGCACCTGCCACGGCGTCATCAAGCGGCTCGCGCCGCAAGTGGACGTCATCCACATGACGCACGGGATCCAGCCGACGAGCGTCCTGCAGGGCTCGGTCGTGCTG
>DASVEW010000007.1:0-6064 GCA_036380355.1 Gaiellaceae bacterium | reverse complement strand
ATGATGCGGTTCGTGCCTGACGCCGTCGAGGCCTTGCTCGTGCTCGGCGAGTTCGGGCGGGCCGAGCGCCTGCTCGTCGATCACGAACGCCGGGTTCGCGCGCTCGGTCGCGACTCGGCCCTCGCGATCGCCGGACGCTGTCGCGGCCTGCTCCTTGCCGCGCGCGGAGACGCCGTTTCCGCCGTCGCCTGCATCGAGGAGCAGCTCGATCCAGATGCTCTCGGTCTCATTCCGTTCGAGCGGGCACGCACGCTGCTGGCGCTCGGCTCGGCGCACCGGCGAGCGAGGCACAAGCGGGCGGCGCGCGATGCTCTCGACGAATCGCGCCATGTGTTCGAGCGGCTCGGAGCCGTCCTTTGGGCCGAGAAGGCGCGCGCCGAGCTTGCCCGGATCGGCGGCCGAGCCCCTTCGCGAGGCGAATTGACACCCACCGAGCGTCGCGTCGCCGCGCTTGTCGCCCAGGGCGGGTCGACGAAGGAGGTTGCCGCTGCCCTGGTGGTTTCGGCGAAGACGGTCGAGGGTCATCTCTCGAAGATCTACACGAAGCTCGGCGTCCATTCCCGGGCGGAGCTCGCGCATCGGCTTTCGGGCGACAAGACCGCGTAGCGCGACGAAAAGTCAGGGGAATTTCCCCGTTTCCTCCCGAGCCGCCGGCGCCTAGCGTCGAGGTCATGCCGACCTACCTCGTCGAGTCCTATGCACCTCGGTCGGGCGCCGCTCTGGACGAAGCGATCGCTCGGGTTCGACGTGCGGCGAAGGAGCTCGCCGCCGAGGGGATGGGGCTGCGCCATGTCCGCTCGACTTTCGTGCCCGAGGACGAGATCTGCTTTCACGCCTTCGAGGCGGAGTCCCCCGCCCTGGTGACCGAGGTTGGCCGGCGCGCCGGGCTCCCGTTCGAACACGTCGTGGAGGCGATGCCTGTCACGCCGCACGGGAGCACCTCACCATCACGAGAGGAGGCATCATGAAGAAGCGGCTGCTACTGGCCGCGGCGGTGGTCCTGCTCGTCGCAGGCCTCGTCGTTCCGCTCGCCGCATCACATGGACGGGATCAACGTGTGGCGATCGGCGTCCGGCTCGACTTCACGAGCTCGACCCACGCCGTCGGGACCTTCGCCGCCTGCTGCGCCATCACCGACAGCGGCACTGCGAGCGCCGATGTGACCTCGTTCGTCCCGAAGGGGGACGAGGCGCGATTCGAGGCGACGAACACGTTCGTCGGCTCGAAAGGCTCATTCACGCTCAAGCTGCGCGGCGTCACCGGGCCGCTTGGCAGCCCCGTCCACGTCGCCCGCGCGCGCTGGAGCGTCATCGGCGGGACAGGCGCGTACGAGGATCTCGAAGGGAAAGGCCGACTGAAGGCCGTCACGGACCAGAACACGGGGGCCTTGACCGCGATCGACACCGGGCGCGTTCGGGGAGCAGACGACTAGCCCTGCGACCGCTTGGGAACACGCGGGTGCTCGTGTGGGCACCCGCGTGTTCAGCATTGGGCGAGGCCGGAGCGCCGAGCTGTCCGCCTTCGACGAGGGGCAGTCTCGCTCGCACTCCTGGTCACGTCACCCGCGCCGGGCCGGCCTCCACCTGGCGGTACTCGCCTGTCTCCACGAGCCGGGCCAGTCGGTCGACTGCGTCCCAGACGTCGACGAAGCGGCTGTAGAGCGGCGCGAAGCCGAGCCGCACCGTGTCGGGCGGTCGGAAGTCGGGAATCACGGCGGCGCGCTCGATGAGCGCGCGGCAGAGGCGCCAGCCGTCCTCGTGCCGGACGGCGACATGCGCCCCGCGGCGCGCCGGATTCCGTGGCGTGTTCAATCCAAAGCCGAGCGGCCGGAGGCGCTCGGCGTGCAGCGCGACAAGGAGCTCCGTCAGCCCGATCGCCTTCTCGCGGAGGCGCTCGAGCCCCGCCTCGAGGACCAGCTCGACGCCCGCCTGCACCGCGGTGAGGCCGAGGATGGGCGGCGTTCCGGCGAGGAAGCGCTCGATTCCCGACGCGGGCTCGTAGCGCGCTCCCATCCTGAACTGGTCGCGCTGGCCGAACCATCCCCAAACCGGCGAGCGCATTCGCTCCTGGAGGTCGGCGCGGACGAAGAGGAACGCAGGAGCCCCGGGGCCGGCGTTGAGGTACTTGTACGTGCAGCCGACTGCGAGGTCGGCGCCGCTCTCCGAGAGGCGAACGGGGACGGCCCCGGCGGAGTGGCTCAGGTCCCAGAGCATCAGGGCGCCGGCGTCGTGAGCGGCTTCGGTGATCGCCGGCAGGTCGGCCAGCGCACCGCTGCGGTACGAGACGTGGGAGAGGGTGACGAGCGCCACATCGCGTGCGCGCGCCGCCCGGGTCACGTCATCCGCCGTCGGGCCCTCTACCGGATCGGTGGTCATGCGTCGCAGCTCGAGGCCGCGGCTCGAGGCGATGCCCTCGAGCACGTAGCGATCCGTCGGGAAGTCGAGCTCGTCGAGGAGCACGACTCTGCGCTCCGGTCGGAGATCGAGGGCGGCCGAGGCCAGCTTGTAGAGGTTGACCGTCGTCGAGTCGCAGGCGAGTGTCTCGCCGGGTCGCGCCCCGATGACCTTGCCGATCCCGTCGCCCACGCGGGCGGGCAGCTCGATCCAGTCCTCCCAGCCGCCGACGAGGCGCTCACCCCACTCGCGCACGAGCTTCTCGAGCCGCTCGACCGTCTCGAGAGGCAAGCGCCCGAGTGAGTTCCCGTCGGCATAGATGCGCTCCGGGTCGGCCAGGACAAAACGCTCCCGGAAGCCGGCCAGCGGGTCCGCGCGGTCAAGAGCCTCGGCATGTCTGCGGTGGAGCGTCACCCGACCGGCCACAGTCTCCTACAGGGCACGGAGCCGGCCGGACAGTTCGTTCTTGACAACATCGCTGCGCGATGCGTTGAATCAGTCGCATGCTCCTCGCCGAGGTCGAATACGCACGCCCGTCGACCCTCGAGGACGCAGTGCGACTGCTCTCGGCTCACGACGGGGCCCGCGCGCTCGCCGGCGGACAGACGCTCACGAACGTCATGAAGGCGCGGGCGGCCGCACCCGACGTGCTCGTCGACCTCAACGGCCTCGAGGAGCTTCGGACGATCTCGCGAGCAGGAGACGGCGGGCTCGAGCTCGGGGCGATGGTCACGCTCTCCCAGCTGATCCGCTCGTCCGAGGTCGGCGAGACGCGCCCGGTCCTGGGCGAGGTGGCCTCGCAGATCGCGGACGTCCAGGTGCGGAACCGGGGGACGATCGGCGGAAACATCTGCTCCAACGACCCGACGAACCACCTGCCGCCGCTCGTCGCCGCGCTGGACGCGACGATGACGATCCTCGGCACTGACGGCGAGCGCGCCGTTGGAACGGACGAGTTCTTCCTGGGCGTCTACATGACCGCCGTCGGACCGGGCGAGCTGCTCACGAAGATCACGATTCCGGCGGCCGGCGGCGCCGGCGACGGCTTCGCTTCGGTGACGATCGGCCACGACGGCACCTGTATCGCCAACGCGGCGGCCGCAGTCCGGGACGGACAGGCGCGGATCGCGATCGGATGCGTGGCAGCCGTGCCGCTGGTCGTGTCTTCCGCCGCCGATGAGGCGGCAGTGCGTCAGGCGGTCTCGGAGGCCGGGATCGACCCGCCGTCGGACGTCCACGCGTCGGCCGACTACCGCCGGCACCTCGCTGAGATCGTCGCCGTTCGCGCGGTGCAGAAGGCCGCGCCGTGATCGAGCCGGTCCGCGGTCAGCGAATCTCCGTCGAGATCAACGGCGAGCGCCACGAGCGCGACGTCGAGGTGCGCCGGCTGCTCGTGCACTTCCTCCGCGACGATCTCGACCTGACCGGGACGCACGTCGGCTGCGACACCGGCAACTGCGGGGCGTGCACCGTGATCGTCGACGGGGTCGCGATCAAGAGCTGCATGATGCTCGCCGTCCAGGCCGACGGATCGAACGTCGAGACCGTCGAGGGGCTGGCGCCAAACGGCGAGCTCCACCCCCTCCAGCAGGCTTTCAGCTCGTTCCATGCGCTCCAGTGCGGCTATTGCACGCCGGGAATGCTGATGAGCGCGAAGCACCTGCTCGACCACAATCCCGAGCCGACCGACGGCGAGATCCGGCGGGCGATCCAGGGCAACATCTGCCGCTGCACCGGCTACGTGAACATCGTCGAGGCGATCGCCGCCGCGGCCAAGGGGGAAGTCAGGTGAGCGAGACGACGGTCACGCGGGACCAGCCGATCACGGTCGAGGAGCAGGAGGTCGCGCCCGGCTTCATCGGCCAGAACGTCCCGCGGAAGGAGGATCGGCGGCTCGTCCAGGGCGAGGGCGTCTTCGTCGACGACGTCAAGCGTCACGGGATGGCGTACGTGCACTTCGTCCGCTCGCCGTACGCGCATGCAGCGATCTCAGGCATCGACGTCTCGAAGGCGACGGAGCTCGAGGGCGTGTACGGGACGCTGATCGGCGAGGAGGTGGCGGCCGAGACGGATCCGTTCTTCCAGATCGCCCCGCCGCCGGGCGGCGACCTCAAGGACTACGCGCTCGCCGTGGGGCGCGTGCGCCACGTCGGCGAGCCCGTCGTCGCCGTCGCCGCCGCGACGCGGGAGCTCGCGCGGGATGCGGCCGACCTCGTCGAGGTCGAGTACGAGCCGCTCGAGCCGGTGCTCGACCCCGAGCGGGCCGCCGAGCCGGGCACTGCGCAGCTCCACGATGAGGTTCCGAACAACACGATCTGGCAGGGCAACTTCGACTACGGCGACTACGACGCCGCACTCGCCGAGGCCGACAAGGTCGTCCGGATCAAGCGGCTCCATTTCCATCGTTTCTCATCGACGCCGCTGGAGACGAGCGGCGCGGTCGTCGAGTACAACCGCGGCACGGGGCAGTGGACGATCCACTCGAACAACCAGTTCCCCGGCTTCGCGATCATCATGATGGGCCCCGCGCTCCGGGTCGGGATGGACAAGCTTCGGTTCGTCTCGCAGGACATCGGCGGCGGCTTCGGCAACAAGATCTGCACGCACGTCCAGCTTGTCGCCATGTGCCTGCTCGCGCGGAAGCTGAGGCGCGCCGTCAACTGGACGGAGTGGCGCACCGACCAGCACACGGCCAACTCGCACGGCAACGAGCGGTTCTTCCTCGACGTTGAGGTGCCGGTCAAGGCCGACGGCACGATGCTCGGCTTCAAGGCGCGGATGATCGACGACTGCGGCGCCTATACCCGGTACGAGCCCCTCGGCTGCATCATCTGGGCGCAGGTCACGCCGGGCTGCTACCGCTGGCGCAACGTCCGCGTCGACTTCACGCAGGTCTGCACGAACAAGTCGCCGTGCGGGCCGAACCGTGGTTACTCGCGGATGCAGCACCTCTGGTTCACCGAGCGGATCATCGACATCGTCGGCCAGGAGCTCGGCCTCGACCCCGTCGAGATCCGAAAGCGGAACTACATCCGCGCCGACGAGATGCCCTACGAGACGCCGAACGGCTGCGTCTACGACTCGGGCGACTACGCGCGCTGCCTCGACGAGGCGCTGACGTTGATCGACTACGGCTCCATCGAGGAGCGGCGGCGCGACGCGGAGTCGCGCGGGAGGCTGCTCGGCGTCGGCATCGGATCGACCCTCGACTCCGGGACGAACAACTTCGGCCAGTCACAGCTCGTGAACCCGGAGCTCCAGTTCTCGGGCAACAACGAGGTCGCGACGGTGAAGCTGGACATCTTCGGCGAGGTCGTCGCGACCCTCGGGACGACGCCGCAGGGCCAGAGCCACGAGACCACCGCCGCCCAGGTGATCGCGGAGGTCCTCAGGATCTCGCCCGACGACGTGACCGTGCGGGCTGGGCATGACAGCTACTGGAACTCGCACGCCGGCTTCTCCGGCACGTACGCGAGCCAGTTCGCGGTCACCGGGTTGGGCGCGGTCAAGGGCGCGACCGAGAGGCTCGCGAAGGAGATCCTCCAGATCGGTGCGGCCGTCCTCGGCGCCGAGTCGACGGACGAGGTCGAGCTCGACGGCGGCTTCGTCAAGCGGAAGGACAACCCGGAGGCCGCGCTGCCCTTCATGGCCTGCGGCGCGATCGTCAACGC
>DASVEW010000006.1:0-20864 GCA_036380355.1 Gaiellaceae bacterium | reverse complement strand
TCGTCGTCCCGAGGGTAAGCGGCGCCCGCTCGTGGTGCGTGACGACGAAGACCGGCGCTCCGAAGGGCGGGTCGTCGCCCCACCAGCCGCCCGCGTTCGGGTCGTCCTCCCACGGGCCCTCACCGCCGCTGAACATCCGCCTTCCCATGACGAAGGCGCCGGTCCGCTCGTGCGTCGCGCGGACGAGCTCGTCGTCCGCGTTCGACTCGCCGCCGTCGAGCCCGTGCTGCTCCCGCCAGCTCGCGAGCTCCGTAATCCACTCGTGGAGCTCCTCGCCGCCCTCGCCGAGCGGCTGCTCCAGCGTCTGGTTCGGCCCGGCGACGAACCCGTCGAGCGACATCGTGATGTTGAGAAACGTCTGCATGCCCTTAAGACCGAGGAAGCCGCGAGAAATCATCGTAGAATCCGCTGTGCGCTCGATCGAGACTACGTCGCAATGGCCGAGCCGCTCGTGGAGGCGGGGGCGGAGCTGGACCCCCGTTTTCTCGAGGTCGCGGCGGGCCCGCTGCTCGAGTGGCTACAGTTACGAGTACCTGGAGAGCTTTGAAGGCAGCTTGGCGACCAGGATAAAAAACGCCTAAAGAGCCGGGAGCCTTTCGCTCCTGACCTCTTTGGCAGGAGCGTTTTCGTGAAGGCGACGATCGAACAGCTAAGGGATCTCCTCGACGAGCGGATCGTCGTGCTCGACGGCTCGTACGGCGTCCTGATCCAGAAGACGGTGAAGGGCGAGGAGGCCTACCGCGGCGAGGGGTTCAAGAATCATCCGAGGGACCTCGCCGGCGACCCGGACCTGCTCAACCTGACGCAGCCCGATGTCGTCCGCGACATCCACCGCTCCTACCTCGACGCCGGCGCCGACGTCGTCACGACGAACACCTTCACGGCGACGACGATCGGGCAAGCCGACTACGCGCTGGAGCCGTTCGCGTACGAGATGAACGTCGAGGGCGCGCGGCTCGCGCGCGAGGCGGCGGACGAGCTCGACCGCCCCGCCTGGGTCGTGGGCTCGATCGGGCCGCTGAACGTCTCGCTGTCGCTCTCGCCGAAGGTGGACGACCCGGCGTTCCGCAGCGCCACGTTCGACCAGGTGCGCGAGGCGTACGCGGAGCAGATCCGCGGGCTCGTCGAGGGCGGCGTCGACCTCCTCATGGTCGAGACGATCTTCGACACGCTGAACGCGAAGGCGGCGATCGTCGCGGCGCGCGAGGTCGCGCCCGAACTGCCGCTCTGGATCTCCTTCACGGCGATCGACCGCAGCGGCAGGAACCTCTCCGGGCAGACCGTGGAGGCGTTCTGGGCGTCGATCGAGCACGCCGACCCGCTGATCGTCGGCGTCAACTGCTCACTCGGCGCGACCGAGATGCGCCCGTTCGTGGAGGATCTGGCGCGGGTCGCGACGACGTACGTCGCCTGCCATCCCAACGCCGGCCTGCCGAACGCGATGGGCGAGCACGACGAGCAGCCGGGGGATACGAGCCGCATCCTGGGCGAGTTCGCCCGCGACGGCCTCGTCAACGTCGCCGGCGGCTGCTGCGGCACCACGCCGGAGCACGTGAGGGCCATTGCGGACGTGGCCCGGGGTCTGACCCCCAGACGCGTTCCGGAGGGACAGCGGCGGACGCGGTTCAGCGGCCTCGAGCCGTTCGAGATCGGCCCCGACACCGGGTTCGTGATGGTCGGCGAGCGGACGAACGTGACCGGTTCGGCCAGGTTCCGCCGCCTGATCGAGGCGGACGACTTCCAGGGGGCCGTCGATGTCGCCCTGGAGCAGGTCCGGGGCGGGGCCAACCTCCTCGACGTGAACATGGACGCAGACCTGCTCGAGTCCGAGCAGGCGATGACGACATTCCTGAACGTGGTCGCCACGGAGCCCGAGGTCGCCCGGATCCCGATCATGGTCGACAGCTCCCGCTGGTCCGCGCTCGAGGCGGGGCTCAAGTGCGTCCAGGGCAAGGGCGTCGTCAACTCGATCAGCCTCAAGGAGGGCGAGGAGCCGTTCCTCGAGCAGGCCCGCACCGTCCGCCGCTACGGCGCCGGCGTCGTCGTGATGGCGTTCGACGAGCAGGGCCAGGCGGACACCGTCGAGCGCAAGGTCGAGATCTGCGAGCGCGCCTACCGGCTGCTGGTGGACGAGGTCGGCTTCCCGCCCGAGGACATCATTTTCGACCCCAACGTGCTCGCCGTCGCAACCGGGATCGAGGAGCACGACGAGTACGCGAAGAACTTCATCGACGCGCTGCCGCTGATCAAGGAGCGCTGCCCCGGCGCGAAGACGAGCGGCGGCATCTCCAACCTCTCCTTCTCCTTCCGCGGAAACGACGTCGTCCGCGAGGCGATGCACGCCGCCTTCCTCTACCACGCGATCCAGGCCGGCCTCGACATGGGGATCGTGAACGCCGGCCAGCTCGCGGTCTACGAGGACATCCCGCCCGACCTACTGGAGCACGTCGAGGACGTGATCTTCAACCGGCGGCCCGATGCGACCGAGCGGCTCGTCACGTTCGCCGACACCGTCGCCGGCGAGGGCACCAAGCGCGAGCTCGACACGGCCTGGCGCGAGGCGCCCGTCGAGAAGCGGCTCGAACACGCCCTCGTCCACGGGATCGTCGACCACATCGAGGAGGACACCGAGGAGGCGCGGCAGCAGCTCCCGCGGCCGCTCGACGTCATCGAGGGGCCGCTCATGCGCGGGATGCAGGTCGTGGGCGACCTCTTCGGCTCCGGGAAGATGTTCCTCCCGCAGGTGGTGAAGAGCGCGCGGGCGATGAAGCGCGCGGTCGCCTATCTGGAGCCGTACATGGAGGAGGAGGCCGCCGAGCTCGGCGGGCGTCCCCCGGCCGCGAAGGTGGTGCTCGCCACCGTCAAGGGCGACGTCCACGACATCGGCAAGAACATCGTCGGGGTCGTCCTCGGCTGCAACAACTACGACGTGCTCGACCTCGGCGTGATGGTGCCGGCGGACAAGATCCTCGACACCGCGCTCGAGCAGGGCTGCGACGTCGTCGGGCTGTCAGGCCTCATCACCCCGTCGCTCGACGAGATGGTGAACGTCGCCCGCGAGATGGAGCGCCGCGGCATGGAGCTGCCGCTGTTGATCGGCGGCGCGACGACCTCGAAGCAGCACACGGCCGTGAGGATCGCGCCCGCCTACACGCAGCCCACGATCCACGTGCTCGACGCCTCGCGCGTCGTCGGCGTCGTCTCCGACCTCCTCGACGCGACCCGCCGTGTGACGCTCGAGCAGGAGAACACGGAGCTGCAGGACCGGCTGCGCGACCAGCACGCCGAGAAGGAGCGCAAGCCCCTGCTCCCGTTCGAGGAGGCACGGGCGAACCGCGACGAGGTCGACTTCTCCGACATTCCCGTTCCGGAGTTCACCGGGACCCGCCTCGTCGACGCCGACCTCGCGACGCTCGCGCGGTACATCGACTGGCAGTTCTTCTTCCACGCCTGGGAGTTGAAGGGCAAGTTCCCGGCGATCCTCGAGCAGCCCGCGGCCAAGGAGCTCTACGATGACGCGCAGGCGCTCCTGGAGCAGATCGTCGAGGGCGGCCTACTTCGCGCGAAGGGGGCGTACGGCTTCTGGCCGGCGAGCGCAGACGGCGACGACGTCGTCCTCGAGGACGGGACGCGGCTGGCGATGCTCCGGCAGCAGTCGGCGTACGGCGACTCCCGCCCGAACCGGTCGCTCGCCGACTACGTCGCGCCCGACGGCGACCACGTCGGCGGCTTCGCCGTCGCGATCCACGGGGCCGACGAGCTCGCTGCCGCGTACGAGGCCGAGCATGACGACTACCACGCGATCATGGTCAAGGCGCTCGCCGATCGTTTCGCGGAGGCGTTCGCCGAGTACCTCCACGAGCAGGCGCGCCGTCAGTGGTACGAGACCGGCCCGGAGCTTTCGAACGACGAGCTGATCGCCGAGCGGTTCCGGGGGATCAGGCCGGCCTACGGGTACCCGGCCTGCCCGGACCACAGCGAGAAGCGGACCCTGTTCTCGCTCCTGCCCGTGGACGAGGTCGGCGTCGAGCTGACGGAGACCTTCGCGATGGTCCCGGCCGCGGCGGTCAGCGGGATCTACCTGGCGCATCCCAAGGCGCGCTATTTCTCCGTCGGCCGGATCGGCCGCGATCAGGTCGAGGACTACGCCGACCGGAAGGGAATCTCCGTCGAGGAGGCAGAACGGTGGCTCAGACCCAACCTGGCATACGACCCGGAGGCAGAGACAGCTCCGGCCGCGGTCTGAGCTATCCCGCCGCGGAGCGGGCTTCGCCCGATCAGCCTCCGAAGGACGGCGGAGCCGAGGAAGCGGCACGCGCGTTGTCGCCGCGCGACGGCGAAGCCGTCGCCCGGCTCCATAGGGTCGCCGAAAGTCGTGAGACTTTCGGCGAAAGGGAGCGCCAGCGACCGCGTGAGCTATCCTCCTTGGAGGCGCCCGTGAGGGCGTCTATCGCGTTTCTATGAGGACGACGCTCAAGCGAGGAGTCGGTCGTACGACCGAAGCGAACGGCAACGGCCGCGCGGCCGTGCCGTCGGTCGGCCTGACGCCGGTCACGCACTACCGGCAGCCGCGGCGCCGGGGCGGCGTCGCGGCGCTGATCGGACGGATCCTGTTCTTCCTCCTCGCGGCCGTGACCTCGCTCGGAATCGGCATCGGCGGCGGGTACTGGCTCGACGGGGAACAGACGGTCGTCGACATCAACGAGCGCTCCCTCAAGGACCCCGAGGTGCGGCAGGCAGTGAGAAAGCTGGGCTTCGCCGTTCCGGGCCGGCCGGCCATCGCGATCGTCGTCGGCCAGGACTTCCGCAAGTGGGCACCCGAGGAAGAGCGGGGCGGGCGGTCCGACACCGTGATGCTCCTCCGTGCCGACCCTCGCACCGAAGCGCTCTCGATCATCTCCTTCCCGCGCGACCTGATGGTCGACATCCACTGCCCGGGACGCTCGCCGTACCCCGCTCCGATCAACTCGGCCTTCGCGATCTGCGGCCTCGACGGAACTGTCGAGACGGTGAAGCAGTTGACGGGCCTTCCGATCCACTACCTCGTCACGATCGACTACCGCGGGTTCATCCAGACCGTGGACAAGCTCGGCGGTGTCTGGATCGACGTCGACCGGCGGTACTTCAACGACAACACCGGCGGAGGCCCCACGTATCCGCCGATCGACCTCCAGCCCGGGTACCAGAAGGTGAGCGGGCGAGGGGCACTCTCGTTCGTGCGCTACCGGCACACAGACTCCGACCTCTACCGGATCGAGCGGCAGCGGATCTTCATGCGCGCGCTGAACGAACGGCTGTCGAGCTCCTTCAAGCTCGCCGCGATCCCGAAGCTGACGAAGGTCGTGCGGGACAACGTCAAGATCGCCCAGGGCGGGAGCGAGGCCCTCGATCCGGACGTCGTCCGCGGCTGGGCGCTCTTCGCGCTGCGCCTGCCGCCGGGCCACATCTTCCAGTCGAAGATCGGCGGTCTCTACGGCTCGGGAACCGAGGGAGACCCGCTCCGCACCGACCCGTCGAACGTCGACGCCGCTATCGAGGAGTTCCAAAGCCCGGACGTCAACTCGGGCGAGAAGGCGACGGCCGCCGCCCTCGGCCAGCGCCCACGGCTCCCCGGCGCGAAGGCGCCGCCGCCCGGGCGGACGTCGCTGGTGGTCCTGAACGGCAACGGCGTCACCGGCTCGGCCGCCAACGCCAGCTACCTGCTGCTGCGGCGGGGGTACAAGACGCTACAGCCGCCCCCCGGCGTGGATGCGAACGCACCGCCGCCGAATCGCTTCGAGACGGAGGTGTACTTCGACCCGAAGCAGCGCGGCTCGCGCGCCGCAGCACGGGCGGTGCGGAACCTCTTCGGCACGGCGGAGGTCAAGGGGCCGATGCCGCCCGCGATCGCACCCTTCGCGAACACGGCGATGGTGGTCGTCGTCGTGGGGACGACGTTCCACGGGAACCTCGCGCCCGCTCCGGTGGACCGCACGCCGAAGCGCCAGCCGCCGAACACCGTCCGCAACCCGTCAGCCTCGCTCTCCCAGCTCCGCGCGGTGCGGCACCGCGTCGACTTCCCGCTCATGGTCCCCAGCCTGATCGAGCGGAGCTCGTCGCTGCACTTCGAGAACCCGGTGCGGGTCTACGCGATGAAGAAGGGCGAGCGGGCGGTCCGGATGACCTTCCGCACCGGCGCGCAGGAGTACTGGGGCATCCAGCAGACGAGCTGGAAGGACGCGCCGGTTCTCGAGAGCAAGAACGTCCACCGGCGGTTCGGCAAGCGCGACTTCGACCTGTACTACGACGGCGCACGGCTGCACATGGTCGTGCTGCGCACCGACAAGGCGACCTACTGGGTCGTGAACACCCTCCGGGACACGCTCTCCAACGAGACGATGCTGTCGATCGCGCGGGGCCTGCGGCTGGTCGACGGGCAGAAGAAGCAGTGAGCAGGATCGGGATCTTCGGCGCGGGCTGGGTCGGCGTGGTCACCGGTGCCTGCTTTGCCGAGCTCGGCCACGAGGTCGTCATCCGCGACGTCCTGCCGGAGCGCGTCGACGCGCTGCGCGAAGGCGGCCTGCCGTTCCACGAGCCGGAGCTCACCGATCTCGTCGAGCGGAACGCGGAGCGGCTGGCGTTCACGCTCGACCCGAGCGAGGCCGCCGCGGGCGCGGACTTCCTCTACGTCTGCGTCGGGACGCCGCCCACCTACGCCGGCGACGCCGACCTCTCGTACGTCTGGAGCGTGCTGGACGACCTTCCCGGACTCGAGGGCAACCCGGTGCTCGTCATGAAGAGCACGGTTCCGGTCGGGACGGGCGAGAAGGTCCGCGCCGCGCTGGACGCGCGAGGGCTCGAGCACGTCGGCTACGTCTCGAATCCCGAGTTCCTCTCGGAGGGCACGGCCGTGCGGGACTTCATGTCGCCGGACCGGATCGTGGTCGGCGCGTTCGACCAGTCCGACGGCGACCGGGTGGAGGAGCTCCACGCGAGCCTCGAGGCGCCCGTGGTCCGCTCGGACGTCGCCTCCGCGGAGATGATCAAACTCGCGGCGAACGCGTTCCTGATGACGCGGATCAGCTTCATCAACGAGATCGCGAACGTCTGCGAGCTCGTCGGTGCCGACGTGCAAGAGGTCGCGCGGGGCATCGGCCTCGACCATCGCCTCGGCCCGCACTTCCTGCGTGCCGGCATCGGTTACGGCGGGAGCTGTCTCGATGGCCGCGAGACCGTCATGACGCGGCGCGGCGGCCGTATTCGGCTCCAGTCGCTGGAGGCGCTCTTCGAGGAGCTGGCTCTCGATTCCCCAGAAGGAGCCGAGGTCGTCTGGCCGGAGGATCTGGAAGTTCTCGCCTGGGATCCCATGTCCGACGAGCTGAGGTTCTCGGTGGTCAGCTCGGCAACGCGTCGAGCCTGGGGGAAACCGATGCTCGAGGTGCACACGAAGCTCGGCCGCCGGGTGCGCTGTACCCCCGACCATCCTTTCGTCGTCTCCAACGGCGAGGATTCGAGCTTCAACACGAAGCCGGCATCAGAGCTCACAGCGCGAGACTGGCTTCCGCTGGCTCAGTCAGCGCCTGCCAACGCGTTCGTGGCAAGCGACGAGCTCGACGTCCTCGAGGGATTGGACGCGGTCGGCCTCGCCGAGGCCGACATCATCGTCCGACCGGACCCTCGCGTACTTGCCTCGACGAGCCCGGGCTCGATCCGCCGGGCGCTCGACGTCCTGGACCACCCGCGTGCGGCCGGGCGCTCCTATGAGATTCGCTACGCAAACGCGCTTCGGCTTCTCGAAGCGCGGGAGATCGGAGTCGATCTGGCGGGAGCGACGTTCGGTACTGCCCGAAACGGGACATATGTGCCCGGGTCGTTCGAACTGGACGACCGGTTCTGGCGGATCGTCGGTCTCTACCTGGCGGAGGGGCATTGCTCCGTCGACGGTGGGCGCCACCGCCTTCAGTGGTCTTTCCATCCAACGGGCGAGCCCGACCTCGTGCGCGAGGTCGCCGGCTACTGGCGAGCAGCCGGTCTGCCGGCGAGCGTTCGCACAGGCGATACGACGACCAGTGTGAGCGTTTCCTCGAGAATCCTCGCGGGCTGGTGGCTCGGCACCCTCGGCGCAGGATCCGACTGCTACACAAAGCGCCTCCCTGACCTGATCTGGAGTGCGTCGGATGACCACAAGCGCGCCCTCCTGGCCGGGATGTGGCGCGGCGACGGCTCGTGGTCCTTCATCAACGGTGGTCCCAGTGTCGTCCTCGAGTACGGAACGGTGAGTCGTCAGCTTGCGGACGGCCTGCTTCGCCTGCTCGGTGATCTGGGCGTCGCTGCCCGGCTCAAGGTCGGCCGGACTGCGAAGTCCACGGTCGACACGTATTGGCTGGTCATCTCCGGTGCCAACCAGATCGAGGACTTGCTTCCGCTCGTTCCTCGAGCCGGCCGGAAGCCCATCCGCGATTCACTGGGCCGTCAGAGCAAGCGAATCGCCCCGACGGGATATCGCCTCACGACCGACGCCGTGTCGTCGGTCCGTGTACGGGAGGTGCGGGTGGTCGAGCCCGCTGACTCGGTCTACTCGCTGGAAGTTCCCGGTCCCCACACATTCGTCACCACCGGCGGGCTCATCCTCCATAACTGCTTTCCGAAAGATGCCTCCGCTCTCAAGCAGCTGGCGTCGAACTCCGGGTACCACTTCCAGCTGCTCTCGGCCGTAATCGAGGTAAACGAGCTCCAGAAGCGCCGCGTCGTCGCCAAGCTCCAGAAGCACCTCGGCAAGCTGCGGGGGAAGCGGGTGGCGCTCCTCGGGCTCGCCTTCAAGCCGAACACCGACGACATGCGCGAGGCGCCGAGCATCGTCCTCGCCTCGAGGCTGCTCGCCGAAGGTGCCGAGGTGCGCGGCTGGGACCCCGTCGCGAGCCCCGGGCACCTGATGAACGGCGTGACCCTCTGCGAGACCGTTGCGGAAGCGGTCAAGGACGCCGACGCCGCCGTGATCGTCACCGAGTGGGACGAGCTGCGCGGGCTGGCCACCCCGGAGGTCGGCGACTCGATGCGGAACCCGCTGATCGTGGACGGGCGGAACATCCTCGACCCGGAGGCCGTGCGGCGCGCAGGCTTCGCCTACGAGGGCATCGGCCGGCCGACCTCGGCGCTCTCGGGGCTTCCCGAGACGACCGAGCCCGAGCACGAGCTCGCCTGAACCGCGTGGAAGCGATCATCCTCGCCGGCGGAAAGGCCGAGCGGCTCGGTGACTCAGCCGAAGGGCGTCCGAAGGCGCTCGTCCTCATCGCCGGCCGCCCGCTCGCTGCGTACCAGATTGCGCTGCTCGCCCAGGCCGGTGTCGACCGGGTGCTGATCAGCTGCGCGTCCGGCCAGGAGGCGCTCTTCGAGCAGGAGCTCGGCGACCTCGGCATGGAGCTCGTCCTCGTCGGCGAGCCCGAGCCGCTCGGGAGGGGAGGAGGGCTCCGCCTCGCGGCGCAGCAGCGGCGCGAGACCGTGCCGGTGTACGCGCTCAACGGCGACGAGCTATTCGACATCGACCTGCGCGCCCTGCTCGATCGGCACGTCGAGACGAGCCCGGCGGCGACGATCACTGTCGCGCCGCTCCGAAGCCATCTCGGCGTCGTCGAGCTCGGCCCGGATGACGTCGTCATCGGCTTCCGGGAGGCTCCGATCCTGCCGTTCTGGGTCAACACCGGCCTCTACGTGCTCGACGACGAGGCCATCGCGCGCCTTCCGGAGCGCGGAGACCACGAGTCGACGACGTTTCCCGAGCTCGCCGGAGAGGGGCGTCTTCGCGCCTTCCGCCACGAAGGGCTCTGGCTGACGGTGAACACGCCGAAGGACCTGCGCCGCGCACAGGAGTTCGTCGAATCGAACCCCGAGCGGTTCCCCGCAGTCGAGTGAGATGATCGCCATGTGTCGAGGGACCGGTTGTCGCCGAACCTGACCCTGCTCGACCGCTGGGCCGTGGAGCCCAAGCGGGTCGACAAGCCGTGGGGATACGAGTTGATCTGGGCCTTGACCGACCTCTACTGCGGGAAGCTCCTCGTCGTGAACGCCGGTCAGTCCCTCTCGATGCAGTTCCATCGCGTCAAGGACGAGTCGTGGTACCTCCTCGAGGGGCGCGCCGAGATCGAGATGGCCGCCGCAGGGGAGAAGGCGCCCACGCGCGAGGTCGTGACCCCGGGGGCCGCCTTTCGGATCACGCCCGGCACGGTGCACCGCGTGAGGGCGATCGAGAGGACGACGATCCTGGAGGTGTCGACGCCGCACCTGGACGACGTCGTGCGGCTCGAGGACGTCTACGGACGCGCCGGCACGTCGGAGCCCTGATGGGCTCCTCATTTCGCTGAAAGCCTCACGACTTTCAGCGACGCTTTGAAGCCGGGCGCGGGCGGCGCTTCGCGCCGCGCGGCGGCGTGCGCTTCGTCGGAAGTCCTGCTCCAGCGGCGGCTAGGCGGAACGGGCGTAGCCCGTTCGGCGGCCGGATGGGGCCAACATTCACATCGTTGTGTTAAGGTTGGTTCCGATGGACGGGCTCACTGTTGGGGCTGCCGCCGAATCGACCGGATGGTCGGCTCGGATGCTGCGCTACCTCGAGCAGGCGCGGCTCGTCGTCCCCCGCCGGTCGTCGTCCGGGTACCGGCTGTACGGCCTGCGGGAGCTGAACCAGCTCCGCTCGCTCCGGCAGCTCCGGAGCCGCTTCGGCGTCGAGCTCACCGACATCGCGTTCGCCGCCCGCCTCCGCAGCGAGCAGGATCTCCGCGGCGCGGTCGACACGTGGCTCGCCGGCTCCGAGGTCGGCGCGGCCGACTGGGTCGACTGGGAGCAGCGCAAGCACGAGCGGCTCCTCGCCGCATGACCACTGGAATACTCCCGCAACCCCCGAGACAGAGAGAGAGCTGATGGCCACCACGAAGCGGTACGACGTGAAAGATCTGACCCTCGCGCCGGAGGGCGTGCGACGAATCGCCTGGGCCGACCGGCAGATGCCGGTGCTCGCCGCCATCCGAGAGCGCTTCGAGGCGGAGCAGCCCCTCGCCGGCTACCGGGTCGCAGCCTGCCTCCACGTCACGACCGAGACGGCCAACCTGGCGCGCACGCTGAAGGCGGGCGGCGCCGACGTCGTCCTCTGCGCGTCGAACCCGCTCTCCACCCAGGACGACGTGGCGGCCGCGCTCGTCGACGAGTTCGACGTGTCCGTCTTCGCGATCAAGGGCGAGGACAACGACACCTACTACCAGCACATCGAGGCCGCGGTCGACCACAAGCCGCACCTGACGATGGACGACGGCGCCGACGTGATCGGCGTGCTCCATGCGCACCGGCGCGAGCAGCTCGGAGACATCATCGCCGGGACGGAGGAGACGACCACCGGCGTCATCCGGCTGAAGGCGCTCGAGGCGGACGGCGCGCTCGGCTTTCCGATCATCGCCGTCAACGAGGCGCAGACCAAGCATCTCTTCGACAACCGCTACGGGACGGGCCAGTCGACGATCGACGGGATCGTCCGCGCGACCAACGTTCTCCTCGCCGGCAAGCGCTTCGTCGTCTCCGGGTACGGCTGGGTCGGCAAGGGCGTGGCAATGCGAGCCAAGGGGATGGGGGCGCACGTGATCGTCACCGAGGTCGACCCGCTGCGCGCGATCGAGGCCGCGATGGACGGTTTCGAGGTCATGCCGATGGCCGAGGCCGCGCAGGTCGGTGACCTGTTCGTCACCGCCACCGGCGATAAGTCGGTGATCGCGCGCGAGCACATGGAGCGGATGAAGGACGGGGCGATCCTCGCGAACACGGGCCACTTCAACGTCGAGATCGAGATCGCGGCGCTCCGTCAGATGGCGGTCGAGTCCCGTGAGGCCCGCGCCTTCGTCGAGGAGTTCACGCTCGAGGACGGACGGCGGCTCTACCTGCTGGGCGACGGCCGGCTCATCAACCTCGCCGCCGCGGAAGGCCATCCGGCGATCGTGATGGACATGTCCTTCGCGAACCAGGCGCTCTCGGCCGAGTACGCGGTCGAGCACGCGGCCGAGCTCGAGCGGAAGGTCTATCCGGTGCCCGAGGAGATCGACCGCGAGATCGCACGCCTCAAGCTCGAGACGATGGGGATCGCGATCGACGAGCTGACGGAGGAGCAGGCGAGCTACCTCGCGTCCTGGAACGAAGGGACGTAGCGCCTGAAGGCGATTGTGCTCGCAGCGGGGTACGCCACCCGGCTGCGCCCGTTGACTGACTCCGTCTCGAAGATGCTCCTGCCGCTGGCGGGGCGGCCGATGCTCGACTACCTGGTCGACCGCGTGGACGAGGTCGACGACGTCGAGGCCGTGCACGTGGTGACAAACGCCCGGTTCGCCGGCGACTTCGAGCGGTGGGCCGCGGCGCGGACCGGGCGCCATCCCGTCGCGGTGCACGACGACGGGACGACGAGCAACGAAGACCGGCTGGGGGCCGTGGGCGACATCCACTTCACGATCGAGCGAGCGGCACTGGGGGGCGAGGACTTGCTCGTTCTCGCCGGCGACAACCTGATCGAGTACAGCCTCCCGGACTTCGTCCGCTTCTGGCGCGAGAAGGGGGACGGGTCGGCAATCGCCGTCCACCGGGTTGGGGACCGCGAGCTCATCAGGCAGTACGGCGTCGTGGAGCTGGACGAGACCGATCGCGTGATCTCGCTGGAGGAGAAGCCGGCGGAGCCGCGGAGCGACCTGGCGGCCACGGCGGCCTACCTCTACCGCGCCGACCATGCCGCACTCGTTCCCGGCTATCTGGAGGCCCGAAATCCGCCCGACGCGCCGGGCAACTTCATGGTGTGGCTCCATACCCGCGCGCCGGTCTACGGCTACGCGTTCAGCGGCGAGTGGCGGGACATCGGCGCCCCCGAGCAGCTGCTGGACGCCGACAATCGGATGCGCGAGCGGGCGGGCCTGCCGACGCGCCGCGAGTACTCGCTCGAGGCGTAGCGATTTCGGCACAGAGCCGGGCGCCACGCGCGCGGAATTCCGGGCTAGCGTCGAGGCGATGTGCTTCTCGACCTTGTCCTGCCGCGCCGTTGCGTTTCCTGCGCCCGCCTGGGTGCGGATCTCTGCGCGTGCTGCCGGGCTGCGCTCCCGTTCCTGCTCGGGACCCACTGCGACCGTTGTGGCGCGCCGACGGTCTGGCCGGTCCTGCGCTGCCGCGAGTGCTCGGGCCGGCGGCTCGCGTTCGCCTCCGCACGCGCCGCCGTCGCCTACGAGACGCCTGTCCCGGCCGTCGTGGCCGCCTGGAAGGAGCGAGGGCTCCGGGCGCTCGCCGAGCTCGCAGCGGACGTCGTCTGCGACACGGTCGCGTGCCCGGTCGCCGACGCCGTCGCGTTCATCCCGCCGGACGGCGACCGGAGCCTCCGCCGCGGCCACCATCCAGCCGAGCGTCTCGCCCGGGAGCTCGGGCGGCGCTGGCGCCTGCCGGTTCTCGGGGCGCTCGGGCGCACGCGCGCACCCCGGCCGCAGCGCGGCCTGAAGCTCCCCGAGCGGCGGCGGAACGTGGCCGGCGCGTTCGCAGCGCACGAACGGGTTCCCAGACGACTGGTCCTCGTCGACGACGTCTACACCACCGGAGCCACGGCGAACGCCGCGGCGTCGGCGCTCCGCAAGGCAGGAGCGGTCCGCGTGGACGTCGTCACCTTCGCACGCGCCGTCCGGTCAATACAATCGACGACTCGACCGGCAACGGCGATCTCGGGAGGGCTTGGTGCGACTCCAGGTGAAGGGCAAGAACGTCGAGGTCACCGATTCGATTCGCGAGTACGCGGAGGAGAAGCTCTCGAAGCTCGGACGCCAGCTGGCGGATCCGACGCGCGTGGAGCTCGAGCTCGCGGTCGAGCGGAATCCCTCGATCTCGCAGAACCACGTGGCGGAAGCGACGATTTGGACGAAAGGGCCGATCCTGCGGGCGCGTGAGGCGTCCGCGGACCACCGGGCCTCGATCGACCAGCTCGTGGACAAGCTGGAACGGCAGGTGAAGCGATACCGCGAGAAGCGGCGCCCACGGCGAACGCAGGTGCCGGAGCGGGCAATCCCGGAGGACGGGATCCCGGTCGAGGAGGAGCCGAGGATCGTGAAGGCGAAGCAGTTCGCGGTCAAGCCGATGGTGCCCGAGGAGGCGGTGCTCCAGCTCGAGCTCGTCGGCCACGATTTCTTCGTCTTCCAGAACGCCGACACCGGGGACGTGAACGTCGTGTACCGCCGGCGGGACGGCGCCTACGGCCTGATCGAGCCGCAGACGTAGGAGGGTTTGGCGAAATAGCGGCTGTGCCTCCGGGCCGCGCTGCTCGCCCCGAGGCGGCGTCCTCAGTCGCGCCCGTATCTCATTCGATACGGGCGCTCCCTGCGTCCTTGCCTCGGAACGACCATCGCACCCCGGCGACGAGCGCCATTCCACCAGACCCTCCCTAGACTGGGGCGATGCCGTTCTGGCGGCGCCGGGAGAAATCGCTGCACGAGCAGCTGGCCGAGGGCACGGGCCTCCTCGAGTGGAGGTCGAGGCACGCGCCGGTGTACCCGCCGTCGTTCGCGGGGACGCTGGACGTCCTGCACGGCGGGCGGCCGCGCCAGTGGGACGCCGTCGGGGCGACCGAAGCGCCGGGCCTGCCGGGCGACCAGCTCGAGTTCGCGGCCCTGCCCGACGGGACGCTGCTCGTGGACGACGAGCTTCCCGAGGACGCCCTGACGCCGATTGCCGAAGTCGTGGAGCAGTCGATCGCGCCCCCGTACCGGGCCCAGGCCGTGCGCCGCGAGGGCGATCTCTGGGCGGTGGCCGCCAACCGGCTCGAGGTCGTCGAGCTGCCGGAGGAGGTTCCGGGCGACACCGTCAGCCTCGCGGTCCAGGACGGTGAGCGGACGCTGCTCGTCGACGAGCGGCCGGCCTGGGAGAGCATCCCCACGCTGGAGGCGTACGGCGCAGCGGTCCACGCGGACTTCGTCCTGAGCGCGGAGCGCCTCGACGGCGACCTCTGGGCGGTCAAGGTAAACCCTCTGTGAAGGCGTAATCCGCGCTCAGGGTCACGCCGCTTGACTCCGATACCCTAGGTTCGTGGCCCAGGAGCTCGGCAGCTTCGAGCGATTCCTCCGCGTCGGCGAAGGCCGGCGACTCAAGCGACTCAAGAACCAGGCCGCCTACATCAGCAGCCTGGAAGAGGAGTTCGAGAGCGCCGATCTGCCCGCCAAAACGGCCGAGTTCCGGCAGCGCCTGGAGAACGGCGAGACCCCGGAGGACATCCTCTTCGAGGCCTACGCCGCCGTTCGCGAGGCCTTCAAGCGAGCGATGGACATCCGGCTCTTCGACGTCCAGCTGATGGGCGGGATCGCCCTTCACGAGGGTGACATCGCGGAGATGAAGACCGGTGAGGGAAAGACGTTCGTCGCCGTCCAGCCGCTCTACCTGAACGCGCTGACCGGCAAGAACGTCCACCTCGTCACCGTCAACGACTACCTCGCCAAGCGCGACCCAGAGTGGACGAAGCCGGTCTGGGACGCGCTCGGAATGAGCGTTGGCTACATCCAGAACATGATGCCGTTCGCCGAGCGCAGGCGAGCCTACGAGGCCGACGTCACCTACGGGACGAACTCGGAGTTCGGCTTCGACTATCTCCGGGACAACATGGCCGTCGCGCTCGAAGGAACCGTCCAGCGGGGCCATGCCTACGCGATCGTGGACGAGGTCGACTCGATCCTGGTCGACGAGGCACGCACGCCGCTGATCATCTCCGGCGAGCCCGAGGTCGCCGCGCAGACCTACTACGACTTCGCCCGCGTCGTGAAGACGCTCGAAGGGCGGCAGAGCGAGGGGCTGACGCCCAAGGGCATCGACGAGACCGAGCAGTCCGGCCTCGACTACACCTACGACGAGAAGCACAAGACGGTCTCGCCGAGCCAGTCCGCGCTCGACAAGGTCGAGCGCGCGCTCGGCATCGAGAACCTCTACGACCCGCGCAACGTCCAGCTCGTCAACCACCTGAACCAGGCGCTCAAGGCGCAGGCGCTGTACCACCGTGACCAGGACTACGTCCTCCAGGACGGCGAGGTCAAGATCGTCGACGAGTTCACCGGCCGGATCATGGAAGGGCGCCGCTGGTCCGAGGGCCTCCACCAGGCGATCGAGGCCAAGGAGGGCGTCCGGATCCAGGAGGAGAACGTCACCCTCGCGACGATCACGCTCCAGAACTACTTCCGCCTCTACGAGAAGCTCGCAGGCATGACGGGCACCGCGAAGACCGAGGAGAAGGAGTTCGTCGAGATCTACGACCTGAGCGTCGTCGAGATCCCGACGAACGTCGCGGTCGCCCGCGACGACATGAACGATCTGATCTTCAAGACGAAGGACGCGAAGTTCGACGCGGTCGTCGAGGACATCGTCGAACGTCACGAGGCCGGTCAGCCGGTGCTCGTCGGAACGATCGACGTCGAGACCTCCGAGCACCTCGCCCAGCGGCTGCAGCGCCGCGGCGTCCCGCACAACGTCCTGAACGCAAAGCAGCACGAACGCGAGGCGGAGATCATCAAGGACGCCGGCGAGAAGCATGCCGTCACGATCGCGACGAACATGGCCGGCCGAGGCGTGGACATCAAGCTCGGCGAGGGCGTCGTCGAGCTCGGCGGCCTCTACGTCCTCGGCACGGAACGGCACGAGGCGCGCCGGATCGACAACCAGCTCCGCGGCCGCTCGGGCCGCCAGGGCGACCCCGGCGAGTCGCGATACTACCTCTCCGGCCAGGACCAGGTCGTGCGTCTCTTCGCCGGCGACCGGATCTACAACATCATGGAGCGCTTCAAGCTCCCCGACGACCAGCCCATGGAGGCCTCGATCCTCTCGAAGCAGATCGAAGGCGCGCAGAAGAAGGTCGAGGAGCAGAACTTCGTCATGCGGAAGAACGTCCTCAAGTACGACGACGTCCTCAACGTGCAGCGGCAGGTGATCTACGAGCAGCGCCGCCGCGTGCTCGAGGGCGACGACCTCTCCGAGGACGTCAAGGGGTGGATCGACGAGGTCGTCGAGAGTTTCGTCGCCGAGTACACGGCCGAGGACTTCGTCGAGGAATGGGACATCGCCGAGCTCGTCAAGGCGATGAACGACCTCTTCGGGACGGACATGACCGAGGAGGAGATCCGTGAGGACCTTCCACAGCTGACCCGCGAGGCGCTCGTCGACGACTTCAGCGAGACCGCCCAGGAGGAGTACGAGGACCGCACGAAGGCGTGGGGCGACGAGATCGCGCGGCAGGTCGAGCGCTACGTCATCCTCCAGGTGGTCGACCAGCGCTGGCGCGAGCACCTCGAGAACATGGACTACCTCCGCGAGGGCGTGCACCTGCGGGCCATGGCGCAGAAGGATCCGCTCGTCGAGTACCGGCACGAGGGCCACCTGATGTTCGAGGAGCTCGGCCGGCTGATCCGCAGCGAGGTGGTCTCGCTCCTCTTCCACGCCGAGGTGCAGGCACAGGACGCGCCCGCGCTCCAGGAGCTGCAAGGCTTCGAGGAGGACGGCGACGGCTACGCCTACGAGCACCAGTCGCTCGCCGGCTCCGAGGCGATCGCGGCGGCCGGCGCGACGGCGGCGGTCGGGTCGCCGTCAGCCGCGGCGGTGGCCGGCGGGCTGGGCGGCGGCGCGACCTCCGTGGCGACGAGGCAGCGCGTCGCGTCCGAGTTCGACAAGGTCGGCCGCAACGACCCCTGCCCCTGCGGCTCGGGCAAGAAGTTCAAGAAGTGCCACGGCGCTTAGCCGCGAGCGCCTGAGGGCGCGCGCGGCTTCGAGGAAAGTCTCACGACTTTCCTCGACTCTCTGAAGCCGGGCGCCGGCTTCGCCGACGCGCGGCCCAGACGCGCCGAGCGTTCCTTGACCCTCGGCCATCGAGGACGAACGGGCGAAGCCCGTTCGTCGGCGTACTGATCAGCGGCCGGAGCAGCTCGGCCGGCGGGCGCTCCGGAGCGCCACTTCCGGTCGCCAGCTCGGGCTTCGGACGCCGTACGGGCGGCGGATCGTCCAGCGATCGGCGCCCGTCTCCGCGTCGATCACCACGATCGAAGGGCGCTCGCGGCCGCGCTCGAAGGCGATGTACTTGCCGTTGGGCGACCACGCGGGTGCGGATTCGACAGCCGCAGTCCTGGTGAGCTCGCGGCGACCGGAGCCGTCCGCGTTCGCGACCGCGATCTCAGCTCTCGGCCACGCGGCAACGCTCACGAACGCGAGCTTCGTTCCGTCCGGCGACCAGGTCGGGTTCCTCGCGCCGACGAGAATGGGACGTCGCTGGGTCCCGTCCACTCGGACCGTGTGGACGTCCATGCTCGCGGGCGTCGGAACGCGTTCGGGCGCCGACGTGAAGGCGACGGTCGTGCCGCCCGGCGACCACGCGGGATCGGCAGCATTTCCACCGATGAGTTGCCGTAGACCCGACCCGTCGCGGTTGATGAACCAGATCCCGGTCCTGCGCCAGGATCTCGCGAACGCAAGTCGACGTCCGTCCGGGGACCAGGACGGATCGAGCTCGAACGAGCCGTCCCGGCCGCCACGGCTGTAGAGCGTCCGAATCACCCGCCCGCGTGCGTCGGCGATCGAGATGTCGGTGAGGCGGTCACCCTTGAACCAGCGCGCAAAGGCGAGATACCTCCCCTCCCGGGACCAGACCGCCCCGAAATCCGCGTCGTAGCCGGGCCGAAATGGAAGCAGGCGCACAGGGTTCGTGCCGTTCGGTCGGGCAATGCACAGGCCGCCGCGCTGCATCCAGCTGTGACGCGGGCGTAAGAAAAGTGTGGCGGTACCATCAACGCGCGATGGCAGAGACGACACAGACCGTCGAGGAGCGCCTGCAGGAAATCGGGACCCAGCTCGCCTGGGTCCGTGATTACCTTTGACCCCCCTGCGCTCCAATCCCGGGCCGCGGAGCTCGAGCAGGCGATGGGCCGGCCCGGGTTCTGGGACGACCAGCGCAGCGCCGCCGACGTCTCTGCCGAGCACGCGCGGCTGACGAAGCGCCTCGAGCGCTACGACCGGCTGGTCCGCGAGTACGAGGATGCGCAGGAGCTCCTCGCGCTCGACGGCGACCTCGCCGGGGAGCTCGACGAGCATGTCCGGCCGCTCGAGCAGGAGCTCGACCGCCTGCGCGAGGACGCGCTCTTCTCCGGCGAGTACGACGCGGGCGACGCGCTCGTCACGATCCATGCCGGCGAGGGCGGCACCGATGCGCAGGACTGGGCCGAGATGCTCGTCCGGATGTACCTGCGGTGGGCCGAGCGGCGCGGCTTCCGAGCGGAGCTCGTCGAGGCCAGCCCGGGGGAGGAAGCGGGCCTGAAGTCCGCGGCGATCACGGTCTCGGGCGAGAACGCCTACGGGACGCTGAAGGCGGAGCGCGGCGTCCATCGCCTCGTTCGGCTCTCGCCCTTCGACTCGGCGCACCGGCGCCAGACCTCCTTCGCCCAGGTCATCGTCGCCCCGCTCGTGCCAGACGGGGCCGACCTCGAGATCGACGACGCCGACCTGCGCATCGACACCTACCGGGCGAGCGGCGCCGGCGGGCAGCACGTGAACAAGACGGACTCCGCAGTCCGCATCACTCACCTCCCGACCGGGATCGTCGTCCAGTGCCAGAACGAGCGCTCGCAGTCGTCGAACAAGCAGACCGCCATGCGGCTCCTGCGCTCGCGCCTGGCCGAGCTGGCGGAGGAGGAGCGGGAGGCCGAGCTCGCGCGGGAGCGGGGAGCGGCGCAGAACACGGGCTTCGGCAGCCAGATCCGCAGCTACGTCCTCCACCCGTACCAGATGGTGAAGGACCACCGCACCGAGCACGAGACCGGGAACACCGATGCCGTCCTCGACGGCGAGCTCGACCCCTTCATCCAGGCGTACCTGCTGGAACGAGCGGCGGGAAAGGTGCTCTAGCAGGGCCTTTCGGTAAGCTGGGGCGTCGTTCAGGACAGGAGCGGCGCTCCGCGAACGCGTTCAGCGATGACCGCCGTAGAAGAAGACACCTTCATGACAGACACATCGACCGCCCTGGCGGAGCCAGGCGCTGAGGAAGCACAGCCCACCGGCCACGGGGCGGGGGCGATGCTCGTCTTCGAGAGCGTCTCGAAGGTCTACGAGCCGAACGTCGTGGCCCTCGAAGGGGCGTCGTTCGTGATCGAGAAAGGCGAGTTCGTCTTCCTCGTCGGCCCCTCGGGCTCGGGGAAGTCGACGCTGATCCGCCTCCTGCTCAAGGAGATCGAGCCGACGACCGGCCGGATCGTCATCGGCGGCCGAGACCTCGGACGCCTGTCGCACCGGAAGGTCCCGCAGCTCCGCCGCAACATCGGCTGCGTCTTCCAGGACTTCAAGCTGCTCTCGGACCGGACGACATCGGAGAACGTCGCCTACGCGCTGAAGGTGCAGGGCGAGAGCCGCAACGCGATCCGGCGCAAGGTCCCGGAGGTGCTCGGCCTCGTCGGCCTCAGCCACAAGTCGAACTCGTATCCCGACGAGCTCTCGGGCGGCGAGCAGCAGCGCGTCTCAATCGCGCGCGCGTTCGTCAACCACCCGCCGCTTCTCGTCTGCGACGAGCCGACCGGGAACCTCGACCCGGACAACTCCGTCGGGATCATGCAGCTCCTCTACCGCATCAGCCGCACCGGCACGACGATCCTCATGGTCACGCACGACCGCGAGATGGTGGACAAGATGCGGAAGCGCGTGATCGCGCTCGAGGACGGCAAGCTCGCCCGCGACGAGCGGCGTGGGGGATACGCCTCCGAATGAACCGCTTCAAGGTCGTCCTCGCCGAGGCCTGGCGCTCGATCACAGCCAGCATCTCGACCACGATCGCGGCGACGATGACCGTGCTGATCGGCATGTTCCTGGTCGGCCTGCTCATCGCTCTC
>DASVEW010000005.1:0-10770 GCA_036380355.1 Gaiellaceae bacterium | reverse complement strand
GTTCGCGAAGCCCTCGGACGTGATGATCGCGTGCCGGTTGTGCTTCGTGAGCGCGAAGCCCTCGGGGTCGAGGCTGCCGGTCGGATAGGGCGTGCCGTCGGGCTGCTTCAGCGTCGTGACCGACTTGAAGGTGATGTCGTCATTGTCCAGCTGACCGTCTGCGATGTCGGCGCGGAGCTTGTAGAAGCGTGCGTTCGCCTGGTCGTCCGAGATCACGTAGAAGGTCTTGCCGCCGGCGTAGGCGATCGAGGAGAGCCCGCCGACGTTCGTGCCCTGGAACATCGTCCCGGTCGGGATGATCGCCTGGCCTCGGAACTCGAGGGTCGGGGCCCGTTTGTGGCCCTTCTTGGCCGTGGCGGTCGGTGCGAGAGCGGCCGTGGCGAGCAGCGCGGCGAGCGCCAACGCAGCCCAAAGCGGTCGCGAGCGTCGGTGTCCGAGCATCGTGAACCTCCCCGGTTGGCGGCTGTGCGGCCCGAGCCTAGCGCGCCGTCACGATCGCGACGACCGCGATCGCCGCGCAGACGGCGTCGACGAACGAGTCGATCACGGCCGGCTCCAGCTCGGCGCCGAGTTCCTTGCGGGCCTCGATCGCCGCCTGGAGCTCCTCCCGCGGGACGCTCGGCTCGCTCATCACGCCGCGGCCGTGAACCGGTCGAAGCGGATCGCCAGCCGCTCGCGATCGGGATGCCAGGCCGCCTTCCTCGGCAATTCGATGGTTCTCCCCTTGGCTTCCTTGAGGACGTCGAGCATTGGCCCATCCTGCTCCTCGAGCAGCCGCGCTGCCAAATGGACCTGGTAGTCGGGCGAGACGCCGACGAGGTCCTGGTCGTACGCGCGATGATGGATGCTGCAGAGGCTGAGGCCGTTCGGGATCTCGGCGAGGCCGCGCGGGTCCACGTCCTGGACGATGTGGGCGGCGTCGAGGAGCCGCAGCTCGCGGAGCCGGCAGATCGTGCAGCGGTCGCGGTAGGCCTGGAGCACGAGCGCACGGAAGCGGCCCTGGTGCTGCCGGACCCGCATCTCGCGGACCGCATACCTGCGCTCGACGCCGATCTCGATCGGCGCCGGCTCGGGATGCTCGAGCGTGCCCGTCATGCGTCCGGGCGTGATCAGGACGTGCCGGGCGGCCGGGTCGTCCGCGCCGACGAAGCACGGGTACTCGACGCGGTACCACCCCGGCCGGGTCGATCGGAAGTAGGCGAGCGGGACTTGGAGCGCGTATGCCTGCCGGAGCGCGCGGTTGTCGGGCTGGTCGACCGGGCCGGCTCGGTAGGCATAGAGGAAGCCGTCGTCGGTCTCGACGTCGTCGTACGGGCCGCCCTTGAACGAGGTCTGGATCGACAGCGCCGCCGGCCCCTTCTGCATCGCGGACCGGTAGATGCCCTTCTGCCGGTTGAGGAAGGGCACGCGCCTGCCCTCGTAGACGAAGCCGTCGCTGAGGGCGCCGACGAACGGCAGATCGTTGCCGTACCGCACCCGGAGCGCGTCGAGGGCGAGAAAGCAGCGAATGCGCACCTCCTCGTCCTGCTCGGCCATCGATGCGATTCTGGACCTAGGCGCCGGTCTCGGCAACGCCTACGCTCTCTGGACGATGGACTCCCGCACGCGTACGGGCGTGGCGGCGATCCTCGCCGGTGCGCTCTATTTCGCCGGACAGGGCGGAGAGCTCGTGTTCGGCTCGCCCTCGCGGTTCGTGGACGTCCTGTTCATCGTCCTCGGGATTGGCGGGTTCGTCGCGCTTGGAGTCGCTCTCTGGGGCTTGCGGGAGGTGATCGAGGGGACACGCCTCGGCCGTATCGGCATGCGCCTCGCGCTCGTCGGCGTCGGCTTCCTGGGCCTCTTCGCCGTCCAACTCGCAGTCGAGCAAGTCCGGACGGGCGACCTCCCGGACAACTTCGCGCTCTTCGCGATCGGCTTCCTGCTGATCCTCGTGGGGCAGCTGCTCTTCGCGCGAGACCTCCGGCCGGCGCTTGCAGCCGCGTGGGTCCTGCCGATCGTCGCCGTGGCCGGCCTCGTGATGGCCCTCTTCCTCAACTCCGTGGGGCTGCACGACATCGGGCTCTTCGTCTTCGAGGGCGCGTGGGTCGGGCTCGGGGTGGCGCTGCTCCGCTCTCGTGAGCGGCGCGAGCCCCAGGCGGCTGCGGTCCCGGCCTGACCGCCGCCGTCCGGCCTCCCCGATAACGTCGCCCGCTACTGCGGAGGGGAGCGCCGTTCGCCGGTGACGGGTTCGTCTAGTGGTTAGCCCAAGCGCGATGATGCTGCCGTGATGAGGCGGCTGCTCATCGTCGTCGCCGTTGCCGCGAATATCGGCGCCGCGGCGATGTCGGTCACCGCGTCGGCGTGGCTCTGGGTGAGAGCGACCGAGCCGGTCGTGTCGCCGGAGGCGATCCCCGCGCTGCCGGCGATTGTCGGTGAGACGAGCGTGCCGTTCGAGCGCGTTCCGGGCGGTTTCGCGTCCGATTCGACTGCTGCTGCGGCCCGCGCCCGGCCGGCGGCGAGGATCTCCCGGACGCGTTCCGCGGGCCGCCGCGCCGTCGTGGCCGCCCGAGCCGGCGTCCCGGGTCGAGTGGCGCCTCGCTCGACGCGGGCCCGGGCCGTCGGCGCACGACCTCGGTCGGCGGCGCCAAGGCCCGCTCGTCCTGCCAGGCCCGCCAAGCCGCCGGCGACGAGCCCGAAGCCGCCGCCTGCTCCGCCACCCCCTCCGGCTCCACCTCCGCCGGCGACGCCGCCTCCACCACCACCGGCTTCGCCGCCGCCGCCGCCCGCGCCTCCGCCTCCGCCTCCGCCGCCGAAGCCACTGCCGCCTCCGCCGCCGCCGCCGTTTCCCCCGGCGCCACCCCCGTCCTCCCAGGACGACGACGACGATGACGACGACGGCGTCCGCCGTGCTGGCACGAAGCGGAAGCACAAGCACAAGCACCACAAGAAGCCCAAGAAGGACAAGTGGGAGCGGGAAGACAGGGACGGACACCACGGGAAGCGCCGCAAGGACGACGACGGCCGCAACCGGGGCAAGGACCGCGGCGACCGCAAGAAAGACCGCGACCGCGACCGTGGGAGGGACGATCGGCGTCGCGACCGAGGCGATGATGACGACGACGACTAGAGCCGCAGCGCTAGGCTGTAATCCCGACGCGCCGACCGAACCGGAGCGTCCCGGCTAAAGGGAGGCCCAGATGGCCGGCAAGAAACGGCAGACATTCGGAAAGCTGCAGCGCGAGCGCGAGCGTGCCGAGAAGCGCGCGCTGAAGCAGGAGAAGAAGGACGCGAGGAAGGCGGCGGCAGCTGCCGGGGTCGAGGTGGGACCTGACGGCCTTCCGTTGGCGCCTCCGGAGGACCAGCCGGAGACGGGGACGGCGGAGCCGGACACCACGCCGGCGTAGCCCGAATCGGCGCCCCACCGCGCGAGCGGCCTAAGCTGGGGGCGTGGACCGCTTCGTGATGGTCGCGCGGCTCAGGTCCGACGGGCGTGAGCGGGCACTCGAGCTGATCGAGCAGCACGAGGCCGGGCAGCACGACTCCACCGATTTCGAGCGGCAGGCGATCTTCCTGTCCCCGGAAGACGTGGTCTTCTACTTCGAGGGACCGGACGTCGAGAAGACGCTCCGTGCCATCCTCAACGACCCGGTCCGATCCACGGAGATCGGTCACTGGATCCCGCTCTTCGACGGTCCGCTGCATGCCGCGCGCGAGGCGTACTACCGCGAGCACGACACGGCCGAAAGGCGCTCGAGCAGCTAGAGCCGGATAGGACGGGCGGTCGCGCCCGCCGCGGGGTACGCTCCGGTCCTGCGGGGCTCCGCTGCCCCCACGGTCAGGAGGAACCTTGCGCGTCGCCACCGGAGCGCTGGACGACGGCCGCGGCTACTGGCGACAGCTTGCGCTCGCCCTCCTCGGCTGGCTTCTGACGGCCGCGCTCGTCGTCTGGCTGTCGCTCCACGCCGGCGAGATCGCGCTCCGGGTCACGCTGTTCCTCGTCAGCCTGTGCGTGTTCGTCGCCCTCCTCGCGGTCGCGCTGGCGGTCGTGGTGTTCCGCCCGCCGCTGATGCGTGCCCGCCGGGAAGGGCTCGACGCCACCCGCGCCCGGCCGGCGCTCGACGCCCTGGGCAGGCCGGCGCCAACCGCGCTGCGGGCCGACCTGCTGGAGGGCGAGATCACGATCGAGGGCGAGGAGGGCGGGCGGCGGTACGTCACCCGCGGCGCCGAGACGTGAGGCCCTTCTTCGACGCGCTGTGGGAGAACCCCGCGTACACGATCTTCGCGGCGTTCCTCTGCGCCCATCCGCTCGGCAGCGGCCTTCTCTCGGCGGTCGGCTCGCTCGGCTTCCGCTCACGGCCCGATGCCACCCGCTGGTACGTGGCCGAGCCCGACGGCCTCGATCGTGCAAGGTCTCGGTATCCGGTGATCTCCGTGGTGATCCCCGCCCACAACGAGGAGACGGTGATCGCCGGCGCGCTGGATGCCGTGCTCGGCATCAGTTGGCCGGAGCTCGACGTGATCGTCGTGGACGACGGCTCGACGGACGAGACCAGGCGCCTCGTTCTGCCGTACGTCGAGTCGGGCCGCGTCCGGCTGCTGCGCAAGTCGACGAACGAGGGGAAGTCGATGGCGATCAACGACGCGCTCCCGCTCTGCCGGGGCGAGCTCGTGCTGCTCATGGACGCGGACGGCCTGCCCGACGCCGCCGTCCTCGAGCAGATGGTTCCGCACTTCGTCGACGCGACGACGGTCGCGCTCGTCACCGGGAATCCCCGCGTGCTCAACACGCGCACCTTCCTGGCGCGCCTGCAGGCGATCGAGTTCTCGGCCACGGTCGGGGTGCAGCGTCGCGGCGACGCCGTCTGGGGGCGGCTGATGACGTTCTCCGGGCTCTGCGCGCTCTTCGATCGCAGCGCAATCGTCGGGCTCGGCGGTTTCGCGCCGGACATGGTGACCGAGGACATCGACATGACGTGGAGGCTGCAGCTCGCCGGCCGCGAGGTCGTCTACGAGCCGGCGGCGCTCTTCGGGATGCAGGCACCCGAGTCGCTCGGGGCGCTGTGGCGGCAGCGGCACCGGTGGGTCGTCGGTCTCGCGCAGGTGCTACGGCGCCACACGCTCCGCGCGCTGAAGCCGGCGAACTGGCGCATGTGGCCGCTGCTCCTGACGGGAGGACTGTCGATCGTCTGGGCGCACGCGCTGGTGGGCGCAACGCTGGTCTGGACGCTCAGCGAGCCGCTCGGCGTCCCGCCGCCGGAGATTGCGCCGTTCCTGGCGCTGTTCGGCGCGGTCACGATCCTCGCGGGGATCCTCCAGGCGGTCGTCGGCATCCGGCTGGATCACCGGCACGACCCCGGGCTCGTGCGGCAGTTCCCCTGGGCGCCGTGGTTCCCGCTCTGCTACTGGGTCCTCTGCGTCCTGCTCGTCGTCCGTGGGACGCTGCCCGGCCTGTGGCGCCGCCCGAAGCTCGCAGTCTGGAACGTCCCGCGCGAGGAGTACGAGGCGGCCCGCGCCGGTCGCTAGGCCGCGACGGCTGCGAGCAGCCGTCCGTCACGCATTGCCAGGCGGCGGGGAGCCCGGCCGGCAAGTGTGGCGTCGTGCGTGGCGACGATCACCGTCGAGCCATGCCGCGAGGCGAGACCCGCGAGGAGCTCGACGATCTCGGCGCCGGTACGTGTGTCGAGGTTCCCGGTCGGCTCGTCGGCGAGGATCACCTGCGGCTCGACGGAGAGTGCGCGGGCGATCGCGACCCGCTGCTGCTCGCCGCCCGAGAGCTGGGTCGGCAGATGCTCGGCCCGGCTCGCAAGCCCCACCTCGGCGAGCATCGCTTCGGCGCGCTGACGCTGCTCGGCGCTCGACGCTCCGAGAGGAGCCAGCTTCGCCTCGACGTTCTCGAGAGCGGTGAGGGTCGGGATCAGGTTGAACTGCTGGAAGATGAAGCCGAAGGAGCGCAGGCGCAGTTCGGCGAGCTCCTTCTCCGAGAGGCCGGCAAGGTCGCGTCCGGCGAAGAACACTCGCCCGCTCGAAGGTCGGTCGAGCGCGCCGAGCAGCTGTAACAGGGTCGTCTTTCCCGACCCGCTCGGCCCTTCGATCGCGACGAACTCGCCGGGCTCGATCGCGAGCTCGACGTCCTCGACCGCGTGGATCAGCGCCGATCCTCGAGTGAACGACCGGCCGACGCCGCTGAGCTCGTACTGGCTCAATCGACGGCCCTCAATGCGTCCGCGGGTCGCAGGCGCGCGGCACGCAGCGCCCCGGTCGCTCCGGCGAGCAGGCCGCCGAGGAGTGCGAGCCCGAACCCGGCGAGCAGGATCGACGCCTCCGCCGGCGCCGTCAGAGACACCGTCCGAGAAGCGGTCTGCGCCGCCTGCTGGACGCCGAACACGTCGAAGCCGCCCACGGTCGAGCTCGCAGTCAGGGTCGGGCCGAAGGCGTTGATCAGGGCAATCACGACGAGGCCGAGCACGATGCCGGCAAGCCCACCGAGAATCCCCTGGGCCAGCGACTCGCCCGCGATCTGTCGCACGACCTTCCCCTGCGTCCAGCCGAGCGCCTTGAGCGTTCCGAGCTCGCGCACACGCTTGCCCACGGAGGAGAGCGCGAGCAGCGCGGCGAGGAGAAAGGCCGCCGCGGCCGCCACGATCGAGAGCGCGATCCCGAGGTTGTGCGAGAGGTCGGCTGCGTCGACGAGCGAGCCGCTGATCCGGTCGGCGACCTGCTTGGAGGTCGCGACCTGGGCCTGCGCGTAGCTCTCCGTGATGCTCTGCTCGGCGGTGGCGACCGACGAGCTGTCCTCGGCGCGGACGAGGACGACGTTGACGAGGTCCTTCTGGCCGGACAGCGTCTGCAGCTGGGCAAGGGGCAGGTACACGTCGGCGCCCTGGCCGCCGAGCGGCGGCTCGACGAGGCCGACGACCTCGAGCTTCGTCCCGTTCAGGTTCAGCGTCGAACCGACCTCGAGCGAGTGGCGCGCGGCGTACGCCGCCGAGACGAGCGCCTCGCGTCCCGCGGAGAGAAAGCGACCCTGGATCACCTGCGCGGGAGTGACGAGCCCCATGCCGGGCTTGCCCGTCTCGACGCCGGCGATCGTGTACGACTCGCTCTGGATGTCCGTTTGCGGCGGGTTCACGACCTGCTCGAGCGTCTCGCGCGGGGTCGTGATCGTCGCGCGGAACTCCTGCATCCGCTTGGGCAGGCACTTGGCGAAGGCGCCTCCGTTCGGGCCGAGGAGGGCTCCTCGAACGCCGCGCGCGCCGTCGCCTCCGCCGCGGCCGCCGAGCCCGCCGCCCTCGCCGCCGCCGCCTGTGCCGCCGCCCTGCTTCTCGATGCACGCCTGGATCTGCGCCAGCTCGGCCTCCGTCGGAGGAGTGATCCTCCGCGCGACGTCGATGCGGTCTCCGCCGGTCCGGACGCGGGCGACGATCTCCGGCACCTTGCCCTCCTGGTGCACCGCCTGCAGCGTCAGCCCGGAGGAGACCGCCGCGACGCCGTCGAGCGCCGCGATCTCCTTCGCCTGGCTCTGCGAGAAGGTCAGCTGGGCGCCCGGCAGGAAGAAATCGTGGACGAAGCGCTCTCCTGGCTTGCCGAGCTTGGAGAGGTCGGTGACGGCCGCCTGGTTCGCCTCGACGAACTCCCGGCCGCCGCCGCCGCGGCCTCCGAACGGACCCTCGGACTCAGAAGCAGAGCGCGTGACGGTCAGGTCGGTTCCGATTCCGGCCAGGGGATCGAGCGTCGCCTTCTGCGCCCGCTCGAGCCCGCTCGAGAGGCTCGAGATCGCGATCACGAGCCCGACGCCGAGCGCGAGGCCGAGCATCGTCAGGATCGTCCGCGCTCTTCGCCGCAGAAGCTCGGCGCGCAGGTAGCGGAGGTAGAACACGGTCTGATCAAACCAGCGCCGCCTAAGAGCACTTTAAGTTCGTTGGCCGGGGCTTAGTCCGGCGAGATTCGGGAACGGACCTGAGCGAATGAGCGAGGCGCAGACCCAGCCGCAACCGGAACAGGACGAGCCAACCCTCGCCGAGCCGACGCCGCGCGACCTCTCCAAGCGCGACTACCTGGCGATCATCGTCCGCGCCGGCAAGGAGTCCGTCAAGGACCACATCACGAATCTGGCTGCGGCGCTCGCCTACTACGCCTTCCTCGCGATCCCGTCGGTCCTGCTCGTCGCCGTCGGCATCTTCAGCCTCGTCGGCGACGAGGATGCCGTCTCGGAGATCATCGAGCGGCTCGAAGGGATCGCGCCACAGGAGGCACTGACGCTTCTCGAGGAGACGCTGGTGCGCGTGACGGAGACGCAGGCCAACTCGGGGTACACGCTGATCGTCGTCGGTTCGGTGCTGGCGCTCTGGACCGTGACCGGCGCGATGGACACACTGATGTGGGCGCTGAACTCGGCCTACGACCGGGAAGAGACGCGCGGCTTCTTCAAGCGGCGGCTGACCGCGCTCGTGATGATCATCCTGCTGCTGGTGGCCTTCGGCCTGGCGTTCGGACTCCTCGTGCTCGGGCCGCACCTCTCCGGCTGGGTCGGGGACGCCGTCGGGCTCGAGGCGGTCGTGAAGTGGCTGTGGTGGACGGCGCAGTGGCCCGTGCTGATCCTCGGGCTCCTGTTCGCCTTCGCGGCGATCCTCTACCTGGGGCCGAACGTCGACCATCCCCGCTGGCGCTTCCTCTCGTTCGGCACGGTGTTCAGCGTGTTCGTCTGGCTGGTGGCGTCCGGCCTGTTCGCCGTCTACGTCGGCCAGTTCGCCTCGTACAACAAGGCGTGGGGGTCGATCGCCGCCGTGATCATCATGCTGACCTGGCTCTGGATCAGCGGGCTCGCACTGCTCTTCGGCGCGGAGGTGAACGCCGAAGCCGAGCGGAGCCGGGAGCTCCGGCGAGGCGAGCCGGCCGAGGTGGAGCTGCAGGCTCCGCCGAAGGACTAGCGCGGTAGGTGGGGCGGCGGGCGAGGCCCGCCGCCGCTGCTACGCCGCTACTTCGACGCGGTCCGCGAGCAGACCGTGAAGCTGCTGGAGCGCCCTGGCCTCGAGCTGGCGGACGCGCTCGCGCGTGAGTCCCAGCTCGCGGCCGATCTCCTCGAGGCTCGTCGCCGACTCGGTGTCGCCGAGGCCGAAACGGAGCTCGAGCACGCGCCGCTCACGCTCGTCCAGCTCGGCGAGGGCGTCGCGGAGCCTGTCCCGCTCGAGCGAGATGTCGGCGAGCTCGATGGGATCCGCCGCGCTGTCGTCGGCGAACATGTCGCCGAACTCCTGGTCGCCGTCGCCGATCGTCTGGTTGAGCGACGCCGAGACCTCGACGGCTTCGAGCGCCTCCTCGGCGTGGCTCAGCTTCAGCTGCGCCGCCTCGGCGAGCTCCTCGATGGTCGGGGCCCGGCCGAGCTGCGTCTCGAGCTTCTGGCGCGCGCGCCGCAGCTTCATCCGGCGCTCGTGCACGTGCACGGGGATCCGGATCGTCGCGGACTGGTTGGCGACGGCCCGCTGGCACGCCTGCCGGATCCACCAGGTCGCGTAGGTCGAGAACTTGAAGCCCTTGCGGTAGTCGAACTTCTCGACCGCGCGGTTGAGGCCGATGATCCCGTCCTGGATCAGGTCCAGGAGCGAGACGCCGTGGCCCTGGTACTTCTTCGCGAGCGAGACGACCAGGCGCAGGTTCGAGTTCACCATCAGCTCGTGGGCTGCGCGGTCTCCGCGCTCGATCCGCTTCGCGAGCGCGACCTCGTCGGCGGCGGTCAGGAGCGGGTAGCGGCCGAGGTCGTTGAGGAAGAGCTGGAGGGAATCCGTCGTCCCGCCGACGCCGGGCGTCAGGTCGAGCTCGGGCTGCCCGGTGGCGGCGTCCTCCTCGATCTCGACGTCGGCCTCCTCGAGCGCAGCGCGAAGCGCGGCGAGGGCCTCCTCGTCGAGCTCGAACTCGTGCTGCAGGGCGTCGATCTCCGTCGTGCGGACGGAGCCGCGCTCCTGCGCGTTGTGGATGAACGTGGCGACAGCCTCGTTCGTGTCTAGGGCATCGTTGCCCAGGGCAAGTTCAGTCAGCATTGGTTCTCCGTTGGTTCGTCAGGGGCGGCGCGCGCACACGGGCCTGCGGCAGGCGCGCCGATCTATAGGTTTTAACGCTCTGCGGGCGCTTTTTCTGCCCGATCGGCCGATTCGTACGAAACCTTTACACAAGGGGCTCGCGGCCGGAATCCTCGCCGCTCTCGACCCGGAACCCGTGCGGCGGCATACTGGAGCCGTGTCGATGACGGAAGGCTCCGGCAGCGTTCGCACGTTCGTGATCGCCGACATCCGCGGGTATTCGCGCTACACCGACGAGTGCGGCGACGAGGCCGCTGCGGCCCTGTCCAAGCGGTTCGCGGGCATCGTGCACGACGACGTCGAGGCCCACGACGGGGAGCTCGTGGAGATGCGCGGGGACGAGGCGCTCGTCGTGTTCACGTCTGCGCGCCAGGCGATCCGCGCAGCCGTCGATCTGCAGGCGCAGTTTCAGGAGGCGGCGGTCGAGTTCGACATTCCCCTTCGCGTCGGCATCGGCATCGACTCCGGGGAAGCGGTGCAGCTGGAGGACGGAAGCTTCCGCGGTGCCGCGCTCAACGTCGCGGCGCGCCTGTGCGGGCGGGCCTCGGGCGGCGAGGTGATCATCAGCGACGCGACCTCGCGACTCGCGGGTCGCCTCGGCGGGCTCCACTACAGCGACGGCGGAAGGGTCCGGCTCAAGAACATCCCCGAACCGATCCACATCTACAAGGTGTACTCGGAGCTCGACGCGCGCCCGGCCAACCGCTGGACCGTCATG
>DASVEW010000004.1:0-14351 GCA_036380355.1 Gaiellaceae bacterium | reverse complement strand
CGGCGGGCCGGAGGGGAAGCTCCGAGGACGACCTCCCCCTCCAGTTGAACCGCGCTCCGGACCGTGGCGCCGAACGGGGTCTGAATTCGACGCCGGACGAGCGCAGACCCGCCGTCAAATGAGTATGACGGAAACTCTCTGGGTGGCCCAACCAGCGCTAGGAATCGGCCAGGCGAATCAGCCTCTGCAGGCGCCTGTGAACGGTCGCCTTCGTCGCCGGAGGGCGGCACTTCAGGCCCAGCTCCCGCAGCGACAGCGCCGGATGCGCGAGCCGGAGCTCTGCGAGCTCGCGGAGCTCGTCCGGCAGTCGCTCGAGACCTCGGCGCTGCAGCCTGCGGACCGCCCGCAACTGGGCCCCGGCGGCGCGGCTCGAGCGGACGAGATTCGCGTGATCGGCGTTCGCGAGCCGGTTGGCGCGTGCCTTCGCCGTGCCGACCACGGCGCGCTCCGCGAAGGTCAGGACGGCTCCGGCCGCGCCGGCCGCAGCCAGCACCTCTCCGATCGTCTCCGAGCTCTTCGCGTACGCAACCGCGTGCCCGCCCCGCTCCAGGACGCCGAGGTGGATCCGCTCGGCTGCGGCGATCTCGGCGATGAACTCCGCCCCGCTCCGCTCGCCGGTCCGGAGCTCGAGGTGGGACTTCGACACGCTGCCGGCGCCCAGCAGCGCGCCGCGGAGATACGCGCCCCGGCAGCACGATCGCGCGACGACCCGCTTGGGCGGCCGGTCCAGCGGGCCGAGCCTCGCCGTCAGCACGCCGGCCTCGTGCAGGACCTGCAGCGCGCGGCTCTCCCCCTCGACGTGTAGCTGGTAGCGCGTACCGCCCCCGAACGCGCGCCGCCGGTAGCTTCGGATCTCGCACGGCACGCCGAAGTCTCGGAGGAGCGCGAACGCCCGCCGGGCCACGGCCGAGCTGGACACGTCCAGATGCACCGAGACCTCGCCCCGGCCGCGGAGATGGATCGAGCCGGCGGTGTGGAAGAGCGCCGAGAGCTCCGCGAGCCGGTCGCACTGCCGCCGCGGTGCGATCGCCGCGAGCTCGCTCCGAACGTCCTCCGACAGCGCCACGTCCGACTATACGATCACAGCCGGTGAGCGCTCCAGGTCTCTTCCGTCCACCGGCTCCGAGGAACGAGCCGCTTTTGGACTACGCACCGGGCTCGCCCGAGCGAGCCGAACTGCAGCGCCGGCTCCAGGAGTTGCGCGGCGAGCAGCTGGACATCCCGCTCGTGATCGGCGGCGAGGAGGTCAGGACCGATTCGACCTTCGAGGCGGTCGAGCCGCACGACAAGGACAGCGTCCTCGCCGAGGTGCACAAGGGTGGGCCCGCCGAGGTCGAGCGCGCGATCCAGGCGGCCGGCGAGGCGTGGGAGGACTGGCACCGGTGGCCCTGGGACGAGCGCGCCGCCGTCCTGCTCCGGGCGGCCGAGCTGCTCTCCGGGCCCTGGCGCTCGACGCTCGTGGCCGCGACGATGCTGAACCAGTCGAAGACGGCGCACCAGGCAGAGATCGACGCCGCCGCCGAGCTGATCGATTTCTGGCGCTTCAACGTCGAGTTCATGCTCCGGATCTACGAGGAGCAGCCGATCTCCGCGCCCGGCACGTGGAACCGGATGGAGTACAGGCCGCTCGAGGGCTTCGTCTTCGCGGTCACGCCGTTCAACTTCACCGCGATCGCCGGGAACCTGCCGACCTCGGCGGCGCTGATGGGAAACACCGTCGTCTGGAAGCCCGCCTCGACCGCCGCGTTCTCCGCGTACTGGCTGATGCGCCTGCTCGAGGAGGCAGGGCTGCCGCCCGGCGTCATCAACCTCGTCTACGGGTCGGGCGCCGAGGTCGGCGACGCCGCGCTGGCGAGCGAGCACCTCGCCGGTGTTCACTTCACGGGCTCGACACCGGTCTTCCAGGGGATGTGGAAGACGATCGGCGACAACATCGCGAACTACCGCAACTACCCGCGGATCGTCGGCGAGACCGGCGGCAAGGACTTCATCGTCGCCCACCCGTCCGCGAACGTGGACGCGGTCGCGACCGCGATCCTGCGCGGGTCGTTCGAGTACCAGGGCCAGAAGTGCTCCGCGGCCTCACGGATCTACGCGCCCTCGAACATGTGGCCGGAGCTGCGCGAGCGCCTCGTCAGGGAGGTCTCGACGATCCGGATGGGCGACGTGGCGGATTTCACGAACTACATGGGCGCCGTCATCGACGAGAAGGCGTGGCGCGGGCACAAGGAGGCGATCGAGTCGGCGTCCGAGAACGCCGCCGAGGTCGTCGTCGGAGGCGGCGCGGACGACAGCGAGGGCTATTTCATCCAGCCGACGGTGCTCGAGACGCGCGACCCCGGCTCGCGCCTCATGCGGGAGGAGCTCTTCGGCCCGATCGTCACGACCTACGTCTATCCCGAGAGCAAGTGGGACGAGACGCTCGAGCTCGTCGACGACAACCCGTACGCGCTCACCGGCGCCGTGTTCTCCGAGGACCGTACCGCGATCGACCAGGCCGAGGAGAGGCTCCGCTACACCGCAGGGAACTTCTACGTGAACGACAAGCCGACCGGCGCCGTGGTCGGGCAGCAGCCGTTCGGCGGGGCGCGCGGGTCGGGCACGAACGACAAGGCCGGCTCCATGTGGAACCTGATCCGCTGGGTCAGCCCGCGGACGATCAAGGAGACCTTCGTCCCGCCGCGGGACTACCGCTACCCGTTCATGGCACCGGACTCCACGGACGGCTCGGGCCCACCTGACCGGCCTTAACGCCGGCGCAACAACCTCTCCGGCGGGCCTGCGTCTGAGTCAGCAGGGCCGTCCGGTCGTCCTGGTCACTGCGGCGGCCCTCCTCCCCCTTCACGCCCGGCAGTTCCGGTGGGGTCAGACCCCACGCGAACCGGGGCAGCGATTCGCGCTACGGAAGCCGGTCCGCCGCGGAGGGCCGAAAGCTTGGGGTCAGACCCTACGAATCGGGCCTAGGCCCGTCCGGCCTTGTGCAGCTGGGCGTAGATCGCCCGCGCGGTCTTGGCCGGGATGCCCGGCACGCCCTCGAGCTCCTCCTGCGTCGCGGCGAGGAACTGCTCGGCCGAGCCGAAGTGCCGGACCAGCGCGCGGCGCCTGGCCGGTCCGACCCCTGGAAGCGTGTCGAAAATCGACTCGCGCGCCTTCGCATCCCGCCGCTGGCGGTGGAAGCCGAGCGCGAAGCGGTGCGCTTCGTCCCGAACACGTTGGAGAAGCTGCAAACCGGGTGAGTGCCGCTCGAGCCGGATCGGCTCGGGCCGGTCCGGCACGAACACCTCCTCGTCCCGCTTCGCCAGCGAGATCACAGCCACCCGCGGGAGGTCGTACGCCTGCATCGCCTGGATCGCCGCGGAAAGCTGGCCCTTACCGCCGTCGATGACGACGAGGTTCGGCGGAGTCGCGAAGCCCTGGTCGTACTCCTCCTCCGTCCCGACGCCCACGCGCGCGAACCGTCGCGAGACCGCCTCCGCCAGCGCGGCGTAGTCGTCCTGCCCGTCGACCTCGCGGATGCCGAACTTCCGGTAGTGCGCCTTCTTCGGCGCGCCGTCCTGGAAGACCACCATCGAGGCGACGGGCGACTGCTCCTGGATGTTCGAGACATCGAAGCACTCGATCCGGAGCGGGAGGCTCTCGAGGTTCAGCACCTCGCGCAGCTCCTCCAGCGCCTCCACGCGCCGGAGCCGGGACTGCTCCTGCTTGGCCGTGTCCGCCTCGAGGGCGAGCCGCGCGTTCTGGTCGGCGAGCTCCTGAAGCCGGCGCTTCTCGCCTCGCTCCGCGGGCCGCACCTCGACGCGCGAGCCCCGCCGCTCGGAGAGGAACTCGGCCAGCGCCGAGGTCTCGCCCGCCTCCGCCGGGACGATGATCTGCGGCGGGATCGACGGCGAGGAGCCGTAGTACTCGAGCACGAACGCCTCGAGCACGGAGCCGAGGTCCTCGCCCTCCACGTTCTCGAGGTGGAAGGCATAGCGGTCGACCATCTTCCCGTCGCGCAGCGGGAAGATCTGCACCGCCGCGCGGTTGCCCTCGATCGCGATCCCGATCACGTCGACCGTTCCGACGGCGCGCTTGTCCGCCGCCTGGCGCTCCGCGAGATGCCGGACCGAGAAGAGCCGGTTCCTGTATCTGGCCGCCTCCTCGAAGCGCTCCTCGGCCGCCGCATCCTTCATCCGCCGCTCGAGCTCGCGAATGATCGGCTCCGTCTCGCCGGAGAGGAACTCGATCACGCCGTCGATCACGGCGCGGTAGTCGTCCTTCGAGATGTAGTCCACGCACGGCGCGTAGCAGCGGTCGATGTGGAAATCGAGGCACGGAATTCCCGAGTGCCGGCCGGGCTTGGGTCCCTCGCAGGGCCGGAAGCGGAAGACACGGTTGAGGACGTCGAGCGTCTCCCGCACCTTCTTCGCGTTCGCGTACGGCCCGAAGTAGACGACGCCGCGGCGGTGCCGCTCGCGCGTGAACATGACGCGCGGGTAGTCGTCGTCGACCGTGACGGCGATGTACGGGAACGACTTGTCGTCCCGCAGCCGCGCGTTGTAGGGCGGCCGGTGGCGCTTGACGAGGTTCTGCTCGAGGTGGAGCGCCTCGACCTCGTTGCCGGTGACGATCACCTCGACGTCGGCGATGCGGCCGACCATCCCCGCGATGCCGGATCTCGTGTCGCCGCCCTGCTGGAAGTAGCTGCGCACGCGCAGGCGCAGCGACTTCGCCTTGCCCACGTAGAGGATCTTTCCGTTCGCGTCGCGGAACAGGTAGACGCCCGGCTTCGCGGGCAGGCGCTTGAGCTTGGGCTCCAGGGACGTGGCCACGCGATCCAATGTAGCCTCGTCCCCCCTTGTGGAAATGGGGTCTGTTCGCGTGCCTGACGCTCGCCTCGGTGACCGCCGGCGCCGCCTGCGCGGGCCCGTTCGCCGACGACCGGGACGTCGACGTCGGCGTCTGGGAGTACTTCATCCGCGACGCCGATCCCGCCGTCGCCCAGCGGAAGATGGTCGACACGACCGCGGCGGGATTCGAGGCGGCCATCACCAACTCGTTCTGGGAGCCGGGCCGCACCGACCCCTCGCCCCAGGAGGTGATCGAGCTCCGGAACGCCGCTGCGGCAGCGGAAGCCGCCGAAGTGCGGCCGCTGCTCATCGTGCAGAACCCGGGCAGCCGGACGACGCCGAACACGCCCGAGCTCCGTTCAGAGTTCACCGCCTACGCCGCGTCGCTCGCCCGGCAGCTGCCGGAGTACCGCGACTACATCATCGGGAACGAGCCGAACCTCAACCGCTTCTGGCTGCCGCAGTTCGGCCCCGACGGCGAGAACGTGGCCGCCCGCGACTACCTCGCGTTGCTCGAGGAGAGCTACGACGCGCTGAAGCAGGTCTCCGACGAGATCCGCGTGATCGGCGGCGCGCTTGCGCCTCGCGGCGGTGACGACCCGGACGCCGAGAGGCACACGCACTCGCCGACCGCCTTCATCCGCGACATGGGTCGCCTGTACCGGGAAAGCGGGCGGGACCGGCCCGTGATGGACGCCTTCGCCCACCACCCGTACCTCGAGCGGTCGGAGCTACCGCCGGAGTTCGCGCATCCGAATACGACCACGATCTCGCTCGCCGACTACGACAAGCTCGTCGACCTGCTCGGAGAGGCGTTCGACGGGACGGCGCAGGAGGGCAGCGAGATCCCGATCCTCTACACCGAGTTCGGCGTCCAGACGGTGATCCCGCCGGAGAAGCGCGACGTCTACACGAACCACGAGTCGCCGGCGGCCGCAGACGCCGTGCCGGAGCCGACGCAGGCCGAGTACTACCGGCGCGCTCTCGAGCTCGTCTGCGAGCAGGAGACCGTCGAGGGGCTCTACATCTTCCACGTGTGGGACGAGCCCGACCTGGCGGGGTGGCAGTCGGGCCTCTACTACGCGGACCAGACGCCCAAGTCGAGCCGTGGCGTCTTCACCGATCTACCATCCTGCTGATGAGCGGGCAGTACGTCGCCTACACCTTCTTCCGGGTCGATCCGGGCTGGCGACGCCTTCCGGTCGAGGAGCGCATGGCCGGAAAGGACGCCTTCGCCGAGGTCGTCGAGGACTGGACAGGCCGCATGGACTCCCTGCGGGCCTACTCGATCACGGGCGTCCGGCCGGACTCCGACTTCTTCCTCTGGAAGATCACGCAGCGGTACGAGGATCTCGGCGAGCTTGGCGCCGCCCTGAACGCGACCCCCCTCGCCGGCTGGCTCGAGACGCCGTACTCGTACCTCGCGACGACGAAGGCGTCGCAGTACACGGCGGCGAGACGCTCGCGCAAGGTCGTCCCGCGCGGGTCGCCGTACCTCGTCGTCTACCCGTTCGTGAAGATCCGCCCCTGGTACGCGCTGCCCGAGGACGAGCGCCAGCGGGCCATGGACGAGCACATCCGCATCGGCGCGGAGTTCGAGACGATCCACAACCACACGACGTACTCGTTCGGAATCGACGACCAGGAGTTCATGACCGCCTTCGAGTGCGACGAGCCGGCCGACTTCATGCACCTGATGCTGACGCTCCGCGAGAGCGAGGCCAGCCGCTTCACCGAGCGCGACACGCCGATCTTCGTCGGGCAGGCGATGGAGATCCGCGCGGCGCTGGACGCGCTCGACGGGGCCGGCGTTCGCGCCGAAGCGTAGGCCCCGGGGTCAGACCCTCCGCCATCGGCCCTCTTCACGAGCCGCTCGCTGGGCCGCGTGGGGTCAGACCCCTTGAGTCGGTCCGACTCAGGCGCCTGGTCGGGTCACGTCCCGATCAGCCGTAGGTGTGCTGGTCGCGCCAGATGCGGAACATCGCGAAGGCGCAAAACCCGAGGATCAGGAAGAACGCCAGGGCCTCCTGGCCCGACGCGCCGTAGACGATGAACGTCCCGATCGCCACGAGAGCGACCACGGCGCCGCCGTAGAACGCGAGCTGGGCGCGGCGGGGCCAGGTGGAGATGTCGCCGCGCCGTTCTCGCCAGACGAGGTAGATGAAGAACGCGACAGCGAGGAAGAAGACGATCCGCGTCAGGTAGACGAGCGAGAGCAGCGCCGTCTGCTGGTTGAGGATGATGATCGCGAGGACGATCGCGGCGATGATCAGGAACCCGCGGAGGGTCGGGTTCATGTCTGCGAAGAAGCGCCTCATCCCGATGTCAAATACGCCCTCGTCGCGAGCGCACCTGCGAGAAGCGTCGCACCCACGAACCAGGCGAGGCGGCGGCGCGGTTCCTCCGGCGCGTAGAGCCAGGGCGAGAGGGCGGCGAGGAGGGACAGCGTCCCGTAGGCGTAGTGCAGCTCGTCCGGCGCGCGCCGGCCGTCCGAGACGAGCAAGAGGCCGATCGCGACCTGGCCGATGAGCAGCGTCTGCACGAGCGCGATCGCGTGGCCGAGCGGGCGCCCGGGCTCCCGCCGGCGGAAGTAGGCGACGGCGCCCCACACCGTCGCAATCGCGGCGACGGCGAGGACGGAGAGCCCCACCAGCTGATGCGCGTCGGCCACGGGCGGCCAATGTATAGGGTGGCCTCGTGGTCGAGGAGGGCGGCGAGGCGCCCGATTTCGAGCTGACGAGCGACACCGGCGAGCGCGTCCGCCTCTCCCAGTTTCGCGGCCGGCCGGTCGTCCTCTACTTCTATCCGCGCGACGACACACCGGGCTGCACGGCGCAGGCGTGCGGGATCAGGGACTCCTACGACGAGTTCGGGGAGCGCGGCGCGGTCGTCCTCGGCGTCAGCCCCGACGACGAGTCGTCGCACGTCAGGTTCAAGGAGAAGCACGGGCTCCCGTTCACGCTCCTCGCCGACCCCGAGCACGAGGTCGCCGAGCTCTACAGCGTCTGGAAAGAGAAGACCTTCGGCGGCAAGAAGTACTGGGGCGTCGAGCGCTCGACCTTCGTGATCGACGAGGACGGGCGAATCTCGAAGGTCATGCGGCGCGTGAAGCCGGACACGCACGCCGAGAAGGTCCTCGCCGTCCTCGCGGCCTGACACACGCGCCACCGCCCGATGCGGCCACGTGACCGGGTTGTACCGGTGTGAGCGCGACCTGACCGCCGTGTGAGGGATCGCCTCGAGACTCGTAGCATTGTCGAGTCGAAGGAGGAGCGATGCACACCCGGAGTACACCTTCGCGCCGGAGAGCGCTGGTCAACGGTTCGCCTGAGCCGACGGGCGCTCACAGGGACAGCCACTAATGGCGACGCAGCGAGAGGTGGGCAAATGATCAAGAAGGCGATCATCGGATTGGTGGCCGTCGCGGCGATATTCGGGCTCAGGCCGGTACTGAGACGCACGGGCCTCCAGATGCGAAAGCGTTGCGAGGAGATGGCTGGGCAGTTCGCAGGTCGCGGCGCGGCGCGGCGGCCGGCAGCGTATGACCACCTTTGTGCGCCTCCCACGGGCGCCGCGCCGTTCGGTTAATCGCGTCAAGGCGCCATCGATACTCGGCGCCGCCACGGCCGGAGTGCCCGCGACCTACGTCATGGATCTCGCGGGACGCGAGATAGTTGCGCCCGTGCTCGGGAAGGGCCCGAGCGGCAACCTCGGGCGCTGGATTGGGCACATGCTCAAAGGCCGGTTCACGCACGAGGACATCACGAAGGCGGCGCCAGTCCCGCATGAAGCCGCCATCGGTACGGCAGCGCAGATGTTCCCCGCTCGCGGCCAGGGCATCATGGGACTTCGCGATCGCGATGTGCGGGTGCCCGCGTTCGCGCTCGCCACACACGTGGCATAACGGCTTGGGCCTCGGGGTCGCTTTGCGAGTAGCGGATTCGCGACTCTCCGCCCGGTCCTGAGCGGCGCACGAGCGCTTTGACCCTCAACACCCCACCGCGGTGTGGCCGGCTGTCTGCCGCACTCCTTGCATTTCAGCATCGAACGCCCCAGTGCGACGAGCGGGAGTTCGGCATTGCGGAAGAGCCAAGTGAGGGTATTTTCGCCGGCCGACGACTGACGACTACTCCGAGGCGAAAGCCTGGAAGAAGGTCGGCAAAGTCCCGAGGATCCCGAGTCCAATGAGGACGGCGGTTGCGATCAGAATTGACCTCAGTGGCGGGTTCTGCCGGCGCCAGAGAACGTGGAAGACCGCCCAGGAGCCGAAGTAAGCGACGACGGCGAGGATCGTCTTTCCCGAGAGTGGCCCGACGTCGTCGCTGAACTCAACGAAGTCGTGGACATCGGTGCTCGCCTCGCTCAGCGTCGTGAGCAACCCGAGGACGAATGCGCCGATTCCGGCAGCGAGGACCGCAGCTGCGACAGGGCCAGTCGGACGGTCGATCTCGTTGGGCTCGCTGGTAGCGACCGTCTCGCTCACTGCGTCTCCATCACGTGATAGGCGCCGTTTTCGTGATCAGCGCGCCGAAGAGGCCGGCGATCCCAGCGGCCGCGAACGCGCCGACGAAGACCACGAGGGTCAGCAGCCGGGCAGTCCTGTTGCGGGCTAGCACGGGCCCGTAGTAGAAGACGAGGAAGGCGGCAAGAGTCGCGAGCATCGGCGAGATCCACGCGATGTGCTCCTTCCACTCCATGCCGAACTTGTGCCAGTCCTCGGTCGTGCCGGAGCTATTCGAGAGCAGGAAGTCTCGCGGCGAGCACTCGTCACCGGGCACCTGAGCCCCATCGCAGCCCGAGAAATCGTCGCCCGCGAGCGACTCGCGGTACCAGGGATAGACGATCCAGGTCCCCGTGATGACCGTCGCCCAGGCCACGATCGCCATCGTCGTGGTCCCGATCTTGAGGCGGCGGACGCGCTCCGTGATACCCATAGGGGTGACGTACTCGGTGCGGAGGCTCCAGAGTCCCGCCAGGCCGCCGGCGAACGCCAGGAGGAAGAGAGTCCCCAGGATCAGCCCGTGAATCAGCGTCCAAGTCTCGCGATTCGTAAATTCCATCGCTCGAGCCTCCGCCGGCGATTCTTACATAGGACTACGCGAACGGGCGGCCCCGGCATCTACGGCTTCGTCACGTTTTTCTCGCGAGAACTTGGCGCGGTATGGACACGGCTCGCTGTCTCGACAGTGCCCCTGCCCCCTCCGGCCTCGCGGTGGTGTCGGTAGCAGAGCGTTTCGAGGTCGTCGAGGTTGTTGTTGAGCGGGTTTCCGTCTTTGTGGTGCACCTCAAGCTTGGTCTTGCGGTTGGAGACGCCGCATCGGATGCAGCGGTATCCGTCGCGGCGTTGGGCTGCTGCTCTCGCTTGCTTGTATTCGGCGGTGCCTCGCACTCGGCGGCGTGGCCGGCGGTTGCGTTCTCGTTCGCAGGTGGGCAGCGGACGCCCATGTAGTAGCCGTGTGTGGTGCAGAACTTGTGTCTGGTCATGCGTCTGTCTCGTCGGGGCGTGGGCGCCATGACGTGTTCCGGGCGTTGCGGCAGGTGCTCGAGCAGGCGGAGCGGTGGCAGTGGATCGACCAGAACCCGGCCCGGTACGTGAAGAACCCGAAGCCGAAGCGGCCGGAGGTGCAGCCGTTCACGTCGTGGGCGGAGGTGGAGGCGGTCGCCGACGAGCTGGACCAGCGGTTCGCGGCGCCACACCTACGCGACGTGGAGTCTCGCCGCCGGCGTCGACCTGTTCACCCTTTCACGGAGGATGGGGACGTCGCTGGCAATGATCGACGCGACCTATGGGCACCTAGCCCCTGACGCCGACGACCGGGAGCGGGCGCTTCTAGACGCCTTCGATCTCAACCGCGCGGAACGGTCCCAAACGGAGGGACGTTTCGACGGGGCCGGGACTTGACGACCTTGTCATCGGGAGAGAGCTGGCACCGCGTGAGCCAGGGTACGTCCGCCGGTTCAGCTGGCACCTTGCTTACGGGCACGTGCGTCTCCCACGGCGCCGAGTATTTGAGGCGCACCGGAAGGTCCCGGTCATGCACGTGTACGGGCGGGTCAGTCTCGAGCCATACGTGGGTAACGACGATGTCGCGATCGCGAGAAGCATTCGTGATTGTGATGAAGTAGCTGTCCGTCGTCATTGAGATGACCGGTCCACCTCCGACGGCCGCCATTGGGCCTTGCAGGTCAGCACGGTGAACCGTCAGCTTCACGCGACGTCGCGACTGGTGACGCTCGCGTGCCCACCCGAGAACCTTGAGCCCAGGCCCGATGAGGAAGTCTGGAAACGGCATTCTGCGTTCGTTTGGGCCACGATCGGGCCATGAGACCGCCTGATCTGGCTATGCGGATGAGAGGACTTGAACCTCCACGGGGTTGCCCCCACACGGACCTGAACCGTGCGCGTCTACCAATTCCGCCACATCCGCGCGGACGGCCATTGTAGCCACCGTCTTCCGAGTTTCCTTACGCGCGATGCGTACGATTCCGCGTCTGAGACGCGCGGCTTTTCTCGGGGTCTTGCTTCTGGCGGCGCTGCCCGCGCTTGCCTCCGCACGCCCGCCCGCGGCGGCGCCGGCCGACGGCATCGTGCAGGTGGTGGTCGAGCTCCGCTCGCCCGCGGCCGCCCGGTCGGGTCTCCCCCGCTCGGGCAGCCGCATCGACCTCGACGCCCGCGCGACGCTCGCCCGCCTGACCCGCCTCCGGGTCGAGCAGGAGCAGGTCGCCGGCCGGATCGCCGACGCCGTCCCCTCGGCCCAGATCCGCTGGCGCTACCGCGTCGTGCTGAACGCGCTGGCCGTGGTCCTCCCGGCCGAAGCTGTCGCCAGGCTCGAGCAGGTCGAGGGCGTCGCGGCGGTGCACAGGAGCTCGCGGTACCGGGCCCAGCTCGACCGCAGCCCGTCGGCGATCGGCGCTCCCGCCCTCTGGGGCCCGGGGCTCCCGACCGCGGGCCAGGGGATGAAGATCGCGATCATCGACGACGGCGTCGACCACCGGCATCCGTTCTTCGATCCGGCCGGCTACACGATGCCGCCAGGCTTCCCGAAGGGCCAGGCCGCCTACACGACGGCCAAGGTCATCGCGGCTCGAGCGTTCCCACCCCCGGCGCCGCGCGCCCGCTACGCCGAGTTGCCGCTGAATCCGGACGAGTCCGAGCACGCGACACACGTCGCGGGAATCGCAGCCGGGAACAACGGGACGCAGGTGACCGTGGGCGGCGGCCGCGTGAGCCTTTCGGGCGTCGCGCCGCGGGCGCACATCGGGAACTACCGCGTTCTCACGGTGCCGACGGCCGCCAACGTCGGTTTGGACGGGAACTCGCCCGAGATCGCCGCGGCGATCGAGGCGGCGGTCCAGGACGGCATGGACGTCATCAACCTCTCGATCGGCGAGCCGGAGATCGCGCCGAGCCGTGATCTCGTCGTGCGCGCGATCGAGGGGGCCTCGGCCGCAGGCGTCGTCTCGACGATCTCGGCCGGGAACGACTTCGGCGGGTTCGGACGGGGATCCGTGTCCTCGCCCGGGTCTGCCTCATCGGCGATCACCGTCGGTGCGACGACGGTCGGCCGGCAGATGGCGAGCTTCTCGTCGGCCGGCCCGACGCCGCTGTCGCTGAGGCTGAAGCCGGAGGTCTCCGCTCCGGGCGTCAACATCCTCTCCGCGGCGCCGGCGCGGGAGGGCCTGTGGCAGCTGCTGAGCGGGACGAGCATGGCGGCTCCGCACGTCGCCGGCGCGGCCGCTCTGCTCCTCCAGCGCCATCCGACGTGGACACCGGCGCAGGTGAAGTCCGCGCTCACGACGACGGGGCAGACGGCGCGCGAGGCTCGAGGCACGGCGTCCACGACGCGCGGAGGCGGCGGCTTCGTCGACCTCGCCCGTGCCGACAACCCCCTCGTCTTCGCCTCCCCGACGGCCGTCTCGTTCGGTCTCGTGCGTCGCGGCCGGAGCGTCGCGGCCCGCGTCTCACTCACGGACGCAGGAGGCGGCGCAGGTCAGTGGACGGTGAGCGCTCCACGAGCGCTCTCGGTCCCCGGAGGCGTGTCCGTCCCGGGCACGCTGGTCGTCCGGCTCCGGGCATCACGCCGACTCGGAGAGGTGAACGGCTTCGTCGTGCTCTCCCGGGGCGGCGAGACGCGCAAGATCCCGTTCTGGGGCCGCGTCACCGCTCCGCGCCTCGGCCTGCATCGTGCCCGACCGCTCGCCCGCACCGGCACCTACCGGGGAAACACCCGCGGTCGCCGTGCGCTGGTCTCCGTGTACCGCTATCCGGAGAACCCGACCGAGAGCGGGGTCGACCGCGTCCTGCGCGGCCCCGAGCAGGTCTTCCGCGTCCGGCTGCGGCGCCCGGCCGCCAACTTCGGCGTGGCGATCCTCGAGCGGGGACGGGGCGTGCGGGTTCAGCCGCGGATCGTGCTGGCCGGAGACGAGAACCGTCAGGCCGGCCCGACGGCCCTTCCGCTGAACACGAACCCGTACCTGCCGACGTTCCTCGAGCCGGCGCCGATCGTGTCGGTGATCCGGCCGGCCGCCGGCACGTACCACGTCGTCTTCGACAGCACCACCCGCGCCGGAGCGGGTCGGTTCACGTTCCGCTTCTGGATCGGCGACGAGACGCGGCCGAGCGTCCGCCTGCTCACCCGCTCAGTGCGGTCGGGCGGGACGCTCCGGTTCCGGGCGACGGACAGGGGCGCGGGGCTCGACCCGAGGTCGATCTTCGCCGCCGTCGCGGGCACGAGCCGGACGCCGACGTACTCGTCAAGCCGGAACAGCATGACGATCACCGTCCCGGTCGGCCGGCTCTCAGCGGGCCGTCATCGTGTCCTGCTCCAGGTCTCCGACCACCAGGAGGCGAAGAACATGGAGAACACGCTGCGGATCCTGCCGAACACGACCCTGCTCGACACGGCGTTCACCGTCCGCTAGGGCTTCCGGTCCCGCTCCTTGGTCGTCGGGAGCTGCGCCAGGTCGCGCTCCACGCTCGCGGCGAAATCGTCGTCCTCCGGCCGGAGCACGCGGAGATTCGACTTGCGCCGCTCACGGGCCCGCCGGCGGCGGCCTTCCATGCCGAGCCGCGGTGAGAGCCTCGGCCACTCGGCCGCGACGAGCACTGCCACGGCGCAGGCGAGCAATGCGATCCAGAGCCAGCCCACGGGCCCATCTTAGCCCCACCGCCGAAAGGGAGACGGCTAGCCGGGGAAGTACGAGACGTCCCAGAACACCACCATCACGACGACGGCGGCGGCGGCGAGGGCGCCGAGCAGCAGCGCCCGGCGCACCGGGCTCCCATGGGTCACCTGTTCGACCGCCTGCTCGGCGCTCCCGGTGCCGCTCCTGGCGCGCGCGGACGCGCTCGATCAGCGGCGGCGCCGCCCCGTCTCGTCGCGGTCCACCGGCCGAAGACTACGGACAGACCCGTACGTGGTCCGTGCGGCAGCGGTCGGGCCCGGGGCCGCCGACCACGCGGTCGTTGCCGCGACGGCCGTCGCGCACGACAAGCATGTCCCGGCCGGCGCCGCCGAAGAG
>DASVEW010000003.1:0-25556 GCA_036380355.1 Gaiellaceae bacterium | reverse complement strand
CGAGCCGGCTCGCCGGAGCCGATCCGCCCGAGGATCTCGCGTACAGGTGGTCGTCGTCGATCGCCGCGGTCTTCCAGTACGCCCTCATGCTCGGCATCCTGCTGCTCATCGCCCGCGGGCTGCCGCTCCGACAGGTGTTCGGCCTCAAGCGTCCGCGCTCGTGGCCGCGGGCGCTCGGATATGCGGCGATCGCGCTCGTCGCGATCTGGGTCGCGAGCGGAGCGCTCGCGCCGTTCCTCGACGCGAACGACGAGCAGGGCCTCGTCCCCGACGAGTGGGACTCGAACCGGCTCGGAGCGTTCCTCGCGTTCTTCCTGGCCGTCTCGGTCGTCGCGCCCGTGGTCGAGGAGCTCACCTATCGCGGGCTGGGCTTCACGCTTCTCTTTCCGTACGGCGCGATCCTCGCGATCGTCGTGACGGGAGTGCTCTTCGGCGCGTCCCACGGCCTGCTCGTCGCGCTGCCGGTTCTCGTCATCTTCGGGCTCGTCATCGGGTGGCTCCGCTGGAAGAGCGAGAGCGTCTATCCGGCGATGATCCTCCACGGGCTCTTCAACGGCGTCGCCGTGATCGTGTCCGTGACCGTCCTGGGCTCGTAGGGCCGGACCGGTCCGGCCCGCGGCCGACGGCTACTCCTCCTCGTCCTCCTCCTCGAGCTCCTCGAGGCTCGAGGCGAACTCCTCGGGCGTGACCGTCTCGAGAAACTTCCTGAACTCCGCGGGATCCAGGTCGGAGAGGCTCGACGCCGTGACGAGGCCCGGCTGCTCGTCGTCATCGGCCTGGAACTCGATCCCGGACTCCGCGATCACGTCATCTGCCGCGAAGATCCGCGCGTCGCAGCGCACCGCGAGCGCGATCGCGTCCGAGGGGCGCGAGTCGATCTCGAGCTCGCGACCGTCCTGGACGATCGTGATGCGCGCGTAGAACGTGTTCTCCACTAGCGACGTCACCTCGACCTTGACGATCTCGGCCTGGAGCTCGGAGATCACGTCCGCGAGGAGATCGTGCGTCATCGGTCTCGGCGGGGACGCGCCCTGCAACTTCATGAGGATCGCGGCGGCCTCGGAGTGCCCGATCCAGATGGGGAGGAACTTGTCGTCGTCAGCGGTCTTCAGGAGCACGATCGGCTGCTTGCCGATCGGCTCGAAGCTGACGCCGTAGAGGGTCATCTCTCGCATCGCCGGGCCGAGATCCATGTTAGTCAAGCGGTGCGCTACAGTTGGCGGCCGAGCACGAGGCAGCGGGCGATTAGCTCAGTCGGTTAGAGCGCCGCTCTGATAAGGCGGAGGTCCGTGGTTCGAATCCACGATCGCCCACTTGGAACCCCGGCACGCCGGGGTTTTCGTGTCCGGGGGCTAGTGCAGGTGTGTGGTCTGGCGAAGGTAGTCCGCGACGGCCAGGAGGAAGGCGGTGTCGCCGGCGAGCTCCGCGACGGTGCCCTTTGTCTGCTCGTCGAGGTCCTCGTCGCGCGCCAGCTCGCTGAGGAAAAGCTCGAGCCGGCCCTCCTGCGACAGCGTGGCCATGCGGAGGAAGAGGGCGCGGGCGTCCTCGTCCTGCGAGATCGCCTCGAGCCACTCGATGTCGTGCTGCCAGAGTCCGAGCATAAAGGGACAACGGGCGTCCCCGTGCTGCGGTTACGGCCTAGCGCTCTCCAGGGCCTCGACGAGCTCCGCGAGCTCGACGTCGTCCGCGAACGCGATCTCCACGCGCCCGTTCCTGACCCGGACGGCACGACCCGTCAACCGCTCCGCCGCCGTCCGCGCTCGGTCTGCGAGCACAGGATCGACGGAGGTCCGGGCCGCCTTCCTCGGCCTGCGCCGGGCCCCGGCCCAGCGGGCGGCCCGCTCCGCCTCGCGGACCGACAGGCCGCGCCGGACGATCTCCCGCGCCAGCCGTCGGCGGTCCTCGTGGTCCGGAACCGCGAGCACAGCCCGCGCGTGGCCCTCGGTCAGCTCGTTCCGCTCCAGCATCGCAAGCACGTCCTCCGGCAGGTCGAGCAGGCGCATGCGATTGGACACGGACGGCTTCGACCGACCGACCTGGTCTGCGATCTCGCCGAGGCCGAGCTCGAACTCGTCGACGAGCAGCGCGTAGGCGCGCGCCTCCTCGACGGGCGTGAGCTGCTCGCGTGCGACGTTCTCGACGAGGCCGAGGAGGAGCGCATCGCGGTCCCCGCTCTCCCGCACGACCGCCGGGATCGTCTCGAGTCCGGCTTCGCGCGCAGCGCGCCAGCGGCGCTCGCCGGCGATCAGCTCGAAACCGCCCTCGCGCCGCGAGCGAACGACGATCGGTTGGACGACCCCCTGGGCGCGGATCGAGTCGGCGAGCCCGGCGGTCGTCTCGTGGTCGAACCGGCGACGCGGCTGCCGCGGGTTCGGATGCACGAGGTTGACGGGAAGGTTGGCGAGCTCGGCCGCGGGATGGCCCCCGATGAGCACCTCCAGCCCGCGACCGAGCCCTCGACGGGGGCTAGCTGCGCTCGACAAGCTCCATCGCCGCCTTCCAGTAGGCGTCCGCGCCGGCCGACGTCCGGTCGTAGGCAATCACGGGCAGTCCGTGGCTCGGCGCCTCGGCGATGCGGACCGAGCGCGGAACCCGGGTCCTGAAGAGCAACGGCCCGAAGTGGCGCTCCAGCTCGGAGCCGACGTCGGCCGCCAGGTTCGTTCGCCCGTCGACCATCGTCAGCAGCAGGCCGGCGATCGTGAGCTTCGGGTTGAGCCGCGCGCGCACCGCCTCGATCGAGCCGAGGATCTGGGCCACGCCCTCGAGCGCGTAGTACTCGGCCTGCACCGGGACGAGGACGCGGTCGGCCGCCGCGAGCGCGTTGACGGTCAGCGGCCCGAGCGACGGCGGGCAGTCGACGAAGACGAAGCGGTACCGGTCGTCGACGCCCTTCAGCGACTCGGCCAGGTAGCGCTCGCCGTTTCCGCGGTGGGCGAGCTCCGCGGCCGCGCCGGCGAGATCTGGCCGCGCGGGGATGAGCTCGAGGTTCGCGAACCTCGTGCTCGCTGCCAGCTCGGCCGCCGAAGCGCCGTCGAGGAGGTCGTAGCTCGACGTCCCGTTTGCGCGCTCGCCCAGGCCTGAAGTCGCGTTCGCCTGGGGGTCGAGGTCGATCAGCAGCGTCCGCTCACCGGCCTCGGCGAGGCAGGCGGCGAGGTTCACCGCCGTCGTCGTCTTTCCGACGCCGCCCTTCTGGTTCGCAAGCGCGTAGATGGCCATCCCGCAAAGGCACCGTACTCAGGCCAACGGACGTTTCCTGGCCATTCCGGGCCGGCGCGGGAAGCCCGCCGGCGTGGGCCCGAGCTTCGGGATGACCACGAGGCCGCCGCGCTCATCCGGTGGGCCGGCCGCCAGCAGCCCGGCCACGCGCTCGACCGCTTCGAGATCCGCGGTCGGGCCGGCCCACAGCACCGCGGCTCCTCCCGGACGCACGAGCGGCAGGAGCCACTCGGCGGCGACGGGCGGCGACGCCAGCGCCTTGGCGACCGCGACGCCGTAGCGATCGCGCTCCTGCTCCTCCGCCCGGCCCCACACGACCCGGAGATTCGGCAGCTGCGTCGTCCAGCGCCGCAGGAAGTCCGCCTTCCGCCGCTCCGCCTCGAGCAGCGTCACCTCCCGGTCAGGCAAGGCCGCCGCGAGGGGAATCCCCGGCGCCCCTCCGCCCGAGCCCACGTCGACGATCGGTCCTTCGAGCTCTCGCACGACGTCCACGCCGCGCAGGCTGTCCTCGAGCAGCATCCGCCGGGCCTCGGCGAAATCGCGGATCGAGGTCAGGCCCGGGGTCTCGAGGACCGCTTGGAGCCAGTCCTCAAGAACTGGGGAAGACGACGACGAAGCGATTCGGCTCGGTCCCCTCGCTGGTCGTCTCGACGCCCGCGGCGTCCTTGAGCTCGAGGTGGACGATCTTGCGCTCCACGGCGGTCATCGGCTCGAGCTCGACGCGGTCGCCGCGGCGGAGAACATCGTCGGCGGCCCGGCGTGCCAGCGCACTCAGCGAAGCCTCGCGCCTCGCCCGGTAGCCGGCGGCATCCACGATCGCCGGTGTCCCGGGCATCCGCCGGGCGACGATGGCGTTCACGAGGTACTGGACGGCGTCGATCGTCTGCCCGTGGCGGCCGATCAGCAGCCCGAGATCGCGGCCGGAGCAGGTCGCGACGACGGCGTCCTCCCGCTCGTGGATGTCGACGCGGCACTGGACCCCCATCCCGGCCGTGATGCGAGTCACGAGGTCGCGGACGAGCGACGCGACGTCGCTCTCGTCGGACGGCGCCGGTGCTTCCTCCCGGCCCGAAGCGCCGTCGGTCGCAACTGTCGCCAGGACGCGCGCAGGCGTGTAACCGACACCGAGGAGGCCGCGCTCGCCCTCGGACACGACCTGGAACCGGACGGCGCTCTTGTCGAGGCCGGGACTCAGCCGTTCGAGCTCTCGAAGCGCCGCCCACTTCGCCTCACCGACGGTCTCGCCCGTCGCCTCGACGCTGAGCTCCTCGGTCACCGCCGGGCGCCCCGCTTCTTCTTTCGCTTGACGCGCCTCGGCGGCCCGGGCTTCGGGGGCTGGCCGCCGTCGACGTCCTCTGCGGCGGCGTCCTCTGGCCGTTCGACCTTCGACGGGGTCCTCGAGGACCGCTTCGCCGGCGGCGCAGGCGTCTTCGCGCGAAGGCCGCGCGTGACGATCCCCTGCCCGACCGTCCAGAGGTTCGTGGTCATCCAGTAGATGAGGAGCCCGACGGGGAACGTCGTGCCGCCCGGCGGGTCGAGGATGAAGATCGCGAAGATGAACGGGAGGAACAGGAAGATGATCCGCTGGCCCCGGCTCTGCGTCGGCATGAACCACGTCGAGGCAACCTGGCTGGCGACGTAGACCGCGAGGAGCACGTAGCCCGACCAGTCCGCGGTGATGTTGGCGGTGATGTCGGGGACGAAGTTGAGCCAGTCGAGTTCCGAGCCCGGATACTCCGGGTAGATCTCGTCGTCGAAGTCGCGCAGCACGAAGTAGAGCGCGAAGAAGATCGGAATCTGCGGGATGATCGGCAGGCAGGAGGAGGCCGGGTTGATCTGGTGCTCCTTGTAGAACTTCATGAGCTCCTCGTTCTGCTTCCGGCGATCGGTCTTGTAGCGCTTCTGGATCGCCTTCATCTCCGGCAGGTACTGCTGCATCCGCTGCATCGAGTGGATCTGCCTCACGGTGAGCGGGACGAGGAGCACGCGCACGACGATCGTCAGGGCCACGATCGACCAGGCCCAGGAGAGCCCGAGCGTCGTGTGAAACCACTCGAGCGCCCACGTGAGGACGTCCTCGATCGGCCCGAGGATGCTGAGGAACCCGATCATCGGAAGAGTCGCTGGTTCTCGGCGTAGTCGACCCCGCCATGGCTCCACGGATTGCAGCGCAGGAGCCGCCAGCCGGCGAGGATCGTCCCGCGAACGAGTCCGTAGCGGCGCAGGGCGTCGAGCGCGTACTGCGAGCAGCTCGGGTGGTACTTGCAGGTCGCCGGAAAGAGCGCCCCGAACGTGTACCGGTAGGCGTAGACGCCCGCGATGCCGACGTACTTCACGCGCGCGCCTTCCCGAGGACCTCTTCGAGCCGCTCGCGGAGCCAGTCTGCGCCGCGACTCTCCTCCGCCTCGGCGAGCGGGGCACGCACGAGCAGCACATAGTCGGCGCCGGGCGGCACGTCCGAGAGCAGTTGGCGCCAGACCTCGCGCAGCCGGCGCTTGATCCGGTTTCGCGTCACGGCGCTGCCGATCTTCTTCGGGATCGCGATCCCAAGCCGGACCTCGCCCTCCTCGTCCCCTTCGCGGTCGAAGCGGTACAGCACGAGGTAGCGCGTCGACACGGACCGGCCGTGCCGGTACACGGCGTCGAAGTCGCGCGAGCGGGAGAGACGGTGGCGGCGTTGCACGGCGGCGGGGCTGCGCCCGCTAGGCGGAGAGGCGCTTCCGGCCGCGTGCACGGCGCCGCTTGAGGATGGCGCGGCCGGCCTTCGACGCCATCCGCTGCCGGAAGCCGTGGCGCCGCTTCCGTCTCCGCACGTTGGGCTGATAAGTCCGTTTCACGATTGAGGTGAGAAGAGAAGAGGTGCGCCCCTCACGGACGCCGGGCCAGTATAGAGAGCCAATCCTGTGCGAGCTTTTCCACAGTCTGGACCGGCAACACCGCAGCGCGAAACGTCCTGCGAGTTGCGTGTTTTCCCCAGTGAATACGCCCCGAGTCTGGACACTATCCACACCTGTGGAGCGAACTGGGGATGGCGGCGACTTCCCTGCAAATCAACGGTTTTTTGCCGGGTTGCGCGTGCGGTCGAGGCCTTTGAACGCGCTTCCACACGCTGCTATGCTCGCCACTTTCCGGCACCGCGAGGGAGGAACGACAAGTCAGCGTGGATCGGCAGCAGTTGCTCACTGCAGAGGATCTGTGGACCGAGGTTTCGGAGCGGCTGCGGGCAGCGCTCAACGACAAGACCTACCGGACGTGGTTCTCAGAGGCCGAAGGCCTCGACCTGTCCGACGAGTCGTTCGTCCTCGCCGTTCCGAACGACTTCACGCGCGAGTGGATCGAGAGTCACTTCCTCGGGCTCATCGACGCAGCCGTCCGTGACGCAACCGGCCAGGAGCGACGGATCGACCTCTCCGTTCGCCTCGTCGAAGCGGCCGCCGGCACCGCGCCGGAGCCCCAACTCGAGGTCGCCGAGCCGTCGCGCATCGAGGGCCTGAACGAGAAGTACAGCTTCGACTCGTTCGTCATCGGCTCGTCGAACCGCTTCGCCCATGCCGCCGCGCTCGCAGTCGCCGAGGCGCCGGCCCAGGCGTACAACCCCCTCTTCATCTACGGGAGCACGGGGCTCGGCAAAACACACCTGCTCCAGGCCATCGGTCACTACATCGGCGAGCACTCGCGCGACTTCTCGGTCTGCTACGTCACGAGCGAGCGCTTTATGAACGACTTCATCAACTCGCTGCGCGACAAGCGCATCGAGGGGTTCAAGCAGCGCTACCGCACCTTCGGGGTGCTCCTGATCGACGACATCCAGTTCCTGGAGCACAAGGAGCGGATCCAGGAGGAGTTCTTCCATACCTTCAACACGCTCTACGAGGCCGGAAAGCAGATCGTGATCTCGTCCGACCGGCCGCCTCGCCAGATCGCGACACTCGAGCAGCGCCTGCGGTCGAGGTTCGAGTGGGGGCTGATGACCGACATCCAGCCACCTGATCTCGAGACGCGGATCGCGATCCTCCAGAAGAAGGCCAGGACGGATGGCATCCAAGTGGCTGACACGCAGCTTCTGACCTTCATCGCCGGCCGCGTGTCCACGAACATCCGCGAGCTCGAGGGCGCGCTGACGCGCGTCGTGGCGTTCTCCTCCCTCACCGGCAGGTCGATGACCGTCGACCTCGCCCAGGACGTCCTCCGCGACGTCTTCCCGCAGGGTGAGGCGGCCCAGGTCTCGATCGAACGCATCCAGGACGAGGTCTCGGAGCGCTTCGGCCTGTCCAAGGAGGAGCTCATCGGCGACCGGCGCTCGCAGAACATCGTCTATCCGCGACAGGTCGCCATGTACCTCTCCCGCGAGCTCACCGACTCGTCGCTCCCGCGGATCGGCAGGCACTTCGGCGGCCGCGACCACACGACCGTCATCCACGCCACGTCCAAGATCGCCCGCCTGATTCGTGAGGACCGCTCTGTGTACAACCTGGTGCAAGAGTTGACCGCGCGCATCAAACAAGCCGGGTAGAACTGTGGACGCCGTGACCGCGCCCAGCGAGACCTGTTCAAACCGGCGAGTTCTCCCCAGTGGGCGTCCCCAGCCGGATCTCACTACTCATGCGGTTCCGTGCCGTCTTGCCCGGAATTCACACTCCCTACAACTACTACAACCTTTTTCTTTTTAATGCTTGAAGCAGAGACTGTGGTTACCGGCACTTCGCTGAAGATCTCCGTCCCGAGGGAGGAGCTCACACGCCAACTCGGCGTCGTGTCGCGTGCGGCGTCCACGCGGACGACGGTCCAGGTTCTGGCCGGCATCCTCCTTCGCGCCGGCGAGGGTCGCCTCGAGCTTGCCGCGACGGACATGGAGATCTCGCTGCGGTCCTCGCTCGAGGTCGACGTCGAGTCGGAAGGCGCGGTTGTCGTTCCGAGCAAGCTTCTGGCGGATCTCGTGCGGCTGCTTCCGGCCGACGACGTCTCGATCGAGCACCGGCCCGGAGAGGGCGTGGTCGAGATCGTGAGCGGGGCGGCGACCTACCGCCTGCATACCTACAACGCCGAGGATTTCCCGCGGTTGCCCGAGACGACATCGGTGGAGCTCGTGTCGGTGGAGGCCGACGCCGTGCTCGAGACGGCCGGCCGAGTCAGCCGTGCCGCTTCACGCGACGAGTCGCGGCCGGTGCTGACAGGGATTCTCGTGCGCTTCGAGGGCGAGAAGCTCGTCATGGCTGCGACGGACTCGTACCGGCTCGCCGTCAAGGAGACCGGGATGGCGTCCGGCGGACCGGAGCTGGACGCGATCGTGCCGGCACGCGCGCTGGGCGAGCTGATGCGGATCGCTCAGGGTGCCGGAGGGCTCGAGATTGGGGTGCTCGAGAACCAGGTCGTCTTCACCACGGACGGCGTCCTCCTGACGACTCGCCGCATCGAGGGGCAGTTCCCGAACTACCGCCAGCTGCTTCCCGAGGCCTTCGAGCACGAGCTGGCACTGCCGCGCGAGGAGCTGCTCGACGTCGTCCGCCGCGTGTCCGTGATGGCGCAGCGAAACGCGCCCATCCGGCTGCGCTTCGCCGAGGGAGAGCTCGCCGTCTCGGCGCAGACGCAGGATGTCGGTGAAGCCCGGGAGACGATGCCGGCGCCGTACGCCGCGGAACCGCTCGAGATCGGCTTCAACCCCGAATTCCTGCGCGACGGGATCGAGTCCGTCGAGGGCGACGAGGTGCGCCTGAAGCTGATCAGCTCGCTTCGCCCCGCCGTGATCCAGGGGGAAGGCGACGACTTCTCGTACCTGATCATGCCGATCCGCCTCGCCGGCTGATTTGCGCGGCCCGGGCTGATCGTCGAGACGCTCTCGCTCCGCGACTACCGCTCGTACTCGCGCGTCGAGCTCGAGCTGGGAACCGGCCTCGTGCTCGCCGTGGGCCCGAACGGGGCGGGCAAGACGAACCTCCTCGAGAGCCTCCACGTCGCGACGCAGGGGTTCTCGCCCCGCACCCGGTCGGACGCGCAGGTGATCCGCTTCGGCCAGGAGGGGGCACGGGTTGCCGTCGCGGGTGAGCACGGCGGCACGCCTGTCGAGATCGAGGTCATCCTTCGAGCGGGAGAGGCGAAGCGCGCGCGGCTGAACGGGGCGGCTCTGCGCGCGGCCGAGGAGCTCAGGTCGAGGCTTTCGACGCTCGTCTTCACGCCGGACCGCCTGGTGATCGCCAAGGGGGGCCCGGCCGTTCGCCGGGCGTACTTCGATCGGGTCCTGGCGCGTCTGTTTCCGGGTCGCGCTTCTGCGACCACGGATTACGCGTCCGCGCTCGCGCAGCGCAACGGCGCGCTTCGCCGGGTCGCCGCCGGATATGTCTCCTCTGACGCGCTCGACCCCTGGACGCACCGGGTCGCGGAGCTGGGCGGCACTCTGGTGGACGCCCGCCGTCAGCTCGTCGGGATGCTGTCGCCGGCGTTTGCCGCGTGCGCAGCCGAGTTCCGGCTCGAGGATGCGGACTTGCGCTACGAGGGCGAGGCGGTCTCCGTGGATCAGCTCGAGGCCCGGCTCGACCGGGACCTGGCCCGCGGCTTCACGGGGCTCGGGCCACATCTCCACGACGTCGCCCTCATGGCGGGCGGGCGGGACCTTCGCAGCTTCGGCTCGCAGGGCGAGCAGCGGCTCGCCGTGCTCGCGTTGCTGCTCGCCGAGGCGGACCTGCTCGTCGAGCGGGGCGCAGCGCCCCCGCTCCTACTCCTGGACGACGTGCTCTCCGAGCTGGATCCGGAGCGCCGGGCGATCCTCGCCGCGCGGATCCGCCGTCCGGGGGCGCAGGCGCTCCTGACCGCGACATCGGCTGCGGCGCTGCCGGGCGAGCCGGACGTCCTCGTCCGGGTGGCCCCTGGCTCGGCGGTCGCAGCATGAAGCCAGGGCCGATCGGCGACGAGGTCCGGCGCGAGCTCGATCGGTTCGGCGCGCCCGGCGCGATTGCCGACGTCGTAGCCGCCTGGCCGGCCGCCGTCGGCGATTCGATCTCGCGAAATGCGTGGCCGGCACGCATCGCCCGCGACGGCACGCTGCATGTTTCGACGAGCTCGTCGGCCTGGGCGTTCGAGCTCGGATTGCTCGAGGCGGAGCTCCGCGAGCGGCTCGCAAGCGCTCTCGGCGACCGGGCACCGAAGCAGCTTCGCTTCGCGCCCGGCCGGCTCCCGGAACCGGGCTCGCCGGACGATCGAGAGCCTGGCCGGCACCCGCCGAACGTGACCGAGCAGCATCGCCAGGCGGGGGACGAGCTGGCCGCGACGATCTCGAACGAAAACTTACGCAAACTTGTCGCAAAAGCGGCCGCAGCGAGCCTCGCAAGGGCGCCGGACGACCGCTCCGTCTGATAGACTGCCTGCAGCCCTAAAAGCGGCAAAATGCAGGGCTTTTTTTAATGGCTGAAGCAGCTTACACAGCGAAGGACATCACGGTCCTCGAGGGACTCGAGCCGGTTCGGCTCCGTCCCGGCATGTACATCGGGTCGACCGGGTCCAGAGGCCTCCACCACCTGATTTACGAAGTGGTCGACAACTCCGTGGACGAGGCCCTCGCAGGCCGCGCGGATCGCATCGAGGTGACTCTCCATCCGGATAACTCGGTGACGGTCTCCGACAACGGCTCAGGCATCCCGGTCGACGTGATGGCAGAGCAGGGGCTGCCGGCCGTCACCGTGGTCCTGACGAAGCTCCACGCGGGTGGAAAGTTCGGCGGCGAGGGCTACAAGGTCTCCGGCGGCCTCCACGGCGTCGGGGTCTCCGTGGTGAACGCACTCTCGGAGTGGCTGAAGGTCGAGGTCCGCCGCGACGGGAGGATCTATCGCCAGGAGTTCGCCCGCGGCGAGCCGACGACCGAGCTCCTGGAGGCGGGCAAGACGGCCGGCAAGAAGGACTCGGGGACGACGATCACGTTCCTGCCCGACCTCGAGATCTTCGACGAGGACGAGTTCGAGTGGCTGATGGACACCCTCGTCCAGCACCTCCGCGAGACGGCGTTCCTGACGCGCGGCCTCCGCATCGTGCTGACCGACGAGCGCGAGGGCGAGGACCGTCACGAGTTCCACTACGAGGGCGGGATCCGGGACTTCGTCGCACACGTGAACAGCGCCAAGGAGCCGATTCACAAACGGATCGTCTTCTTCGACGGCGAGATGCAGAACGGCAACGTCGAGGTCGCGATGCAGTGGAACGGCTCGTACGTCGAATCCGTCTTCTCGTTCGCGAACAACATCAACACGACCGAGGGCGGCGCTCACGTCTCCGGCTTCAAGGCGGCCCTGACCGGGACGCTGAACAAGTACGCCCGGGACAAGGGGCTCCTGAAGGAGAAGGAGGAGAACCTCGAGGGCGAGGACGTCCGCGAGGGTCTCGCGGCCGTGATCTCGGTCAAGTTGCGCGACCCGCAGTTCGAGGGCCAGACGAAGGCGAAGCTCGGCAACCCGTGGGTGCGCGGCCTAGTCGAGCAGACCGTCAACCAGCGGCTCGCCGAGTTCCTGGAGGAGAACCCCACCGACGCGAAGCAGATCGTGACGAAGGCCGTGGCTGCCCGGAACGCGCGCCAGGCCGCGCGGAAGGCGCGCCAGCTGAGCCGGAAGAGCGCCCTCGAGAGCGCGTCGCTGCCGGGCAAGCTCGCCGACTGCCAGACGAGCGATCCGGAGGACGCGGAGCTGTTCCTCGTCGAGGGCAACTCGGCCGGCGGCTCGGCCGTGGAGGCCCGCGACCGCCTGTACCAGGCGATCCTCCCGCTGCGCGGCAAGGTCATCAACTCGGAGAAGAACCGGATCAACAAGGTGCTCTCCAACCAGGAGATCCAGTCGATGATCACCGCGATCGGCACCGGCATCGGCGACGAGTTCGACATCGAGAAGCTCCGGTACCACCGGATCATCGTCATGACCGACGCCGACGTGGACGGCGCCCACATCCGGACGCTGATCCTCACCTTCCTGTACCGGCAGATGCCGGAGCTCGTGGAGGGCAACCACGTCTACATCGCGGCCGCGCCGCTGTACCGCGTGAAGATCGGGAACCAGGAGATCTACGTCGAGAAGGAGTCCCAGTTCGAGGATCTCCTCGTACGAGAGCGGATCAAGGACATGGAGGTCGCGGACCGGACCGGATCCACCTTCAAGCTGACGGAGGCCCGCTACAAGCGGTTCACGACGGCGCTGACCGAGTTCGAGGGCTGGGCTTCGCGCCTGCGCGCGGACTACGGCGCGCCGACGGTCAACTTCCTGATCCAGCACCGCCTGATCGAGGGCGCGGACGCCGGCGCAGATTTCGAGCGGGCGCTCGCCGGCCTCGACACCGACGGCTACGACCTCGACCTGGTCGACAAGTCCGGCGAGGCCTTCCGCGTGAAGATCGTCGAGAGGGAGACGAGCGCGGCGAGCCACGTCACGATTCCGGCCGAGCTGCTCGCCTCGCCGCACTACGCGAGCCTGGCGCGCTCGTACGCCCGCCTGGTCGAGCTGGTCGGCCCGCCGCCGTTCACGATCTCGCTCGGCAGGAAGATGCGCACCGCGGGGACCTTCGAGCAGTTCCGGCACCAGGCGATCGACCTCGCGAAGGACGGCATCGACATCGGCCGCTTCAAGGGTCTCGGCGAGATGAACGCCGAGGACCTCTGGGAGACGACGATGAACCCGGCCAACCGGACGCTGATCCGCGTCGAGGTCGAGGATGCGGCGGCCGCCGACCTCGCCTTCTCGATGCTGATGGGCGACCAGGTCGAGCCGCGCCGGCTCTTCATCGAGCAGAACGCCCGCGACGTGAGGTTCCTCGATGTTTGATACGGCCCCCACCTCGCCATCTCGCACTCACCGGCGCGCTGCAAACCGGCGCCTCGCCGCAGCCTCAGCCGAGTTCGTAGCCGGAGGCTACGGGCTCGGCCTGCGGCTTTGCGACGCTTGGTTTTCACGGCCGGTGAGCACGACCTGTCGAGGCGGTGACCGTGTCTAGCGTCGAACCGCTCGGCGCTGGCCGCATCGAGTCGCGCGACCTCGAGCAGGAGCTGCGCTCGAGCTTCCTCGACTACGCGATGAGCGTGATCGTCTCGCGCGCCCTCCCGGACGTCCGGGACGGGCTCAAGCCGGTCCACAGGCGCGTCCTCTACGGGATGCACGAGGCCGGCATGCAGCCGAACCGCCCGTTCAAGAAGTCGGCACGGATCGTTGGCGACGTGATGGGCTCGTACCACCCGCACGGCGACACCGCGATCTACGACACGCTCGTCCGGCTCGCGCAGCCGTTCTCGATGCGCTACCCGCTCGTCGAGGGCCAGGGGAACTTCGGGAACATCGACGACTACCCGGCTGCGGCGATGCGCTACACGGAGAGCCGCCTGGCGCGGATCGCGACCGAGCTTCTGCGCGACATCGACGCGGACACGGTCGACTTCCAGCCCAACTACGACGAGTCGCGCCGCGAGCCCTCCGTCCTGCCGTCGCGTTTCCCGAACCTGCTCGTGAACGGCTCGTCCGGCATCGCGGTCGGCATGGCGACGAACATCGCGCCGCACAACCTCGGCGAGGTGATCGACGCCGTGGTCGCGCTCATCGACGATCCGGAAATCGACGTCGCCCGGCTCACACGGCACATCAAGGGCCCGGACTTCCCGACAGGGGCGATCATCCTCGGGCGCGAGGGCATCCGTGAGGCCTACCGCTCCGGCCGCGGCAGGATCGTCATGCGCGCGCGGGCCCACATCGAGGAGCTGCGCGGCGGCAAGTCCGCGATCATCGTCACCGAGCTTCCCTACGGCGTGAAGAAGGGCGGCGACGCCGGCGTCATCAAGAAGATCGCCGACCTCGTCAACGACAAGGTCCTGACCGAAGTCTCCGACCTCGCGGACCACTCCGACCGGTCGGGGATGCGGATCCAGATCGAGCTCAAGCGCGACGCGGTGCCGCAGGTCGCGCTGAACAAGCTCTTCAAGCACACGCCGCTCCAGACGACCTTCGGCTTCAACGCCGTCGCGCTTGTGGACGGCGTTCCGCGGACGCTCTCGCTCCGCGACATGCTCCAGCACTACCTCGACTTCCAGCGCGAGATCATCACCCGCCGGTCGAAGTTCGAGCTGCGCAAGGCCGAGGCCCGGGCGCACGTCCTCCAGGGCTACCTGACCGCGCTCGACAACCTCGACGCGGTGATCGCGCTGATCCGCGCCTCGGCAGATCCCGACGAGGCCCGCGAGGGGCTCCAGCGGGAGTTCGAGCTGACCGAGATCCAGGCGCAGGCGATTCTCGACCTCCGGTTGCAGCGCCTCACCGGCCTGGAGCGGAAGCGGATCGAGCAGGAGTTCGCGGACCTCCAGGAGCGGATCGCGGAGCTACGCGCGATCCTCGGCGACGAGGCCCGCGTGGACTCGCTCATCCGCGAGGAGCTGCTCGAGATCAAGTCGATCTACGCGAAGAACGACGACCGGCGCACGGAGATCGTCGCCGCCGAAGAGGAGCTCGAGCTCGAGGACCTGATCGCGGAGGAGGACATGGTCATCGCGATCACGCGGTCCGGCTACATCAAGCGGCTACCGGTCGGCACGTACCGGGAGCAGCGGCGCGGCGGGATCGGCGTGATGGGGATGGACCTCAAGGACGAGGACTACATCCAGCACCTGTTCGTCGCCTCCACCCACGACTACATCCTCTTCTTCACGTCCGTCGGCAAGGTCTACCGGCTGAAGGTGCACGAGCTTCCGCTCGGGACCCGGCAGTCGAAGGGCCGCGCGATCGCGAACTTCCTGCCCTTCCGGCAGGGCGAGACGATTCGCGCCGTCATCGCCACGCGCGACTTCAGGGAGGCCGAGTATCTGGTCCTCGCGACGAAGAAGGGCGTGGTCAAGAAGAGCCGCTTCGAGGAGTACAACACGCCGCTGAAGGCGGACGGGATCATCGCGATCAACCTTCGCGACGGCGACGAGCTCGTGGGCGTCGTGCACACGGACGGCGACGACGACATCCTCATGGTCTCCTGCAAGGGGCAGGCGATCCGCTTCCACGAGAAGGAGGCGCGCCCGATGGGGCGGGCGACGGGCGGCGTCCGCGGCATGAACCTGCGGAAGGGCGACGCTGTGGTCCACATCGCTCGCGCCGAGAACGACTCAGACCTCCTCGTCGTGACCGAGAACGGCTACGGGAAGCGCACGCGCGTCGACGAGTACCCGGTGAAGGGCCGCGGCGGGCTCGGCGTCAAGACGGTCCACCTCACGGAGGCGAAGGGCCAGCTCGCCGGCGCCCGAGTCGTGCGCGACGGCTACCAGGTAATGCTGATCTCGACCGGAGGTACGGTCATCCGCATGCCCGTGGAGGACGTCAAGCGGCTCGGCCGGTCGACCCAGGGCGTGATCGTCATGCGCCTGCGCGAGGGCGAGCAGGTCTCGGCGCTCGCACCCGTCGTGGAGGCGGAGGGTTCCGACGAGATGATCGAGGTGCCGGAGATCGCTCCCGCGGCCGCGCCGGCCGCCGAGTAGCTTTCCGCGCTCGGCGCAGCAGTTTCGCCTCGGTTTGCGCGGGTTCCCCTAGGCAAGCAGGATTCGGCGCGATACATTTCGCTCGGGGTCCGACTCTGAATCGAACAAGGGTGTCGTATGCCTCCAAGCACGCAAGCTGACCTTCTCGAGCCCATCAATCTTGCCGAGCATCTTCGCAAGGTCGAGCTCTATCTCGGCCAGGTCTGCCAGATCGCGGGCATCTCGAAGATGCAGCTCGACTACTGGACGAACAAGGCCCAGATCCCGACGAAGGGCCGCAAGCAACGGATCTACGACATGGACGCCGTCGAGACCGTGATGCTGATCAAGCAGGCCAAGGACAAGGGTCTCAACCTCGGGGCCGCCATCGAGGCGGCGCGCCGCTTCCGCGAGCGGCAGCAGCCCGAGGCCGCTTCGGCGACTAACTCCTGAGCCTTTCGGCTGCCTGCTCCGGCGGCAGCACGTTCACGAAGAGGCCGGCGCCGAGCTCGATTCCTGCAAGCGCAGTCAACCGCGGGACGACGTGCATGTGCTTCGGCTCTCTCGCGTGCAGCCACGCATTCCACGCGAACGGGCCTTCCAGGTCACGGAGACGCGCGACGAGCCTCCGGAGGGCATTGAGCCGGTCGGTGAGCGTTCCGCCCGCGATCAGGCTCTCGTAGGGAGCGGCGCCCGCGTGGTGGACCGTCGCGACGGCGCCGCCGTGCTCGAGCACCCGAAGCCGGTCGTGCGCGAGCAGCCGGTCGAGGCCGCCGGCGTTCTCGTCGGCGACCGCGGGCGGGTCCTCCCGGAGCCAGACGAGCTGCGAGTGGCTGTGCGCCAGGCTCGCGCCGGCCAGCCTTCCCTCGTTCACGAGCGCATGGACGTAGGCGAAACCTTCGCCGAGCGCGGCCTCGATGCGGCGCTGCCAGGCCTCGGAGACGAGGTCGACCTGCGGCTCGGGCAGGTCGGCGAACGAGCGAACGTGCTCCGGCGTGTGGATCACGACCTCCTGGCGCTCGAAGGCCGGGTAGAGGTTCGGGACGACCCGGACCTGCCAGGGGTCGCCGATACGGAGCGTCTCGGGCGGCGTCATGTCCTCCCGACCGGCGTCGAACGGGCAGCGCTCCAGCTCCTCCGGCGTCGGCTCCTCGGGCGGCGGGAGCCAGGCACCCGGTCTCCCGCCGCGCCCGGGCGCGATCACGACGCGGCGACCGGTCAGCGGGTCTTCGCGGAGGTCGGTCAGCTGGGCGGCCGGGTCTGGCCGGCCTCCAGGAACGGCTTGAAGAGCTCGATCGGCAGCGGGAGGATGATCGTCGACGACCGCTCTGAGCTGATCTCCAGCATCGTCTGGAGGAAGCGGAGCTGGAGCGACATCGGGTTCTCCGCGAGCACTTGGGCGGCGTCCTTCAGGCGCTCGGACGCCTGGAACTCACCCTCGGCAGCGATCACCTTGGCGCGCCGCTCGCGCTCGGCTTCGGCCTGGCGCGCCATCGCGCGCTGCATGCCGCCGGGGATCTCGACGTCCTTGACCTCGACGATCGAGACCTTGACACCCCACGGCGAGGTCGCCTCGTCGATGATCCGCTGGAGGATCTCGTTGATCTTGTCGCGCTCGGACAGGAGCTCGTCGAGCATGTGCTGGCCGAGGACGCTCCGCAGCGTCGTCTGCGCGATCTGCGAGGTCGCGACCATGAAGTTCTCGACCTGCACGATCGCCTTCTCGGGATCGATGATCCGGAAGTAGGCGACGGCGTTCACCCGGACCGGAACGTTGTCCTTGGTGATCACCTCCTGCGGCGGGACGTTCAGCGTCACCGTCCGCAGGTCGACACGGACCATCTTGTCGATGATCGGGATCAGCAGGAAGAGCCCCGGGCCCTTCGGCGGCGACTTAAGCCGGCCGAGCCGGAAGATGACGCCCCGCTCGTACTCCCTCGCCACCCGGACGGACGCCGAGAGCAGGAGGATGAGCAGGACGGCGACGACACCGAGGACGATGAGCGCGGTCACGGGGAAATCCTATGCGGGCGCGACCGTGAGCGTGAGCGCATCGTCGAGGCCCTCAACGCGCACCTGCCGCCCGGCCGGGATCGGCTCGCCTCCGCTCTTTGCCCGCCACAGCTCGCCGTGGACGAACACGAGGCCCACCGGGTCGAGCGTCTGGCGCACCACACCGACCTGGCCGATCAGCTCCTCCTGTCCGGTGACGACCTCTGCCCGGCGCACCTGGACGAGCTTGGTGACGACGAGCCCGACCATGAGCGCCATCGTCGCCGCCACGCCGAGCGCGACCTCGAGCGAGACCTGGTAGGTGTCGCCCGCCGGGTCGAAGAGCATCAGCGAGCCGACGACGAACGCCGCGGCGCCTGCGAGTGCGAGCGCGCCGTGGCTCGTCACGAACATCTCGGCGACGAAGAACCCCGCGGCCAGCAGCATGAGCAGGAGCCCAGCCCAGCTCACCGGGAGGATCTGGAGCCCGAAGAGCCCGATGATCAGCGAGATCGCGCCCACCGTGCCGGGGAAGATCAGACCGGGGTTCCAGAGCTCGATCGTGAGCCCGAGCACGCCGAGCGACATGAGGATGACGATGAGGTTGGGGTCGATCAGCGTGTCGAGGATCTGCTTCCACAGCGACATCTCGACGCGGTCGATCTTCGCGCCGGCGGTCTCGAGCACCAGCATCTTCGGCTTCGTCTCCATGCCGTCGATCCTGTTCAGGAGCGTCGGAAGATCGGGTGCGATCACGTCGATCACGTTCATCTCGAGCGCCTCGCGGGCGCTGAGGTTCGCGCCGCGCCGGACGGCCTGGTCCACCCACTGGACGTTCCTCCCGTGCTCCCGCGCGAGCGCGCGGAGGGAGGCGGCCGCGTCGTTGACGACCTTGTTGCGGAGATCCTCCTGGATGTCCTCGCCGCCGACGCTGACCGGCGTCGACGAGCCGATGTTCGTCTGCGGCGCCATGGCGAGGATGTCGGCCGCCATCCCGATCCAGACGCCGGCGGAGGCTGCCCGTGCGCCCTCCGGGGACACGTAGACGACCACGGGAACCCTGGACGCCAGCTCGGCCTCGTAGATGTCCTTCATCGAGCTGGCGAGCCCGCCGGGCGTGTCGAGGAGGATGACGACCGCGTCGTAGCGCTCCTCGTTCGCGCGCTCGATCTGGTCGATGACGTAATCGGCCGTGACCGGATTGACGTCGTTGTCGAACTCGACCGCCAGGACGCGGGGCTGTGACGGCGCGGCCATCGCGACCGCAGGAACGAGCACCGCTACCGCCAATGCGATGAAAACTCCCCGCAGAAAGCGGCTTTTCACGGTGTAAAGATGCTATCAAGAGCCCTTGCCAGCCCAGCGAGACACTGCCACCCTGCGGTGGGGTCGTCCATGAAGGTTCTCTCAGCCGCTCTCGTTGCTCTCGCCTTCCCGGCCACGGCCTGGGGCGAAGCGACGCTGGTGACGAGGGAGCTGCCGTTGGGCGGACAGCGCGTCCTCGCGTCGGCCGCGGCTCCCGAACGCTTCAACCTGCTCGGCCTTCATTGGAAGGGGCCAGGCCGTGTCTTCGTCCGCACGAGGGGCGGGCCCGGGTGGAGCGCCTGGAAGGAGGCGGAGGCCGAGGCGGAGGAGCTTCCCGACCGCGGGACGGACGAGTGGCGGCGCATGCGCGGCTGGCGGCTCGGGGCGCCGCTCTGGACCGGAGAGTCCGACCGGCTCCAGGTTCGAGTCCGCGGCCGCGTGAGCCGGCTACGTGCGCATTACGTCTGGAGCCCGGAGCGGGCGGCGTCGGGACGGACGCTGCAGATGGCCGGCAGCCCGGCGATCATCTCGCGGGCGACCTGGGGCGCGAACGAGCGGATCCGCCGCAGCAACCCGGCGATCGCGAGTTCGCTGACCACCGCGATCGTCCATCACACCGCGGGAGCCGAGCCGTCTACGCCCGCCCAGTCGGCTGCGATCGTTCGCGGCGTCTACCTGTATCACGTTCGTGGGAACGGCTGGAACGACGTGGGTTACAACTTCCTCGTCGACCGCTTCGGCCAGGTCTTCGAGGGCCGGTACGGAGGCGTCGAGCGGAACGTGGTCGGCGCGCACTCGCAGGGCTTCAACACCGGCTCGGTCGGCATCTCGCTGATCGGGAACTACGAGAACCGTTCGCCGGCTCCGGCGGCGCGGTCGGCGATCACCCGGCTGCTCGCCTGGCGGCTCGACGTCGCGCACGTGGACCCGAGGTCGAGCGCTCCGGTCATCTCTGCCGGCAACCCGAAGTACCGCAAGGGCGTGCCGCTTTTCCTCCGCACCGTCTCGGGCCATCGCGATACCGGGTTCACGACCTGCCCGGGCCGGCTCTACCGGGAACTGCCGGCGATCGCGTCCGCCGCCGCCGGGCTCGGACTGCCCAAGCTCTACACACCCGAGGTCGAGGGTCGGCTCGGCCAGTTCGTCAGCTTCTCGGCCCGTCTCTCGACCGCGCTGCCCTGGACGGTGACGGTCACAGATGCTGCCGGGAAGCAGGTCGCGAGCGGCTCGGGGTTCGGGACGGCCGTGCGCTGGACGTGGGACTCGCGCTTCGCGACGTTGCCCGGGTATCGCTGGCGGATCTCGGCCGGGCCGAACGTCCGGCCGGCGTCCGGGACGCTCGGCGCAGCCGGTCGTCCGGCAGTGATCACGGGCGTGGCGGCCGAGCCCGCGGGGTTCACGCCGAACGGCGACGGACTGACCGACAAGACCGCCATCTCGTACGAGCTCGGCGGGCCCGCAACGGTCCGGATCGACCTGCAGACCGAGCAGGGCTCGCCGCTCGCGACGCTCCAGGCCGGATCGAGGCCGGCGGGCCGCCACACGTTCGCGTGGGACGGGGCGGGCTACCCCGACGGCCGCTACCGGATCCTGATCGCCGCGCGGCCGGCGCAGGGCCGCGAGGTGGCGGTCGTGACGAGCATCGTGCTGAGCAGGACGCTCTCCGGCTTCGGGATCCAGCCGCCGGCGATCTCCCCGAACGGCGACGGCCGCTCCGACTCGCTGACCGCCTCCTTCAACGTTTTGATCCCCGCGCTCGCCCAGCTCTCGATCCGCCGCGGCACGACCGGCGTCGTCTCGGTGTTCGATTCGCTCGTGCCGGCAGGCCCACAGGCGGTCACCTGGCCTGGAGGGGTCCGTGACGGCGTGTACTCGGTCGCGCTCACGGTCACCGACGCCACCGGCCCGGTCACGCAGCTGCTGCCGGTTCGTGTCGACCGGATCGCTCCGAGGCTGACGGTCGTGAACAAGCGTCCGCTGCGCGTTCGGCTCAGCGAGCCCGCACGCGTGACGTTCGTCGCCGACGGCGTCTCCACCACGGTGTTCCGGCGGAAGGCGGGCGTGTTCACCGTCGTGGTGGGTCGTTCGGCGAAGCGCCTCGTCGCCTTCGCGGAGGACCAGGCGGCGAACGTCGGCCCGCGCCTGCGCCTTCGCTGAAAGTCTCACGACTTTCAGCGACCCCATGAAGCCGAGTCCCGGCTGCGCCGAGACGCGGCCTCGAAGCGGCACGCCGGCTCTTCCCCGAGGAGCTGGATGAGCGGGACGAGTTAAGCCCGTCCCGCGGCAGCTTGTCCTCCGAGCCAGGCGTCGTACTGCCGCTCGAGCTCGAGCAGGATCGCAGCCAGAAGCTCCGCCCGGTCGACGTCCTTTCCGAGCTCAGCGAGGAGCGAAGTCGCCTCAGGGTCGACACCGGTGGGGAGCGCCGCCGGCGGCACGTTGGCGTTGATCCCGATCCCCAGGACGACTCGGTCCTCGCGCGCCTCGGCGAGGATGCCGGCGAGCTTCCGCCCGCCGACGAGCAGGTCGTTCGGCAGCTTGATCTCCGGCCGGAGCCGGGTCAGGCGCCCGATCGCGTCGGCCGACGCCGTCCCCGCGACGACGGAAAGCTCGGGCAGCCGCTGCGTGTCGACCGCCGGCCAAAGGTTCACGGAGAAGAGCAGGCTCGTGCCGGGCGCGGCGTACCACGGACGGCCGAGCCGGCCCCTCCCGGCGGTCTGCTCGTCCGTCGCCACGACGGCTCCCTCCGGCGCATCCGGCGGGAGCTCGCGCTGGGTCGACTCGCACCGCTCGAGATAGCGGTACGGATGCCCGAAACGGCCCTCGAGCAGAGGCTCCACGCGCTCCGGAAGCAGGGAATCCCGAGGTTCCCGCGCATCACTAGACTCATCCGGCACGTGCCCTCCCTGAACCGCCAAGAGATCGAGGCGATCCTGCCTCACCGCGACCCCTTCCTGCTCCTCGACGAGATCGTCGACCTCAAGCCGGGCGAGAAGGTCGTGGCCCGCAAGCAGGTGCGGCCGGACGAGTGGTACCTGGCGGGCCATTTTCCGGGCCGGCCAATCATGCCGGGCGTCCTGATTGTGGAGGCGATGGCGCAGGCGGGGGCCGTGGCGGTGCTCTCGGAGGAGCAGAACCGGGGCAAGCTCGCGCTCTTCGCGGGGATCGACGGCGTTCGCTTCAAGCGCGTGGTCGAGCCGGGAGACGAGCTGGAGCTGACCTGCGAGCTGGAGCGCGTGCGCGGCCCGATCGGCCGCGGAAAGGCCACGGCCACGGTGGACGGCGCGCTCGCGGCGCGCGGAACCCTGACCTTCGCGATCGAGCAATGATCGGCCAGGCGAACGGCGCACCAGTGTCGATCACCGGCCTCGGCACGTATGCACCGGAACGCGTGCTGGGCAACGACGAGCTGGCCGAGCTCGTCGACACCTCCGACGAGTGGATCACCGAGCGCACCGGCATCAAGGAGCGCCGGATCGCCGCACCGGAGCAGGCCATGACCGATCTTGCGCTTCCGGCGGCCCGGATCGCCCTCGAGCGCGCAGGCGTCGAGCCGGAGGAGCTCGACCTGATCATCGTCGCGACGGTGACGCCGGACATGATGTTCCCGACCACGGGGTCGCTCCTCGGCGACCTCCTGCCGGCTCCCAAGGCCGCGGCCTACGACCTGCTCGCCGGGTGCACCGGCTTCGTCTACGCGCTCGCGCAGGCCCACGCCATGGTGTCCGCGGGCCTCGCCAACAAGGCGCTGGTCGTGGGCGGGGACGTGCTCTCGAAGATCCTCGACTGGACCGACCGGTCGACGCTCGTGCTGTTCGGCGACGGCGCAGGTGCTGTCGTTCTCGAGCGCGTGGACGGCGGCGGCTTCCTTGGCTTCGAGCTGGGCGCCGACGGCGGCGGCGGGCAGCACCTCTGGCTCCCCGGCAGCGGCTCGCGCACGTTCGAGGACCCGGACCGGCTGGTGAAGATGAACGGCCGCGAGGTGTTCAAGTTCGCGACGAGGGTGATGGTCTCGTCGGCGGAGGCGCTGCTCGACGAGGTCGGCCGAACGATCGATGATGTGGACGTGTACGTCCCGCACCAGGCCAACACGCGGATCATCGATTACGCGGCGAGGAAGCTGGGAATTCCAGAGAATCGCGTGGTCGTGAACGTGGACAGGTACGGGAACACGTCCTCCGGGTCGATTCCTCTCGCCCTCGCCGACGCGGAGGCGGACGGCCGGCTCGAGGATGGTGCACTCGTCCTCATGACCGGGATGGGCGCTGGATTGACATGGGGCTCGGCCTTGATCGAGTGGACGGCGAACGGAAGGACGACATGACCAAGGTTGCGTTTTGCTTCCCCGGCCAGGGGTCGCTGGAGGAAGGGATGGGCCGCGAGATCGCGCTCGCCGTCCCGGAGGCGATGGAGGTCTACCACGTAGGCAGCGAGGCGTCCGGCCTCGATCTGCAGAGGCTGTGCTTCGAGGCGCCCCTCGACGAGCTCGTGAAGACCGAGGTGCAGCAGCCCGCGCTCGTTGCGACCAGTCTGGCGGTGCTGGCTGCGCTGCGCGCCCGCGGGCTCGCCCCGGACTACGTCGTCGGGCACTCCGTCGGCGAGTTCGCCGCGATCGCCGCCGCGAACTCGATCGACACCGGCGAGGCGATCGGCCTCGTGCGCGAGCGCGGCCTCGCGATGGCAGAGGCGGCCCGTGAGAGCGACGGGACGATGGCGGCGATCCTCGGGCTCGACGACGAGGTCGTCGAGGAGCTCTGCGCCGAGATCGAGGGCGTGTGGCCCGCCAACTACAACTGCCCGGGCCAGATCGTGGTCTCCGGAGAGGAGGGAGCCGTGGAGAAGCTGATCCACAAGGCCACCTCGCTCGGCGCCCGCCGTGCCGTGAAGCTCAAGGTCTCCGGCGCCTTCCACAGCCCGCTCGTCGAAAAGGCCGCAGAGATGTTGAAGCCCGCCGTCGAGCGCGTCCGCTTCAGCGACCCGGTGGCGCCGTTCATGTCGACCGTGACCGCCAAGATCGAGCCGGCGCAGCGGATGGCCGGCCTGCTCGTGAACCAGGTGACGGCGCCGGTGAAGTTCACGCAGGCGGCACAGGGGCTCGTGAAGGAGGGCGTGAAGACGTACGTCGAGGTCGGGCCCGGCAACGTCCTCTCCGGTTTACTGAAGCGGATCGACAAGACCGTGAAGGCCGTGTCCGTGAACAACGTGGCCGGCCTGAAGAACGTCGAAGAGTCCATCTAGAGCGATCCGTGGCCGAGTTCTGCTCCCTCGAAGGCCGCACCGCCCTGGTGACGGGTGGTTCGCGCGGGATCGGGAAGGCCATCGCCGCAGAGCTTGCGAATGCCGGTGCATCCGTCGTCCTGGGGTATCACTCGGGCGCCGAGGAGGCCGAGGCGGTCGCGTCCGCGATCGGCGGCCGCGCGGTCCAGGCCGACGTCTCGCAGCCCGAGGACGCCAAGCGCCTGGTCGAGGAGGCCGGCGACGTCGACATCCTCGTGAACAACGCCGGCGTGACGCGAGACGGGCTCCTGGCGCGGATGCCGGACGAGGACTGGCAGGTTGTCCTGGACACGAACCTCGGCGGGACGTTCAACACCTGCCGCGCGGCAGCCCGGGGAATGATGAGGCGGCGCGGGGGTGCGATCGTGAACGTCTCGAGCATCGTGGGGCTCCATGGGAACCCGGGCCAGACCAACTACTCTGCGTCGAAGGCTGGGATCATCGGCTTCACGAAGGCGCTCGCACGGGAGCTCGGCAGCCGCGGGGTGCGGGCAAACGTCGTGGCGCCGGGGTACATCTCGACTCGTCTCACCACCGACCTCCCGGAGGAGCTCCAGAACGCGATGCTTGCCAACACGCCGCTGGGACGGTTCGGCGACCCCGAGGACGTCGCGGGCGCCGTCCGCTTTCTCTGCTCCGACGACGCATCGTTCGTCACCGGCGAGGTGTTGCTGGTCGACGGCGGACTGGGCATGTAGATCCCGATGTCGATGAACGGACGCAGACGAGTCGTGATCACCGGCCTCGGAGCCGTGAGCCCGCTGGGCAACGACGTCGAGACGACGTGGGAGAACCTCGTCGCCGGCAAATCCGGCGCCGCCGACATCCAGCAGTTCGACGCGAGCGAGTACCCCGTCCACTTCGCCTGCGAGCTGAAGGACTTCGAGGCGGCCGACTGGATCGAGAAGAAGCAGGCGCGGCGGATGGACAGATTCGCGCAGATGATCGTCGCCGCCGCGATCCAGGCGCGGGACGACTCGGGGATCGACATCGAGAACGAGGCCGACCGGATCGGCGCCTCGATCGCCACGGGCATCGGTGGGCTCAAGGCCTTCCAGGACTGCTACGACACGCTGCTCGAGCGCGGACCCGACCGGGTCAATCCGTTCTCGATCCCGCAGATCATTCCGAACATGGGCGCCGGCTGGGTCTCGATGTACCTGGGGACGAGAGGGCCGCTCTCGTCGCAGTGCACGGCCTGCGCCGCATCCAACATGGCGATCGGCGAGGCCGCGGACGCGATCAGGCTCGGGCGGGCGGATGCGATGCTCGCCGGCGGCACGGAAGCGGGGATCACACGCGTGGGCATCGCCGGCTTCAGCGC
>DASVEW010000002.1:0-73161 GCA_036380355.1 Gaiellaceae bacterium | reverse complement strand
CGGCTGGATCGTGCGCTCGTCGTGGCTGTTCGGGTGGACCGGCCACAACTTCGTGCGGACGATGCTGCGACTCGGCGCCGAGCGCGAGGAGGTCTCGGTCGTGGACGACCAGCGCGGCTCGCCGACGTACGTCGGCCACCTCGCGGAGGCGACCCGCGAGCTCCTCGAACGCCCGTACGGCCTGTACCACGTCGCGGCCGAGGGCGACTGCACCTGGGCGGACTTCGCGGAGGCGATCTTCGAGGAGGCCGGGCTCGACTGCCACGTGAACCGGATCACGGCGGCGGAGTACGGCCTGCCGGCTCCGCGGCCGGCCTATTCGGTGCTTCGAAGCGAGAAGGGTGCCCCGCGCCTGCCCCACTGGCGTGAGGGGCTCCGCGTATGCCTAAAGCGACTCGCCGCCGAGCGGGCCTAGCCCGTTCGGCCACTACGGAATCGTCGAGGAGGGACCAGGAAGCGCCACGGGGCCGCGCGGCGCGACGCGCCGCCCGGCTCAGAAGGGTGGCTGAAAAGTCGTGAGACTTTCAGCCAGACGAACTAACGCCAGGCCGTCTCCTCCACCGGCGCCCGGTCGCGGAGCGGCTCCCACCAGTCGCGCTTCGCCGCATACCACTCGACGGTCTCGCGGAGGCCGTCCTCCCAGCCGACCTCCGGCTCCCAACCGAGCTCGCGACGGAGCTTCGACGAGTCCAGGAGGTACCGGCGATCGTGGCCGGGCCGGTCCGGAACGATCGTCTTCAGCGAGTCCGGCTTTCCGGTGTGGCGCAGGACGAGGTCGGCGATCTCCTCGATCGAGGCCTCGACGCCGGAGCCGACGTTGAACGTCTCGCCGACCCGGTCCGACTCGAGGACGAGCTCGATCGCGCGGCAGTGGTCGCGGACGTGGAGCCACTCTCGCTTGTTCTGCGTCGAGGCGTACATCGGAAGCGGCTTGTCGTCGAGCGCGTTGGTGACGAAAAGCGGGATCACCTTCTCGGGAAACTGATACGGCCCGTAGTTGTTCGAGCAGTTCGTGATCGTGATCGGCAGGCCGTAGGTCTCGTGGTAGGCGCGCACGGCGTGGTCGGCGGCGGCCTTGGAGGCGTTGTACGGCGTGCGCGGCTCGTACGGCGAGTCCTCGGTGAAGACCTCGTCGGTGTCGAGCGCGAGGTCGCCGTAGACCTCGCAGGTCGAGACGTGGTGGAAGCGCTTCACCGTGCCGGCCTGGCGGGCGGCGTCCAGCAGGGTCTGCGTCCCGATCACGTTCGTGCGGAAGAAGCGGCCGGGATCGACGACGGCGAGGCTGTTGTGCGACTCCGCTGCGAAGTTGACGACGACGTCGGCGCCCTCCTCCTCGAACAGGCGGCGGCCCAGGTCGGGGTCGCCGATGTCGCCCTCGACGAACGTGATCCCGTCCTCGACGTCCTCGAGGTTCGCCCTGTTTCCGGCGTAGGTGAGGAGGTCGAGCGCGATCACATCGTCCTCCAGGTGCCGGTCGAGCCAGTAGTGGACGAAGTTCGAGCCGATGAACCCGGCAGCGCCGGTCACGAGGATTCTCATGAACCGAAGCTTAGGCCGTCGCGGGCACCAGGAGGGCTTGGTGCAACGTCGCTCGTTGCGGCCCTGCGGCACAGCGCTGCGTTTCGCCAAGCCCTCCTAGGCCACCGATCGACCGGGTGGTCCCACCGCCGCGAAACGGGCTCTGCCCGTTTCGCTCCCAGCGCATGCTGGACCAGGGAGCCGGCGCCAGGACGCGGGGCCGCGCGGCGCGAAGCGCCGCCCGGCTTCAGGAGGGTCGCGGAAAGTCTCACGACTTCCGCGAATCACGCGCAGCGGGCGCGCGCCTCGCGGATCTCGCGCCGGCTGCCCTGGATCTGCTCCGACCTGTCGAGATGCGGCAGCGCCTCGTCGCAGCGGTCCTGCTCGACGAGCGCCCTGCCGAGGTTGTAGTTCGCGTAGGCCTCGTAGAGCTCTCCGGATCCGTCCAGCTTGGCGAGCGCCTGGCGGGCGACCGCCTCCGCCTCGGCCCAGCGGCCTTGCCGGAGGAGGCCGGTCGCCCGATCGGTCAGCTCCTCGCCGCTCTCGTCCGACGGCGCGGTCGTCGCCGTGGTGGCCGTCGTGGGCTGCGTCGTCGTTGCGGGCGCAGTAGTGACGGTCTCCCGGACCGTCGTGGGCTGTCCTTCCGCGGTCGTGACCTGCGTCTCGACGACGGTTCGTGTCTGCGGCTCCTCGTCATCGCCGAGGATGGCCGCCACGCCGAGCCCGGCCCCGACCGCGAGCACGCCGAGGATCGCGGCGGCGGCCCAGGCGAGCGGGGTCGGCCCCCGCCGCTGGGGCGGCGGCGCTGGGCCCGGCGCGTACGCCTGCTCCTCGTGGACGGCCGCCAGCTGCCGGGTGGTCCCGGCTGCCTCGGAGAGCGCCTCGCGCAGGGCCGCCACGAAATCGGCGGCGGTCGGGAAGCGCTCCGCCGGATCCTTGGCGAGCGCGCGCCGAAAGACCGGGTCGACCTCCGGCGGAACGTCGCCGTGCCGGCTCGCGTAGGGGATCGGCGCGTGGACGTGGGCGGCTGCCTCCGCGGTCGGCGAGTCGGACGCGTACGGCCGCTCGCCCGTCAGCAGCTCGTAGGCCACGACGCCCAGGGCGTACCGGTCGCTGGCAGGCGTGGCCCGCTCGCCCTTCGCCTGCTCGGGCGAGAGATACCCGGCCGTCCCGAGGACCGTGCCGGTCATCGTCATCGAGTCGAGCCCCACCGCGCTCGCGACGCCGTAGTCGCCGACGCGGACCTCGCCGCGGCCGTCGACGAGCAGGTTTCCGGGCTTGACGTCGCGATGGACGATCCCAGCCGCGTGGGCGGCGTCGAGCGCGCCCGCCGCCTCCTGGAGCCAGCGGAGCGCATCCGCCGGATCCTGTGCGCCGCGGCCTCGCAGCCGATTCTCCAGCGTCCCGCCCTCGAGGAACTCCATGACGATGTACGGCCGTCCGTCCCACTCGCCGACGTCGAAGATCGTCACCGTGTTCGGCGACCCCGACAGCCGCGCCGCCGCAAGCGCCTCGCGCTTGAAGCGCTCCCGGACCGACTCGTCGTCCGCGTACCGCTCCGACAGGACCTTGATCGCCACGGTGCGCCCGAGCTGGTCGTCGGTTGCGCGGTACACCTCGCCCATGCCGCCGTACGCGACGTGCTCGGGGTCGCGGTAGCGCGGCGGCAGGAGGGATCGACGGTCGGGCACGGCGAGGTCGTTTCCGCTGGAACCGTCGCAGAAACGCTCCTGTTAGGAAACGATGTGCGAACGGGATCCGGCAGAAGGATGCGCTAGCCTCAGAAAAGTTCCTGCGGAACCTCGGGGGCAAAACGACGACGCAATGCGCGGCCATGTCCTGATAGCCGGCGTTCTCGCTGCGCTCCTCGCGGCAGGCGTCGGCGCGGCCGAGAGCCGGCGCGCCGCCCAGGGAGAGGCCGCGGCACGGCCCGGCACGCCGATCTTCCTCGTCACCGGCCGCGGCTGGGGCCACGGGGTCGGGATGAGCCAGTGGGGCGCCAACGGCTTCGCGCGGAGAGGCCACGACTATCGCCGGATCCTCACCCACTACTACCGCTCGGCGACAATCGGCAAGGCGCCCGTCGCGAAGGTCCGCGTGTTGCTGGCGGGCAGCAAGCCGACTCTGACGATCTCCTCGGAGGCCCCGTTCCGCGTCCGTGACGCGTCGGGCCGCACGAGGACGCTCGTCGGGAAGCAGGTGATCGGGCCGGGTCTGACGGTGAAGGTCAAGGGCGTGAAGAAGCGCACCGCACTCGCACCGCCGCTCGTGTTCCTGCCCGGCGACGAGCCGCTTCACCTCGGCCGCCGGTTCCGGGGGACGATTCAGGTCGACAGAGTGGGGAGGCGCCTGCGGGCGATCAACGTCGTCGGCCTCGAGCAGTACCTGTATGGGGTGGTTCCGGCCGAGGTTCCCGACGACTGGGCGCCGGAGGTCCTCAAGGCGCAGGCCGTCGCGGCGCGCTCCTACGCACTCGCGACCCGCAAGGTCGGCGGCGCGTTCGACCTCTTCCCGGACGTGCGCAGCCAGGTCTACCGCGGCGTCGACGAGGAGGAGGAGTCGACGAACGAGGCGGTGGACGAGACGGCCGGCGAGGTGCTCACGTACGGCGGGCGGCTCGTCACGGCCTACTTCCACTCCACGTCGGGCGGGCGGACGGCGTCCGTGCAGGACGTCTGGGCCGGCTCGAAGCCGACGCCGTACCTCACCGGCGTCGAGGATCCCTACGACTCGATCTCCCCGCACCACACGTGGGGCCCGGTCGTCATTCCCGCCGCTCGCTTCCAGCGCGTGCTGAAGACGACCGGCCGGCTGCTCGACGTGAGGACGACGACCAACGGATCGGGCCGCGCGAACGCCGTCGTCGGGGTCGGCACGGGCGGCGAGCGCTCCGGGAAGGCGAGCGACGTGCGACGGGAGCTCGGTCTCCGCTCGACGTGGTTCCGCGTCGGTGTGCTGGCGCTGCCGCAGCCCGCGAAGCCGCACGTGTTCGGCGGGACGACGCGGCTGACGGGAGTCGCCCGCGCCGTGCCGGGCTTCCGGCTCGAGCACCTCGGGCCGAGCGGCTGGAGGGTCGTGGCGAGCCCGAAGGCCGGCGGTGACGGCGCTTTCTCCGTGGCCGTGCGGCCGACCACAACCACGCGCTACAGGCTCTCGCTCGGCGCGGCGCGAACGCCGGCGATCCGCCTCGGCGTGGCTCCGCAGGTCCGCCTCACCCCGGTCGTCGACCCGATGGAGCTCCGTGGGACGATGCGGCCGGCGATCGTCGGAGCGGCCGTCGAGATCCAGCGCCTGAGCGGCAGGACCTGGGGCACGGTCGGCCGCGCGACGGTGGCCGAGGACGGCTCGTTCGCCGCGCCGATGCACGTTCCGCCGGGGAGCTACCGCGCGCGGATCACGGCGCCCGGCCGCGGCCTCGTCGCCGGCACGAGCCAGACCCTGGTGGTGCGGTGATGCGGAGACTCCTGGCCGTCGCCGCGGTGGCGCTCGCGCTGCCCGGCGCGGCCGACGCTGCGCGGTTCGCCGTAGGCGTCGCTCCTGGTGCCGATCCCGCTGAGTTGACGAGGACCCTGGAGACTCGGACCGGCGGAAGTGTCCAGCCGCTCGGTCCCTTCGCGGTCGTCCTCGAGACGGACGACGTCGAGGGTGTCGCCGGCCTGCCCGGTGTCGCGTACGTCGAGCGGCTCGGCACGCGCGGCCGCCGGCTGGCTTTCGTTCCCACGGATCCATTCGTCACCCGGCAGTGGCACCTCGGCGCGGTTCAGGCGTTTGATGCGTGGGCGCAGCGTCCGACGCTGCCGGGGATGCGCATCGCGGTCATCGACTCCGGCGTCGACGCCGGCCATCCCGACCTGGCAGGGCGGATTGCGGACGTGCGCAGCTTCGTCGGAGGATCGGCCCGGACCGACCGGCATGGCCATGGGACGTTCATCTCGGGCCTGATCGCCGCGTCGCTGAACAACGGTCAGGGAATCGCCGGGATGGCGTTCCCGGCGCAGCTCCTGGTTGCCAAGGTCGTCCGCCGGGACGGGATCGTCCCGCTGGAGGCGGAGGCCCGAGCGATCCGCTGGGCAGTCGACCAGAACGCGCAGGTGATCAACCTCAGCCTCGGCGGCGTCCGCCACCCGCAGGACCCGACGCGCGACAGCTTCTCCCGACTCGAGGCGAGCGCCGTCGAGTACGCAATCCGGAAGGGCGTGATCGTCGTCGCGGCGGTCGGCAACGGCGACAACGCGCCCGAGCAGCCCTGGCGCTACGCGAGCTACCCCGCCGCGCTGCCCCACGTGCTCGGCGTGAGCGCGGTCGCGCGGGACGGGTCGGTGCCGATGTTCTCGAACCGCGATCCCGTCTACAACGACATCGCCGCGCCCGGCGACGAGCTCTTCTCGACGTTGCCGCGGCCGATCACGGCGCAGCGGCCGCTCTGCGAGCTCCAGGGCTATTCGGACTGCGGGCCGCAGGAATATCGCCGGCCGCAGGGGACGTCGTTCGCGGCGGCCATCGTCTCCGCCGGCGCCGTCCTGGTGCGCGGCTCCTGGCCGAATCTCCGCCGGGAGCAGGTCGTCGCGCTGCTCCAGCGCACGGCCACGGACATGACGCCGGCGACGGGCTGCCGCCGCTGCGGCCCAGGCCGCGACCCCATCACCGGCTGGGGGAGGCTCAACGTCGCGGCGGCGGTGAACTACGCTGGCCGGCTCGCGCCGATCGACTACGCCGAGCCCAACGACGACTCGGGAGCGCGGGCGTTCCGAGTCCGGAAGCGGACGAAGGTCATCAACGCGTCGCTCGACTACTGGGAGGACCAGAACGACGTCTACGCGGTCCGGCTCCCTCGCGGCGGCCGGTTGGTCGCCACGCTCAGCCGCGCCAACGCGAACGTCGACCTCGTCCTCTGGAGGCCCGGAACGAGGCGGATCAGCCAGCGTCGAACCCTGCAGATCGCCGCCGAGTCGAGGAGCCCGGGAGGGTTCGAGGTCGTGCGCTTCGGCATCCAGCGCCGCATCCGGCGGGCCGGCATCTACTACCTCCAAGTGACCCTCGCGGAGCCCGGCTCAGCGGGCTATACGCTCCGGATCGTCCGCCGGTAAGGCACCGGCCGCGCCGGCGGAGCCGGCACGGCCTCGGTCGGCGCCGCCGAGTCCGCGCCTAGAGCAGCTCGTCCTCGGGCACTTCCCGGATCTGCCGCGCCGGGTTTCCGACCACGACGGCCCGCGGAGGCACGTCCTTCGTCACGACCGCGCCGGCGCCGACGAACGCCTCCGCGCCGACTTCGATCCCCGGCAAGAGCACGGCCGCGCCCCCGACACGGGCGCCGCGCCGGATCGTCGGCCCCTTCCGAAGCGCATGACGCTTCTCGGTCCGTCCCATGAAGTTGTCGTTCGTCGTGACGACGCAGGGCGCGATGAAGACGTCCTCCTCGAGCGTCGAGTAGGCGGTCACGTAGGCGTCCGCCTGGATCTTCGTTCGAGCGCCGATCGTGGTGTCGTTCTCGACGAGCGATCCCCGGCCGACGACGACGTCCTCGCCCAGCACGCACCGCTCGCGGACGCAGCTCTGGTCGCCGATGACCGAGCGGGCGCCGATCCGCGTCCCGGCGAAGACGACGGCTCCGGCGGAGACGATCGTCCCTTCGCCGAGCTCGAGTGGCGGCAGCTCCTCCCGCTTCGCGGTCGAGCGGGGGGACAGCGCCGGCTGCTTGCCGAGCACGACGTTGTCGCCGATCCGGCAGCCCTCGCCGATCACCGTGCCCGGGTAGACGACGGTGTTCTGTCCGACCGTGTAGCTCAGGCCGGCGCTCGCTCGAGGCTGTGCTGAAGCTGTTCGAGCACCCGGACGACCACCGCCCCGTCCCGCGCCGCGGCCCGCGGGTCGCCGTCGCCGGCCACGAGCGAGAGGAAGTGCCGGCACTCGAGCCGCAGCGGCTCGTCGTTGGGGATCTTCGGGATGTAGATGTCGCCCGTGCGCGTGCGCCACTCGCCGTAGCTCTCGGCCCGCTGCTCCGTGCCCTTGTCGTAGACCGTGATCTTCCGCTCGAGGTCCATATCGTCGAACACGGCCATCTTGTTCCGGCCCACGACGGTGATCTTCCGCATCTTGTGCGGGTCCAGCCAGGACAGGTGCATGTGGGCGACGACCCCCGACGGGAAGCGTAGGTAGCAGAAGACGACGTCCTCGACGCCGTCGTGGATGAAGGACTCGCCCCGTGCCCAGACCTCGCTCGGCTCCTCGCCGATCAGGTGGAGCATCACGGACAGGTCGTGGACGCCGAGCGACCAGAGGGCGTTCTCGTCCTTCCGGATCTGGCCGAGGTTCTGCCTGTTCCCGTACAGGTAGAGCACGTCGCCGAGCTCCCCCGCCTCGATTAGCTCCTTCAGCTTCACGACGGCGGGGTGATAGAGCAGGAGGTGACCCGGGAGGAGGACGAGATTGCGCTCTTCGGCGAGCGCGACGAGCTCGTCGGCGTCGGCTGCCGCGAGCGCCGGCGGCTTCTCGACGAAGACGTGCTTGCCCGCCTCGAGGGCGAGCCGGGCGAGCTCGTAGTGCGTTGCAACCGGCGTCGCCACGACGACGGCCTGGAGCGAGTCGTCCTCCAGGAGGTCGTCGAACCGCGAGGTCGTGCGGGCGGTCGGGTAGCGGGCGCCGAACTGGTCGAGCAGGTCCGGGGAGAGATCGCAGAGCCAGCGCAGTTCTGCGAGGTCGTCGAAGTTCCGGGCGAGGTTCGGGCCCCAGTAGCCGAGGCCGGCGAGGCCGACGGTGGTTCGGCCGATGGCCGAGAGCCCGTTTGAGGCCGTCGGCCGAACCACCTGGATCACAGCTTCCAGACCTTCTTGCTCGCCGTCCCGTTCCCGCGCGTGGCGTTCCGGAGGTCGACGACGACGTGCGAACGCTCGACCACGTCGTCGTAGTCGATACCCGAGTGCGCGGTCACCACGACCACGCAGTCGTAGGCGCCCGGCTCGAGCGGCACGGAGCTGAGCCCCGACTCGGGCAGCTCGGCGACGAACGGGTCGTGGTAGGAGACGTCGGCGCCGGCGGCTCGCAGCAGCTCGATCAGCTTGATCGCCGGCGACTCGCGCGTGTCGCCGATGTCCGACTTGTAGGCGACCCCGAGGACGAGCACCTTGGCGCCGCTCAGCGAGCGCTGCCGTCCGTGGTTGAGCGCCTGCGAGACAAGCGAGCGGCAGTAGTACGGCATGTTCTCGTTGACCTTCCCGGCGAGCTCGATGAACTCGGTGGAGAAGTCGTACTCGCGCGCCTTCCACGTGAGGTAGAAGGGGTCGATCGGGATGCAGTGGCCGCCGAGGCCCGGGCCCGGCTGGAAGCTCATGAAGCCGAAGGGCTTGGTCGACGCTGCCTCGATCACCTCCCAGACGTCGATCTCCATCCGCTCACAGAGCTGGGCGAGCTCGTTGACCAGCGCGATGTTGACGGAGCGGAAGATGTTCTCGAGGAGCTTGGTCAGCTCGGCCGCCTCGGGCGTGGACACGCGGTGGACGGTGTCGACGGCGCCCTCGTAGAGGCGCGCGGCCCGCTCCGTGCACTCGGGGGTGATCCCGCCGACCACCTTCGGGACGTTCTTCGTCGTCCACCTGCCGTTGCCGGGATCCACCCGCTCGGGCGAGAAGGCGAGGTGGAAGTCCCGCCCGGCCTTGAGCCCGGTGCTCTCGAGGATCGGCTGGATCACTTCCCGGGTCGTTCGCGGGTAGGTCGTCGACTCGAGGACGACGAGGTGGCCGTTCCGCAGCCGTACGCTGATCTGCTCCGCCGCGCCGATGACGATCGAGAGGTCCGGCTCTCGCTGCTTGGAGAGCGGCGTGGGCAGTGCGATGAGGACCGCATCGGCTCGGCGGATCTCGTTGTAGTCCGTCGTTGCCCGGATCTGACCGTTGCGGACGAACGGGGCGAGCTCCTCGGACGGCACGTCGACGATGTGGCTCTCTCCCCGGTTGATGCCGTCGACGACCTCTTGCGAGACGTCGATGAGCAGGACGGAGCGCCCGGCGGTCGCAAACGTGTGTGCCAGCGGGACGCCGACGTAGCCGGCGCCCACGACCGCGGCGTCCCAGGTCTTCGCCTCCGGGGCCTCCGAGGTCTGCGGCTCGATTCGTTCTTCAAGCATGCGTCACAGGCTAATCAGTACTTTCGCGATCCGGTCGGCTGCGTGCCCGTCGCCGTACAACACTGGCCGGTTGGGGGGCATCCGCGCCTTCGCCGCCGCTTCCGCGATCGCATCGGGATCGTCGTCAACCAGCACGTTCGCGCCCAGCTCCACGGTGTCCTTCCACTCCGTCGACGGCCGGAGCGTGACGCACGGGACGCCGTACCAGTACGCCTCCTTCTGGAGGCCGCCGGAGTCGGTGAGGATCACCCTGGCCTGAGACGCCAGCGCCGCGAAGTCCATGTACCCCAGGGGATCGATCAGCGCGAGATTCGTTCCAAGTACCACTGTGTTACTGGCGATCGCCCGCCGGGTGCGCGGGTGCGCCGGGAGGATCACCGGCTCGTCCAGACGGGACAGGCCGTCGAGGATGCGGGCCAGCCGGTCGGGGCGAACATTCGCTTCTCGATGCACCGTGGCGACGGCGTACGCGCTCGGTTCGAGCCCGAGCTGCTCGAGAATGCGCGAGCGCCCGCGGGCCAGGGGCGCCAGGCGCATGCTCGCATCGGCCATGACGTCTCCGACCACGTCGATTCGGCCCGAGACACCCTCCGCTTCGAGCACGTCCTTCGAGCGCTCGTCCGGTGTGAGGAGGAGCGACGAGATCCGGTCGACTTCGATGCGGTTGTGCTCCTCGGGCATCGTCAGGTCGCCGCTGCGAAGCCCCGCCTCGACGTGGGCGACGGGCGTCCCCGCGGCAGCCCTGGCGCCGGCGAGGGTCGAGTTCGTGTCGCCGTAGACGATCACCCAGCCGGGCGTCTCGGCTGCGACCACCTCGGCGATCGCGGGCGTGAGCCGCTCGACGTCTGCGGTCTGGAGGTCGAGCGAGTAGGCCGGCGGTGGGAGCTCGAGCTCCTCGAAGAAGATCTGGGAGAGCTCGCGGTCGTAGTGCTGGCCGGTATGGACGACGACCTCGTCGATCCCCTCCCGGCGCAGGGCCACGGACAGGGGGCCCGACTTGATGAACTGCGGCCGGTTCCCGACGACGGACAGGACCTTCACCGCCCGAACCTTAGGAGGGTTCGGCGAGATAGCGGCTGTTCCGCCGGACCGCGCTGCTCGCCCCGAGGCGGCGTCCTCAGTCGCACCCGTATCTCACTCGATACGAGCGCTCCCTGCGTCCTTGCCTCGGAACGACCATCGCACTCCGGCGAAGAGCACCATCCCGCCAAACCCTCCGGGGTCAGCCTAGGCCGCGGGCGAGAACCAGGTCTTCGTGGTCGGATCGCTGGAGAAGAAGTCCTGCAGGAGCCGCGAGACCTTCCGGACGCCGCTCGGCGAGGGGTGCATGCCGTCCTCGGCGACGTCGTCGCACTGCCAGGTCAGGCCGTCACGCCGCCCGGCCAGCCCGTCCGTCCACAGATACGGCCCCCAGCCCACCCAGACACGGGGGATCCGGCGCTGGATGCTCTCCTGGACGAGCCACTTGGCGGCGAACCCGGTCTCGTAGGCGAACGGCTCGGGATTGAGATGCGTGATCGCGTAGCCGCCGTACGTCCGGCTCGAGACGTAGATCAGACGGAGGTTCGGGAAGCGCGTGGAGAGGAGGCGGACGATCGACCGGAGATGCGCCTGCAGTGCGCGCGCATCCTGGGGGAAGGGGCGGTCCTCGCCTGCGATCGCCTGCTTCAGCCAGACCACCTGCACCTGGCCGCGCTGCACGCGTGCCTTCCGCAGCCGGGCGTTCAGATCGGTCCAGTAGCGGGCGCCTGGGCGGGAGATCCGCTCCGCGTCCCAGCCGCCCCCCGGGCCTTCCACGAAGGCGAGGCTCGGGTTGGTGGTGGGATCCTGGGCCGCGGCTCGCGCGAAGGCGCCGAACTCGGCCATCGCATTCGACATCCCGACACCGACCACGCCGATCTTCCCCCGGATCGGCCGCACGCGCCGCGCCGCGTCTAGCCCCCGGCGCAGGTGCGGCCGCGGAGGCTTGTTCGCCGCGCCCGGGTAGAGGCCGCCGAGCTGGCCGCGGTACCGGGACCGGTTCATGTCGGTGAGCGGTCTGAGGCCCGTCTGCCGCACCGAGCAGTCCGCGCCGGTCCGCGCCTCGCCCGCCGGCGAGTACGCAGCCGCTGGAATCAGGGCGAGCGCGACGAGCGGAACGATCCGCAGGGCGTTCACGATTTCAGGGTAGGCGGCCGCTGTTAGCCGGAAGTAAGCAGCAGAGAGGTGGGCCGTGAAGGATTCGAACCTTCGACCTTGGGATTAAGAGTCCCCTGCTCTACCAGCTGAGCTAACGGCCCGTCGGCAGGCGAGTATAGCCACCACAAAAGTGACGTCGGCCACGCCGGCAGAGCCGGCCTGGCCTGCCTGCTCGGCGTCGCCGAGTCGACGCCTTTAGGCTCTTCTGGACGCCGAAGAGAGGAGAGTCATGGCCTTCGAACTGCCCCCGCTCCCGTACGACTACGGGGCGCTGGAGCCGCACATCGACGAGCAGACGATGCGGCTTCACCACGACAAGCACCACCAGGCCTACATCGACAACGCGAACAAGGCGCTGGCCGGAACAGAGTGGGAGAACAGCCCAGTCGAATCGATCCTCGCGGACCTCGACGCGCTGCCTGAGGAGATCCGCACGACCGTCAGGAACAACGCGGGCGGCCACGCCAACCACGCGCTGTTCTGGGAGATCATGAGCCCGGACGGCGGCGGCGAGCCCGAGGGCGATCTCCGTGCTGCGATCGAAGGCGCGTTCGGCTCCGTCGACGACCTGAAGGCGCAGGTCAACGACAACGGCGTCAAGCGTTTCGGCAGCGGCTGGACGTGGCTCGTCCACGACGGAACCGGCCTGGCTGTGTACTCCACCGCCAATCAGGACAGCCCGCTGATGCAGGGCCACGAGCCGCTCCTCGGCATCGACGTCTGGGAGCACGCCTACTACCTGAAATACCAAAATCGGCGCCCGGAATACCTGCAAATTTGGTGGAACGTCGTACACTGGGCTGAGGTAGGACGGAGGTACGAGCATGCCGACAAACGCTGACGATAAGGCGCTAAAGACCGCTCGATAGGGGCCGATACACGTACGAGACCTCCCCGTTCGAGGGAGGTGCATGTGGATGAAGAGAACTGCGGCCGCAACACTCTTCACGTTCCTGCTGCTCGCGCCAGGCGCGTTTGCGGCGGGTAACCCCGAGATCGCCGCCCTGCAGGTGGGGCTGCGGCAGAAGGGGCTCTACGGGGGCACCGTCGATGGCGTCTTCGGCCCGGGAACCGTCGCCGGCGTGCGGCGGCTCCAGCGGCGCGCGAATCTGGCCGTGGACGGCGTTCCCGGTCCGCGCACCAAGCGAGCCCTCGGGCGCTTCGGCAGGCGTGCACCGCTCGGCCGGCGGCTCCTGGCGGCCGGCACGCGCGGCTGGGACGTCGCGGCGCTCCAGTTCGAGCTCGCCTGGCACGGGTTCCCCTCGGGAAACCTCGACGGTCACTTCGGCGTGGCCACGGAGCAGGCGCTTCGGCGCTTCCAGCGGTGGGCCGGCCTGAGGGTGGACGGTCGCGCCGGCCCCGCGGTCGTCTCCGCGCTCAGGGCGCCGCCCGCGACGTGCCCGATCTCGCTCGCCTCTCCGGTCGCGGGCCGCTACTCGGATCTGTTCGGGCCCCGCGGGAACCGGTTCCACACGGGCATCGACTATCCGGGCTCGCCCGGGACGTCGGTTGCCGCAGCCGCTTCCGGTCGTGTGACCTTCGCGGGCTTCAGCCTCGGCGGTTGGGGCAACCTCGTCGTCATCGCGCACGGCAACGGGACGCGCACGCTCTACGCGCACCTCTCGCGCGTCGGCGTCCGTGTCGGCCAGTACGTGGTCGCCGGCCGGCGCATCGGACGGATCGGCTCCAGCGGCAAGTCGAGCGGGCCGCATCTGCACTTCGAGGTGCACGTCCGCGGCGCCGCCGTGGATCCGCTGACCGGCCTGCTCTAGCCGGCTAGGCCGCGAACTCGCGCGGCAGCTCGAAGTGGAAGCACGCTCCCGAGGGCCGCGCCGGCTCGTAACGCACGTCGCCGCCGAGCGCGTTCGCGAACGACTTCGCGATCGCGAGGCCGAGCCCGGCTCCCTGGCGGCGGCCCGGCACGTCTTCGGCCTGCGAGAACCGCTCGAAGAGGAGAGGGACGAACTCGTCCGGGACGCCCGGACCGTGATCCTGGACGACGACGTCGACGACCTCCGTCCAGCGGGTCCGCACCTCGATCGGCGGCGCGCCGTAGCGGAGCGCGTTCGTGAGGAGGTTGACGATCACCCGCTCGAACGCATGGGCGTCCGTCACCACCTCGAGGTTCGGCTCCACGCCCACCTCGACGTCGTCCCGCCGGTCCGGCGCGATCCGCGTCAGGAGCTCGTCGATCCGCTCGCGGGGACGGAACCGCTCCGGGTTGAGCGCGATCGCCTGGGCGTCGAGCCGGGAGAGGTCGAGCAGCTGCTCGGTCAGGTCTGCGAGGCGCGAGCTCTGCTCGTACAGCGTCCTACGGAGCTCATCGAGCTGCTCGACGGCGAGCTCATGCCCGCGCAGGTGCAGGGTCGCGGCGATTCCGTGCACCACGGCGATCGGAGTCCGCAGCTCGTGCGACGCGAGGGACACGAACTGGGTCTTGATCTCGTCCAGTTGCTCGAGCTCGGCGAGCCTCGCCTCGAGCTCGTGGATCCTGTCGGGACCGGATGGGCTCACGGGGATGACGGGCACGCGCGGACGGCTCGGCCGTCCGCGCTGCCGTTCTCCCTCAGGCGCGGGGTGGTCCTTCCTCGACGTACGTCTCGCGACGTCGGCCGCCGAAGTACCCAGGGCCGCCCCAGCTGGACCAGAACATCAACGAGAGCAGCAGTCCGGCCGCCCCGACGATCATCAGGATCACGCCGATCGCGTCCTCGCTGATGCCTGCGATGTCGGTCTGCACACCCCAGACGAGGATCGCTCCGACGGCGATCAGCAACAGGCTTACTCCGAGTCCCATTCACTGCCTCCTTCGTATGGCCACGCCGGGCGGGTGCCCGTCGCAACTAACCCCGGTGTACCCGCTCCGGCCTCGGCACTAACTCGGTAGGCTCGCGGGCGGTGCGAGCCGGGTCGCTGCTCAAGTTGATTCTGGTTGCCCTCGTGCTGGCCGCCGGGGCGACGGCGGTTGCGATCTTCATCCCGTGGCTCCCGGACCAGTCGTCCAAGGAGGCGGAGCGGATCGACTTCGTCTTCTGGTTCGTGACGGCGATCTGCATCGGGATCTTCGCCATCGTCGCGGCGATCAGCGTCTACTCGCTGGTCAAGTTCCGGGCTAAGCCCGACGATGACTCCGACGGCCCGCCGATCCACGGTCACACGGGGATCGAGATCGCCTGGACCGCGATTCCGCTGGTGCTCGTGATCGCCATGATCGTCGTAAGCTCTGTCGCGCTCGCGCAGAACGACAGCGTGCCCGACGACGCGCTTCGCGTGGAAGTCTGGGGCCAGCAGTTCGCGTGGACGTTCCTCTACCCGGAGGAGGGAGCGGACCCCGGCGAGGACAAGATGGCCTGCGTCCGGCGCGACGAGGGGGTCATCGAGGAGGGCTGCAAGGTCTCGGCGAACCTGAGGCTGCCGGTGGACCGCTCTACCCGTCTCTACCTCTCGGCCCGTGACGTCATCCACTCGTTCTGGGTGCCGGAGTTCCGCCAGAAGCAGGATGCGGTCCCCGGCATCACGACCGAGATCACGGTCACCCCGACGAAGACCGGCAACTACCGCCTGATCTGCACCGAGCTCTGCGGGCTGGGCCACTCGCTCATGCGGACCCGGGCGATCGTCACCTCGGCAGCCGACTTCGAACGCTGGCTATCGTCGCGGACGACTCCCGGGGGGATGAGTTGACAGCCGTCCACGAGCACACGGAAGCGCACGAGGCGCACGCGCCGCAGCCCCCGCGGACCGGGCTCCGGCGCCTGATGGTGCCCGGCTGGGTGCGGACGGCGTGGATGACGCCGCTTTTCGCCGCGATCGGCTTCGGCCTCGTCGCGGGCATCCGGGCGCTTGCCGGCTGGGAGCCGGTCCTCGACTGGGAGCCGATCATCACCGTCGCGTTCCTGGTCGCTGCGCCGATCGGGTTCCTGGCGGGCCTGGGCGCATTCGATTACTGGCTCCACTGGGCCTTCGGGCAGCCGACGCGGCCCGAGGACCACTCGGGTCACGGCGCCAAGCGCTGGACCGACTACTTCCGCGTCAACACCGACCACAAGGTGATCGGCGTCCAGTACGTCGTCACGACGGTCTTCTTCTTCCTGGCCGGCGGGATGATGGCGATGCTCGTCCGCGCCGAGCTCGCGCAGCCCGAAGCGGACTTCGTCGACCCGCAGACCTACAACGAGCTCTTCACGGCGCACGCGGCGCTGATGATCTTCCTCTTCGTCATCCCCGCCTTCGCGGGCCTGGCGAACTACGTGCTGCCGATCATGATCGGCGCCCCCGACATGGCGTTCCCGCGGCTGAACGCGCTGTCGTACTGGCTGCTCCCGATCGCCGGCACGATGATGCTGGCGAGCTTCTTCTTCCCCGGCTTCGGCGCCGGCTGGACGAATTACGCGCCGCTCTCGGTCGAGCAGCCCTTCGGGAACATCTTCTTCACGATGGCGGTCCAGTGGGCCGGCGCCTCCTCGATCGCGACCGCGCTGAACTTCCTGGTCACGATCATCACGATGCGCGCGCCGGGGATGACCTTCTGGCGCATGCCGCTCCTCGTCTGGGCGAACTTCACGACCTCGCTGCTCGTCGTGATCGCGACGCCGTTCATCGCCGGCTCGCAGTTCTTCGTCACCTTCGACAAGCTGATGCACACGCACTACTTCGACGTCGTCGGCGGCGGCTACCCGCTCGGGTACCAGCACATCTTCTGGTTCTACTCGCACCCGGCCGTCTACATCATGATGCTGCCCGGCTTCGGGATCGCCTCCGAGGTCATCTCCTCGATGTCGCGCAAGCCGATCTTCGGCTACCGCCTGATGGCGCTCTCGCTCGTCGCGATCCTGATCCTCGGGTTCTCGGTCTGGGCGCACCACATGTTCGTCGCGGGGATGGCGCCCTGGCTGCGCGTCCCGATGATGATCACCACGCTGCTGATCGCCGTTCCGACCGGGATCAAGGTCTTCTCCTGGCTGGCCACGACCTGGGAGGGGAAGATCAACTTCGCCACGCCGATGTTATGGGCGCTCGGGTTCGTGTCCATGTTCGTGATCGGCGGCCTGTCCGGGATCTTCCTCGGCGCCGTGCCGATCGACATCCACACCTCGGACACGTACTTCGTGGTCGCGCACATCCACTACGTGCTCCTCGGCGGGTCGCTGTTCACGATCTTCGCCGGCTTCTACTACTGGTTCCCGAAGATGACCGGGCGGATGTACAACGAGAAGCTCGGGAAGCTGCACTTCTGGCTGACGTTCGTCGCCTTCAACGCGACGTTCTTCCCCATGCACATCATCGGCGTCCAGGGCCAGCCGAGGCGGGTCTACACGTACGAGGACCAGTTCAGCGAGTGGAACATCTTCATCTCCATCTCGTCGTTCGTCCTCGGCGCGTCGTTCATCATCTTCATCTACAACATGATCGTCAGCTGGGCCCGTGGCGCGCCGGCGCCGTCGAACCCGTGGCGGGCGCTGACGCTCGAGTGGCAGGTCTCCTCGCCGCCGCCGATCTTCAACTTCGACGAGATCCCGCAGGTGGTCGGCAACCCGTACGAGTACGGCGTGCCGGGCGCGCGGCACGCGATCCTGAACGGCGAGCGGAAGGAAGCCGAAGCCACCGAGGAGGTCCGGCGGTGAGGCATCTCCTGGTGGTGGCGAACGAGACGGTCGCGGGCAGCGAGCTGATCGACGCCGTCAAGCGGAAGGCGGGCGAGCAGGAGGTCGAGCTCGTCACCGTCCTCGCGCCCGTCTCGACGCCGGCGGCCGGATACGTCGTCTACGAGGACACACGCCGGGCGGCGGCCGGCCGGCGGCTCGACCGGACGCTCGCGCAGCTGCGCGAGGCTGGGATCCCGGCGCACGGGCTCGTGCTCGAGAGCGACCCCGAGCAGGCGGTTCGCGACGCGTTCGGCATGCTCGACCCGGCGCCGACCGACATCATCGTCTCGACCCACCCGCTCCAGAAGTCCGGCTGGCTGCGAAAGAACGTGCTCGACCGGATCCAGAAGGTCGCGGGCGAGGTGCCCGTCGAGCACGTCGTCGTGGACGTCGCCGCGGAGGAAGGCCCGCGCAACGTTCTCGTGGTCGCCAACGAGACCGTGGTCGGGAAGGCGCTGATCGACAGGATCCGCGAGCGCGCCGGCCGCGGCCCGGCGAGCTTCCTGATCGTCTCGCCGCAGAGCGACCCGACCCAGTCGGCGCATCCGGAGGCCGAGCGGCGGCTCCGGCGCGCGCTCTCGGAGCTGCGGGCGGCCGGCATCGACGCGCACGGCCAGGTCGCGCACCCGGATCCCTACACGGCGGCGATGCAGGCGATCGAGGACGAGCGCGTCGACGAGGTGATCGTCTCGACGTTCGAGCCCGCGCGCTCGCCGTGGATGCGCAAGAACCTCGTCCAGCGCCTCCACACCGACGCCAAGGTGCCTGTCGAGCACGTCGTCATCGCGCCGGAGGAGGTCGGCGCCGAGCCCGTGCTGCCGGTCGAATGAGCGCCCACGCCGAAGCCGCCCACCACGCCGCGCATCCGCCGGAGGCGCATCGGAGCTCCCGGGTCGACGCACCGACCCTCGGGATGCTCCTCTTCATCGCCTCGGAGATCATGCTCTTCGGGTCGTTCTTCACGGCCTACTTCTTCATCCGCGTCAACGGCAACGCCGAGTGGCCGCTGGAGCCGTTCCACCTCCCGGTCTTCGTCGCCGGCGTGAACACGGCGATCCTCGTCACCTCAAGCTTTACGATCCACTGGGCGCTCCAGGCGATCAAGCGGGGGAACCGGGCGGGCCTCCAGGCGGGACTGGTGTTGACCCTGGCCCTCGGCACGACCTTCCTGGCGACGCAGATCCTGGAGTACGCGCGGGTCGGGTTCGCCCCGCACGACGGCGCCTTCGGGACGATCTTCTACGGGCTGACCGGGCTCCACGGCGCGCACGTCTTCGTCGGCCTCACGCTGCTCACTTTCGCGACGATCCGCGCCTTCCGCGGGCACTTCACCGAGTCCCACCACCACGGCGTGGAGATCCCGGGGATCTACTGGCACTTCGTGGACGTAATGTGGATCGTGGTGTACGCGACGGTCTACCTCTTGTAGGGCGATGTCTTTTTCACGTGCCGACAGCCTCCGGCGGAGCCCGGCTTCGCCGGGCGGGAGACGGAGGAGGCCGGGGACGTGAGGAATCCGTTTCGTAACGAGGCGGATGCGTTCCGGTTGGTGCTGCTGACTGTCGGCTACTTCGGGCTGATCGTCGTCGCGGCCGCGATCAACACCTGGCTCGGGCTCGCTGTCTTCGTCGTGCTGACGCTCCTCGCGATCGCCGCGGTGATGCGGTCGCGGCGTGAGCCGCCGCAGCAGGCGGTGATCCGGCCGAGCGCTCCGGGGGAGCGGCGCATCCTCGTGGTCGCGAACGAGACGGTCGGCGGAGAGCCGCTCAGGGATCTGATCCACCGCCGCTCGGAGGGCGTCGAGGAGCGTGTGCGGGTGGTGTGCCCGACGTTGATGTCCCCCGTCCGCTACTTCGCGTCGGACGAGGACCGGCCGCGGGCCGCGGCGCATGAGCGGCTGGAGCGCAGTTTGGGACGGCTCCGCGACCTCGGCATCACCGCGGAGGGCGAGGTCGGCGACGCCGATCCCTTGCAGGCGATCGAGGACGCGTTACGAAGCTTCGGTGCCGACGAGGTGATCATCTCCACCCATCCCGAGGGCCGGTCGGTGTGGCTCGAGCGGGGTGTCGTGCGGGCCGCGCGCGAGCGCTTCGACGTCCCGATCACGCACGTGGTCGTCGACCTCGAGGCCGAAGAGGCCGAAGCCCGGCCGTAGCCCGCACGCGAGTGAGTCGCGGCTAGCGCCGCTCGCCCGTGACGTAGCGCGCGAGCGCGCGGATCTGCTCGTCCGTGAGCCGGTCGCCGAACGCGGGCATCGCGCCGCCGCCGTCCCTGATCTGCTCGAACGCCTGCTCGAACGTTGCGTCCGACTGGTCGAGGTTCGGCCCGACCGTGCCGGAGGTCCCGGCCTTCTCCAGCACGTGACAGGAGCCGCAGTTGGTCGTGAAGATCGACTGCGGGTCGTCTCCTCCACCGTCGGTCGTCTGGATGCTCGCGTCGGGATTGGCCGCCACGATCGAGACGTACAGCGCCACGGCGTCGGCGTCCTCGCCCTCGAGCAGATCCTCGGGCATCGGAGGGATGGGGTAGTCGATCTGGTGCCGCACGGTCTCGCGGATCGTGCTCTCGTCGAAGCCCTCCATGCGTGCCGCCGCGAACGCGTCGTCGAGGTTCGGCCCGCTGGCCGGATTCTGGACGGGGTTCGAGCCCTCGGTCCCCGCCTCCCTCAGCGTGTGGCAGCCGCCGCAGGTCTGCTGGAAGATCGTCTTGCCCTGCGCGGGATCGGCCGTCTCCTCGACGAGGCCGTCCGTCCCGCAGCCGGCCGCAGCGAGCGCGGCAAAGGCGAGGAGAGCGGCTGCGACCGCCCGCAAGGCTACGCCGACGGCTGGGTCGCCGAGCCGAGGCCGGAGACCGCTTCGTCCCGGCTGCCGTAGATCGTGAAGACCCGGTCGAGGCCCGTGATCTCGAAGATCTTCGTGATGTTGCGGTCGCTCGAGACGAGCGAGAGCTGCCCCTCGTTCGTCCGGAGCCGCTTGACACCGCCGACGAGCACGCCGAGGGTCGTCGAGTCGATGAAGGTCGTGTTCGAGAAGTCGACGACGACCTCCTTGGCGCCCTGGTTGATCACGTCGAGGAGCTGCTGCTTGAACTCCGGCGCCGTGTAGAGATCCACCTCGCCGGACAGCGAGATCACGTACGACGACTCGCCCAGCTGCTCGGTGTTGATGTCGAAATTCACTCGGCTCCCTCGGTTTGGAAAAGCCCGGGAAGTCTAGTGCCTTGCGCGCCTACTGGTTCGCCTTGGCCTGGTCCGGATTGGCGGCCTTCCGCAGCTCGGGAAGCTGATTGCGAACGGCCTCCGCGCTCGCCGAGTCGGGCGCGACCTCGAGATAGCGCTCGTAGGCAGTCACGGCCGCCTTGAGGTCGCCGGCCGACTGCGCGGCCTGGCCGAGCTGGAGGAAGATCAGCGGCTCGTCCGCCTCGAGGTCGTCCGGCGTCACCGCGACGAGCTTCTGGAAGACGCGGACTGCATCCTTGTAGGACTCCTGGAGGCCGAGGTAGGCGTTGTTCAGCTGCTGGTTCCACTGCTGCGATTCGATGCTCGTGATCTGCGGGTTGGCGAACTCCTGGCCGAAGGGGCTCCGCGTGCCCGGTGACAGGACTTCGCCGCCCGTCAGCCGAGTGAGCTCCGCCTGAGCGGCCGCACCCTGCTGCTCGTAGACGCGCGCCTGCGCCATGTGGAGGGCCCCGAGCTGCCGGAGGGCCTCGCGGTCGGTCGTCCGCAGCTGCACGTAGCGCTCGAGCGGCTCGATCGCCTCCGAGTTCCGGCCCTCGCGCTGGAGCGCGGTCGCGAGGTCGCGGTAGCCCTGCGGGTTGTTCGGTTCCTCCCTGATCTTGTCCCGCGAGTCGTCGACGCCCGGGCCGGCGTCGGACGTCTGCGCAAGACCCTGAAGGACGTCTCCGAGCCCGGTGCCCGGGATCGAGCCGCCGACGTTGAAGATGACGTAGCCGAGGCCGAAGACGACGGCGAGGAAGACGAACATCCACTTCGCCTGCCGCCGCAGGCGCGGGAAGAACATCGTGTCCTCGTAGGTGGCCACTGGCGCGCGGGCAGGCGCCGCGGGGCGCGGCGTGGGCCGGCGCTCCCGACGCTGCCGGTTGCGTCGCTGGGCTGAACGTGCCATGCAGGCCTTAGGGTAGCGACCGCCAGTCGAACGCCTCGCCGATCGAGCGAAGCCGTTCGCGGGTCTCGTCGTCGCAGAGCGCTCCGGCAACGCCGTCCTCGTACGCCCGGCGGGGGTGGACGCCGAGCGAGGCGGCGGCCTCGTACTCTCGCCCGAGGTCGGTGTCGAACATGGCGGGATCGTCGGTGGAGACCGAACAGCGCACGCCGGCCGCGGCCAGCTCGCGGAGCGGATGCTCGTCGAGCGAGGGGACGGCGCCGGTCCTCACGTTCGAGATCGGGCAGACGTCGAGCACGATCCCGCGGTCGCGCAGCTCGTCGACGAGCTCGGGGTCGTCGACCGCGCGGATCCCGTGGCGGATCCGGTCGGCGCCGAGCGCGTCGAGCGCGCCGCGGATCGACGCCGGGCCCGCAACCTCGCCCGCGTGCGGCACCGAGGCCAGGCCCTCGGCGCGGGCGAGCTGGAACGGTGCCGCGTACTCCTCGGGCGGGAAGTCGGCCTCGAGCCCGCCGAGGCCGACGCCGACTACCGCCCGGTCGCGGTAGCGGGCCGAGTACCTGACGACCTGCTCGGCCTCGTCCATCGTCGCTCCGCGGAAGATGTCCGGTGTGAGGCGCACCTCGACGCCGTGCAGCTCGCGGGCGTCCTGCGCGCCGTCGCAGTAGCCGGCGAACATCTCGTCCCACTCGACGCCGCGCCGAGCCCGCTCAGCCGGGGAGAAGATCGCTTCCAGATAGACGGCGCCGTGGCCCGCCGCCTCCCCGGCGTAGTCCACGACGACCTGGCGGAAGTCCTCGCGCGACCGCAGCGCGTTCGTCGTCAGGATCCAGATCTCGATGAAGTGCGCGAAGTCGCGGAACTCGTAGAGCGCCGCGAGGCCCTCCACCGTGTCGGCCGGGAGCGCGTAGTCGTTCCGCCGGGCGATCTCGAGCAAGGTCTCCGGCCGCACCGTCCCCTCGAGATGGACGTGCAGCTCGATCTTCGGGAACCTCACTCGGGCGCGAGCCGCGCTTCCCCGGCGTGCCAGCGCCGTTCCATGATCACCGAGAGCCAGATGGAGAGCTCGAACAGGACGAGCAGCGGCACGACCTCGAGGGCGAGCGACACCGGGTCGACCGTCGGGAGCAGGATCGCAAGGCCGAGCAGGATGACGATCCCCATCCGGCGGTTCTCCCGCAGCTGGGTCGACGTCAGGACGCCGAGCCGGACGAGCGCGAGCACGAAGATCGGCAGCTGGAACACGAGCCCGGTCGCGAAGATCATCAGCGCGACGAACGAGAGGAAGTAGCTCGCCCGGATGTCCACGCGGTAGAGCTCCTCGTCGTACTGCGTGAGGAAGTCGAGCGCCCGCGGCAGGATGATGAAGTAGGCGAATGCCATGCCGCCCGCGAAGAGCACGGTTGCGAAGGCTACGAAGCGCGCGACGATCCGCTGGCTCCGCTCCTCCACCGCCGGCGCGAAGAAGCTCCACGCCTGCCAGACAAGGACCGGGAACGCGAGCGCGAGCGACGCGTAGAAGCTGACCTTGAGCGCGGTGGTGAACGGCTCGGCCACTCCCAGGGTCACCAGCTCGCGGTCGGCGGGGAGGAGCCGGATCAGCGCTTCGATCAGCTGCTCGTGGAAGATGTAGGCGATCGGGAAGGCCCCGACCAGGGCGAGGATGCAGACGATGAGGCGGAAGCGAAGCTCCTCGAGGTGCTCGACGAGCGTGGCCTCCTCGCCGTAGGAGAGGCGGCGCGGCAGCCGTCGCAACGAAGGGTCCTTTAGGAGACGGAGTCGCGCTCGCGCGGGGGCGGCGAGGCGACGCGCTCCTCGTCCTCCGGAGCCCGCGGCAGCCGAGGGGGCTGCTCCTCGTCCTTACCGGTGACCGCGTCCTTGAACTCGCGCATGCCCTTGCCGACCGACCGGCCGATCTCGGGGACGCGCTTCGCGCCGAAGAGGAGAAGGACGACGATCAGGAAGATCAGGACTTCGGGAAGGCCGATGCCGAAGGGCATAAACCCACCTTAGCAGCGGGTTCGGAGCCGCTCGAGGGCCGCACGGCCATTGGTACCATGAGGCAGTGAGGCGGGCGCAAGGCCCGCCACTTTTGCGAAAGGGAACCGCTTGTCACTGCTGGAGCTCAAGAACCTGCACGTCGCGCTCGAGGACGGCACCGAGATCGTCAAGGGCGTGGACCTCGAGGTCGACACCGACCAGATCCACGCGGTCATGGGCCCGAACGGCTCCGGCAAGTCGACCCTCGCCTACGCGGTCATGGGCCATCCCGCCTACGAGATCACCGAGGGCCAGATCTTCTTCGACGGCGAGGACGTCACGGAGCTCCAGGCGGACGAGCGCGCCCAGCGCGGCCTCTTCCTGGCGTTCCAGTACCCGCACGCCGTCCCCGGCGTCACGGTCACGAGCTTCCTGCGCTCGGCGATCAACGCGATCCGGAAGGCGCGGAAGGGCGAGGACGACCCGATCCCGATCCCCGAGTTCCGCAAGGAGATGATGGCGGTGATGGAGCGGCTGCGCATCCCGCGCGAGCTCGCCCAGCGCTACATCAACGACGGCTTCTCTGGCGGCGAGAAGAAGCGGGTCGAGATCCTCCAGATGGCGATGCTGAAGCCGCGGATCGCGGTGCTCGACGAGACCGATTCCGGGCTCGACATCGACGCACTCCGCATCGTCGCCGCAGGCGTCCGCGAGCTCGTCGGCCCCGAGATGGGCGCGCTCGTGATCACGCACTACCAGCGGATCCTCAGCTATATCGATCCGGATTTCGTTCACGTCTTCGTCGACGGGAGGATCGTCGCCGCGGGCGGGCCGGAGCTGGCGCATACACTAGAGGCAGAGGGGTACGAGGCATTCATGCCCGAGAAGGTGGAGAGCTGATGGCAGTAACCGAGAGCGAGACACAGGTCGTCGCCGAGATCGGCAGCGACTACAAGTACGGCTTCCACGATCCCGAGGACTACTTCTTCAAGTCCGGCCGGGGGCTCTCGCCCGAGCTCGTCGCCGCGATCTCGGAGCACAAGAACGAGCCGCAGTGGATGCGCGACTACCGGCTGAAGTCGCTCGAGTACTTCATGGCGCGCCCGCTGCCGGACTGGGGCGGCGACGTCTCGGAGATCGACTTCGACAACATCTTCTATTACATCCGTCCGACCGAGAAGCAGGCCACGTCCTGGGAGGACCTCCCGCCGGACATCAAGAACACCTGGGACCGGCTGGGGATCCCCGAGGCCGAGCGGAAGTTCCTCGCCGGCGTCGGCGCCCAGTACGAGAGCGAGGTCGTCTACCACAAGCTCAAGGAGGACCTGGAGAAGCAGGGCGTGCTCTTCCTGGACATGGACTCGGGCCTCCGCGAGCACGAGGAGCTCGTCAAGCAGTACTTCGGGACGATCATCCCCGCGAACGACAACAAGTTCGCGGCGCTGAACTCCGCTGTCTGGTCGGGCGGCTCCTTCATCTACGTCCCGCCGGGGGTCTCGATCGAGATGCCGCTCCAGGCCTACTTCCGCATCAACGCGGAGAACATGGGCCAGTTCGAGCGCACGCTGATCATCGTCGACGAGGGCGCGTTCGTGCACTACGTCGAGGGCTGCACGGCGCCGATCTACTCGAGCGACTCGCTCCACTCGGCGGTGGTCGAGATCATCGTCAAGCCCGGCGGCCGCTGTCGCTACACGACGATCCAGAACTGGTCGACGAACGTCTACAACCTCGTCACGAAGCGGGCGGTCGCCTACGAGAACGCCACGATGGAGTGGGTCGACGGGAACCTCGGCTCCAAGCTGACGATGAAGTACCCAGCGATCTGGCTGATGGGCGAGGGCGCTCACGGCGAGGTGCTCTCGATCGCCTTCGCCGGCGAGGGGCAGCACCAGGACGCGGGCGGCAAGGCCGTCCATGTCGCGCCGCGCACGACCTCGGTCATCACCTCGAAGTCGATCTCGAAGAACGGCGGGCGGGCCGGCTACCGCGGCCTGCTCGAGGTGGCGAAGGGCGCGACCGGCGCGAAGTCGAAGGTCGTCTGCGACGCCCTGATCCTCGACGAGGCGTCCCGCTCGGACACCTACCCGTACATGAAGATCGACGAGGACAACGTCGACATCGGCCACGAGGCCACGGTGTCGAAGATCGGCGAGGAGCAGCTCTTCTATCTGATGAGCCGCGGCCTCTCGGAGGCGGAGGCGTCGGCGATGATCGTCAGCGGCTTCGTGGAGCCGATCACGAAGGAGCTCCCGCTCGAGTACGCGGTCGAGATGAACCGGCTGATCCAGCTCCAGATGGAAGGGTCGGTTGGCTGATCTCGGCGTGGAGCGCGCCGACTTCGTCGCCCTCCCCGTGCAAGACCTGAAGCGCGCGGACGAGTTCTACGGTCAGACGCTCGGGCTCCGGCGGAACCCGAACTCGGGCGACCGGTGGGTCGAGTACGAGCTCGGAAACGTGACGATTGCGCTCGTCTCACCGGAGGCCATGGGTCCCGAGTTCCAGGCCCGCGGACATCAGATGCCGCTCGCGCTGCGCGTCCCGGACGTCGACGAGGCGCGTGAGAAGCTCGAGGCGGAGGGCATCCAGTTCGAGCACGGGACGATCGACTCCGGGGTCTGCCGGCTCGCGACCTTCCGCGACCCCGACGGCAACGCGATTCAGCTCCACCGGCGGTATGCACCGTTCGCCGACGGCTCCCTGCCCTGATGCGCGTCGAGCAGGTCGACTTCGTGTCGGTGCCGACACGGGACAGCGCGCGGGCCGTCGCCTGGTACCGCGACGTGCTCGGGCTTCCGGTGAGCGAGTTCACGGCCGGCGAGGTCGAGACGCCGAACGTCACGCTCTCGTTCTGGAATCCCGAGGAGCAGGGCGAGGCGTTCGTGCCCAACGAGAACGGGATCGCGCTGCGCGTGGCCGACGTCGCGGCGGCCGTCGAGGAGGTTCGCGGTCACGGCGCCGAAGTGATCGGCATCCAGGACAGCGGCGTATGTCACATGGGCTTCGTCAAGGATCCCGACGGCAACGTCCTGATCCTCCACCGGAGGTACGAGCCCCGTGGATAGGGCCGCTGCAGCAGCACGCTACGCCGAGCTGCCGCTGCCGTCCACGACGGACGAGCACTGGCGCTTCACCGACCTGCGCGGCTTCGATCCGGACTCGTTCGTCCGCAACGGTCACGTCCCGATGCCGGGCACGGAGACCGGTCTGCCGGAGACGATGCTCGACGTCGACGTGGCCGGTCTGGCCGTCGTCCGCGAGGGCGGGATCTCGATCGTGCGCTCGCCCGACCAGCGCATCACGTTCGCGCCGTTCACCGAGCACGACCGGTTGGGGACCCTGGTCGGGACGGAGGAGAAGTTCGCGGCCCACAACGCCGCGGTCTGGGAGCACGGACTGCTCGTCGTCGTGCCGAAGGGCGTCGAGCTCGAGCAGCCGCTCGCCGTCCGGATCGTGAACTCGGCCGAGGGCGGCGCGCTCTTCTTCCGGTTGCTCGTGATCGCCGAGCCGGAGAGCCGCTTCTCGCTGATCGAGGACTACGCGTCCGGCTCGCCGGAGCTCGAGGGCTACACGAACACGGTCACCGAGCTCTTCGTCGAGCAGGCGGCGAAGCTCGAGTACGTCTCGATCCAGAACCTTTCGCGCAACACCTGGCATTTCGCGTCGCACCACGCGCGCGTCGAGCGGGACGCGGAGCTGGACTGGGTCGCCGGCGGCTTCGGCTCGCGCCGCGGCAAGGTGTGGATCCAGAACGACCTGACCGGCCCGGGTGCGACCTCGCGGGTGACCGGCGCCTACTTCGCGGACGGCGATCAGCACCTCGACTACGACACGTACCAGCTCCACTCGGCGCCGAACACGACCTCCGACTTCGCGTTCAAGGGCGCGCTGCGCGACAAGGCGACCGCCGTCTGGCGCGGGATGATCCGCGTCGAGAAGGACGCCCAGCGGACGAACGCGTACCAGGAGAACCGGAATCTGATGCTGTCTCCGACGACGCACGCGGTTCCGATCCCGGGGCTCGAGATCCTCGCGAACGACGTCCGCTGCACGCACGGCGCGACCGTCGGCCAGGTCGACCGCGACCAGCTCTTCTATCTCATGACGCGCGGCCTGACACGCGGCGAGGCGGAGCGGCTGATCGTCCGCGGGTTCTTCACGGACGTGCTCGACCGCGTCGAGCTCGAGCCGGTGCGCGAGGCCCTGGGCGAGGCGCTCGAGGCCCGCATCCCGCAGGCGTAGACGGCGAACGTTAAGTCATCGGTAAGACCCGTCGGCATACGCTGAGGTGGTGATCCTCCTCGGGATCGCGTTCGTCGCCGGTCTGATCACCGCGATCTCGCCATGCGTTCTCCCCGTGCTCCCGATCCTGCTCGGGGGCGGCGCTTCGGGGCGCCGGCCGCTCGGAATCATCGTCGGTCTCGTCGGGAGCTTCAGCGTCTTCACGGTGATCGGGGCCTCGCTGCTCGACAGTCTCGGTCTGCCTCAGGACACCCTGCGCAACCTCGCGATCGCGCTTCTCTTCGTGCTCGCCGCGACGTTGCTGGTTCCTCGGATCGCTGCGCTGCTGGAGCGCCCGCTCCTCTTCCTGACCCGGCGGCGGCCGCGCACCGAGAGCAACGGCCTCGTCCTCGGTGCGAGCCTCGGCCTCGTCTTCGTGCCGTGCGCCGGCCCGGTGCTGGCAGCTGTCACAGCGCTCTCGGCGACCGGCGGCGGCGGACTGGAGACGTTCTTCGTGGCCGTCGCATATGCGACCGGAGCGGCGCTGCCGATGCTCGCGATCGCCGTGGGGAGCAGGCGCGTGGCGAACGGCGTCGGAGCTCTGCGCCGACACGCCGAGGGAACCCGGCGCGCAGCGGGCGGGCTCATCGCCGTCGCAGCGATCGCGATCGCGCTCGGCGTCGACCAGCGCTTCACGACGGCCGTCCCCGGCTACACGGAGGTGCTGCAGGAGGAGGTCGAGCGAAGCTCGACGGCGAGACGTGAGCTGGCCAAGCTCCTGCGAACGGGCGACCAGCCGGCGCTTGCCGCTTCGGGCACTGCGCCGGTGGCCCCGGACCTGCAGGGCATCGTCGGCTGGATCAACAGCGAGCCGTTGACGCTGTCGGCGCTTCGCGGCCGGGTCGTCCTCATCGACTTCTGGACGTACTCGTGCGTCAACTGCCTTCGCACGCTGCCGCACCTCAACGCCTGGGACCGCGCGTACCGGGACGAAGGGCTGACGATCGTGGGCGTCCATTCGCCCGAATTCGCCTTCGAGCGCGAGCCGGACAACGTGCGCGGGGCTGTTCGCAAGCTGGGGATCCGGTACCCCGTGGCGCTCGACAACGACTTCGTCACCTGGACGGCGTATGCGAACGAGTACTGGCCGGCGAAGTACCTGATCGACCGTTCCGGGCGGGTGCGCTACGTCCACTTCGGCGAAGGCGAGTATGAGGAGACCGAGCGGCAGATTCGCCGGTATCTCGGGCCCGGCCCCCGCGAACGCGCCTCGAGCGTGGCGGATCGAACACCGAGCGGGCCGCTCACGCCCGAGTCGTACCTCGGCTACGAGCGGCTCGACCGGTTCGCCGGGAGCAGAATCGTCGCCGATCGTGAGGCTGTGTATCGCTTCCCTCTGGACCTGGGGCCGGACCAGCTGGCGTACTCGGGGCGGGTCGCGGTGGGACCCGAGGGGATCGTCGCCGGCGAAGGCGCACGGCTTCGGATCCAGTTCACCGCGCGAGAGGTGAACCTCGTCCTCGGCGGCAGCGGGCGGCTGGAGGTCCTCCTCGGCGGTCGGCGTCGTTCGTCGATCACGATCGGCGGTGAACCGCGCCTGTACCGGCTGCTCGACCTGCCGGAGCGCCGCGAGGGCCTCCTCGAGCTTCGCTTCAGTCGAGGCCTCTCCGCCTACGCGTTCACGTTCGGCTAGGCGTTCGCGCCGCGCAGGCAGTCGACGTAATACTGACCGGACAGGAAGCGGCGGCAGTCCGCCCGCTTCGCGTCGGGCTCCGAGTGCTTCACGGCAACAATCGAGCCGATCCCGTACGCGCAGTAGGAGCGGTGCGCCGGCTTCGCGAGCTGACAGAGGCGCGTGGCGCCGAGGTCGGAGGGGTCGGTGTTGAGGATGTCGCGGACGGCGCCGAAGATGCACTCCTCCTCCCCGCTGCCGGCGTTGGCGCAGAGCGCGCGGGTCTTCGCGGGATCCTGGCGCGAGTTGCCGGACGCGTCGCGGCCGTACGACTGGAAGCAGAGCTCGACGAAGCCCTCCTCGCTTCGGCGGCACCAATCCGCGGTCTTCTTCCAGTCCCAGCCCACCCGCGGGAGGATCTGCGAGGTGACGAGCAGGTAGCAGTACGTCTTGTCGGAGTGCGAGACGATCCCGCACGGATAGAGGAGGTCGTCCTGCTTCAGCCACGGCGACTTGATGCCGTATGACGACTGCTGGTTCTCCATGAACACGCCGCCGCTGCAGGAGACCCGGTCGAAATCTGTCGCCAGCCCATGGCAGAGGCGGAGGGCGCCGGGAAGGTCGTACAGCGTGTAGAGCATCAGGCCGTGGCCGAGCCCGTGCACGCACTGGTAGTAGACGAAGGAGCTCGAGGTGCTCTTCGTCTGGTCGCAGACCGTTCGCGCGACGGACCCGACTTCGTCGCTCGGGACGTCGGCGAGCTTCCACTCGAGCAGACCGTGGTAGTAGCCGGAGGCGCAGATCCCGTTGCCCTCGGCCAACGCCTTGCCGACGTTGCCCTCGTGGTGCTGGAGCGAGGCGGCGCCGATGGTGTGCGCGATGCGGTGGCAGTCCGCCTCGACCGCCTCCTCGCCGAGCTTCTGCTCGAAGAGCCGGAGGGCGGGCTTCGGACCCTCGCGGAAGGCGACGTTGCCGAACGCCTGCCGGCGGCAGTCGGCGTCGAGACAGCCCTCCAGCCGCTGCGTGTTCGGCCTGAACGGCTTGATCGAGGCGACGCCCTCGGCGGCCTGGCCGGACTCCCCGCCGGAGACGAACGCGGCGACGTCGCGGATCTCACGCTCGCTCAGCTGGCCCTCGAACGACGGCATTCCCCCGCCGCCGCTTCGCACCTTGCGCACGACCTCGTCGACCGACGGGCTCGCGTCGTCGAGGTCGGGCCCGACGGCGCCGCTCGAGCCGGCCGCTTCGAGGGTGTGGCAGCTGCCGCAGCCGGCGTCGGCGAAGACCGCGGCGCCGGGATGGCTCGATTCGGACGCGGAATCGTCTCCGCCGCAGCCGGCGAGAAGGCCCACGCAGGCGACGGCGACCACCGAGGCGAGCCTCGCGCGCATCGTCCAAGAGTAGTGGGGATACCCTGACGGAGCCGATGGCCGGCTGCTGTTCCAGACAGGGATACGACGAATTCTTCACAGAGAAGATCGCGCGCCGTGACGCTCGGTCGTACCGGCGGCGCGGTCTGGACGAGAATGCCCGCCGGATCGTCGGCTTCGTCGTGCGCCGAGGGGTGCGCGGCGCGACGGTGCTCGACGTCGGCGGAGGGAACGGCACGCTCGGGCTCGAGCTCCTGAAGGCCGGCGCGGCGCGGGTCATCACCGTCGAGCTCTCGTCCTCGTACGACGAGACGGCGATGGAGCTGGCCCGCGAGGCGGGCGCGCAGGACCGGGTCGAGCGGCGCACCCTCGACTTCGCCGATGCGGCCGACCTGCTGCCCGAAGCGGACGTCGTCGTCATGCACCGGGTCGTCTGCTGTTACCCGGACGGCGAGGCGCTCGTTGCGGCCGCCGCCGCGAAGGCCCGCCGGCTGCTCGCGTTCAGCGTCCCGCGCAGGACGTGGTGGACCCGTCTCGGCGCCGTCCTCCTCAACGTCTTTCTGGCCCTGCGGAAGATGGAGTACCGCTCCTTCGTCCACCGGCCCGAGCGGCTCGTCGCAGCGGCCGAGCGGTACGGGCTGCGCGAGACGTACGAGCACGACGGGCCGCTATGGCGCATCGCCGGCTTCGATCGCCCGCGCTCCGCCTGAGCCCCGTCCCGCAGGGATACCATGGCCCGTATGGCCGTCGGAGCCCGCGCGACGCTCGACGCGCGCAAGGTGCGCGCCGACTTCCCGATCCTGCACCAGGAGATCAACGGCAAGCCGCTCGCGTATCTCGACTCGGCCGTGACGGCGCAGAAGCCGCGCCAAGTGCTCGAGGCGATGACGCACTTCTACGAGACCTCGTACGGCAACGTCCACCGCGGCGTCTACGCGCTCGCCGAGCGTGCGACCGAGGCGTTCGAGGGCGCGCGGGAGCGGATCGCGAAGTTCGTGAACGCGCCTTCGTCTCGCGAGCTGATCTTCACGCGGAACGCCACGGAGAGCCTGAACCTCGTCGCCTACGCGTACGGGCTCGCGAGCCTCGGGCCGGGCGATGTGGTCGTCGTCACCGAGCTCGAGCACCATTCGAACTTCGTCCCCTGGCAGTACGTCGCCAAGCGCACCGGCGCGTCGTTCCGGATGATCCGGTTGACCGATAGCGGCGAGCTCGACCTCGAAGGGCTCGACGACATCGCGCGGGACGGCGAGCTGAAGATCGTGGCCGCCAACCTGGTCTCCAACGCGCTCGGCACGGTAAATCCCGTGGAGAAGCTGACGGCCTGGGCGCACGAGCACGGCGCCGTCGCGGTCGTGGACGCGGCGCAGGCGGCGCCGCACCGGCCGATCGACGTGCAGGCGCTCGAATGCGACTTCCTCGCCTTCTCCGCGCACAAGCTCTGCGGGCCGAGCGGCGTGGGCGCCCTCTGGGGCCGCCGCGAGCTGCTCGAGTCGATGGAGCCCTTCAACCTCGGCGGGCACATGATCCGGAAGGTGCAGTTCGAGGAGACGACCTGGGGTGACCTGCCGCACAAGTTCGAGGCCGGCACCTCGCCCATCGCGGAGGCCGTCGGCTTCGGCGCGGCGGTCGACTACCTGAACGAGATCGGGCTGGACGCGATCGAGCAGCACGAGCACGACCTCGTGGCGTACGCGCTCGAACGGCTGAGCGACGTTCCCGGGATCAAGCTGTACGGCCCGGCGCCGGACCGGCGCGCCGGCATCGTCTCCTTCAACATGGAGGGGATCCACCCGCACGACGTGGCGCAGGTGCTGGACTGGGAGGGCGTCGCGATCCGCGCGGGCCACCACTGCTGCCAGCCGCTGATGGCGCGGCTCGGCGTTGCCGCAACCAATCGCGCGAGCTTCTACCTGTACACGGTGCAGGAGGAGATCGACCGGCTCCACGACGGGCTCCTCCGCGCGCGAAAAGTCTTCGGCTAGCCTCACTCGTATGGAAGACCTCTATCGCGAGGTGATCCTGGATCACTACAAGAACCCGCGCGGGCACGGGGTGATCGACGACGCTGATGCCCAGGCGGAGGGGATGAACCCGCTCTGCGGCGACGAGGTCGCGATCTACGTCGCCTTCGGCGAGGACGGCGAGACGATCGAGGAGGTCAAGTTCTCCGGGCGCGGGTGCGCGATCAGCCAGGCGGCGACGTCGATGCTGATGGAGATGGTCGAGGGCCGGACGGCGACCGAGGTCGGCGAGCTCTCGAAGGACGAGCTGCTCGAGGAGATCGGGATCCCGTTGACGCCGATCCGGCTCAAGTGCGCGTTGCTCGGGCTCGGCGTCCTGAAGGTTGCGCTGCACCGGTCGAAGGGCACGCCGCTGCCCGGCGAGTGGGCCGGCCTGGACGACCAGTTCAAGGTGACGTAGACCAGCCTTGGCGCTGATCACCGTCGCGCCGCTGGAGGAGTTCCCGCCCGGTAGCGTCAAGATCGTCCATGCCGGCCAGATCGCGGTCGGCGTCTACAACCTCGGCGGCACGCTCTGCGCGATCGAGGATCGCTGCTCGCACGACGACGGCCCGCTCGCCGAGGGCGACTGGGATCACGAGCGCGGCGTCGTCGTGTGCCCGCGACACGGGTCGGAGTTCGACATCTGCTCCGGGCGGCCGCTCTCCCTGCCGGCGTATCAGCCCGTGGAGACCTTCCCCGTCGTCGTCGAGGACGGCGTCGTCAAGGTCGACGTGAGCTAGCCGGGACCGGCCCGGCGGGGCGTGTCTCTGTGCCAGGCACCCGGCCGTGGCCGCTCGGGGCGGGTCGGGCGCACCCGGGCGCTTAGGGTACGCACGTGCTCGACGAACACGTGCGCGCCGTCCTGGCTCGCCTCGAAGCGGAGGACGCTGCGGAGCGGGAGCAGGGCGTGGCCCGCGAGTTGCGCTCACGGCAGGTGGCGAGGACGACCGGGCAATTCCTCTTTGCTCTCGTGGCGCCCCAGACCGACTGCGAGGTGCTCGAGATCGGCGGCTCGCGCGGCTACTCGACAGTGTGGCTCGCCGCGGGCGTCAGATATCTCGGCGGCCGCGTGCTCTCACTGGAGTCTGATCCGGTCAAGGCCGAGGCGTGGCGGCGGAACATCGAGGGGGCCGGGCTGAACGACACGGCGGAGCTGATCGAGGGCGACGCCTTCGAGACGCTGGCGGAGCTCGACGACGTTTTCGACATCGTCTTCATCGACGCCGAGAAGGACCAGTACGAGGCGCTCTTCGATCTCGCCCGGCCGAAGGTCGAGCCGGGAGGCGTGTTCGTCGCCGACAACGTCCTCTCGCACGAGGAGACCCTCGGCGCCTACGTCAGAGCGAGGCAGGCCGACCCGACCCTGGAGTCCGTCACCGTGCCGCTCGACCGCGGGCTCGAGCTTTCGGTCGTCCTCCGGCAGGTGGCGCCCGCGCTTCCCGATCCTCCTCTGACGGGGGGCTGACCGACGGCCTCTCCCTCCGCTACATTTCGTCTACCGCGGAAAGGAGGTGGTCCGAGAGTGAAATCTTCAAGTACGGGCAGTGGAGGTACCAGCGGGTAGGGGCGTAGTCCCTGGGACCTGAAGGGAACCGCCTAGCCAGCGTGGGGGACGTCGCGCTACGCGCCGCCGGCCGAGGGCCGAGCAGGTAAGCGCCTCTACAAATCCACCGCTGGTAACCGGAACGGGGGCCGCTGGAAAGCGGCCCCCTTCTTTTGCTCAGAGAGCCATGGCAGTCGTGATCGCAAACAATCTCCGGAAGGAGCTCGCGGGAGACCGGCTCTTCGACGGCGTCTCGTTCACGGTCGAGCGCCGCGACCGGGTCTCGCTCGCCGGCCCGAACGGGGCGGGCAAGACGACGCTGCTCCGGATGCTGGCGGGAGAGCTCCCCGTGGACGGCGGCGACCTCGTCTTCTCCAAGGGGACGCGGGTCGCGCTCCACGACCAGCGGCCGCCGCTCGAGCGCGGCCTGTCCCTGCGCGAGTACGTGCTCTTCGGAGCCGCCGACCTGATCGCGCTCGAGGAGGAGCTCCGCTCGCTCGAGCAGGCCATGGCGGGCGGCGACCATGACCAGGCGACGCTCGCCCGCTACGCCGACGCGCAGGCGCGCCTGGAGCACGCCGGCGGGTACGCCTGGCGCGATCGGACGGCCGGCGTCGTGCGAGGACTGGGCTTCGCGGACGCCGATCTCGACCGGCCGCTGGAGACCTTCTCCGGCGGAGAGCTGACGCGCGCCTCGCTCGCACGCGCGCTCGCCGGCGACCCCGACCTCCTCCTGCTGGACGAGCCGACGAACCATCTGGACGTCGAGAGCATCGAGTGGCTCGAGCGCGAGCTGCAGTCGCTCGACGCGGCAGTCATCCTCGTGGCCCACGACCGCTGGTTCCTGGAGGCGGTGACGAACGGCGTGCTCGAGCTCGCAGGCGGCCGCTCGCTCTTCTTCAAGGGCCCCTGGCACGCGTGGCGTCGCGAGAAGGCGGCGCGGGCGCTCCACGCCCAGAAGGCGCTCGACCGGCTGGACGAGGACATCGCGCGGCTCGAGCGCTTCGTCGAGCGCTTTCGTTACAAGAAGACCAAGGCCAAGCAGGCGCAGGCGAAGCTGACGCACATCGGCCGGCTCGAGGAGGAGCGCGGCGGCCGGGCCGACACGCTCGAGGGCCTCAGCGTGCGTAATCGGTCGCTGGGATTCGACTTCCTGAAGCCGGCGCGCAGCGGGCGCACCGTGGCCGAGGCATCGGCGCTGTCGGTGCGAGCGGGCGACAAGCAGCTCCTGAGCGGCGTCGACTTCGCGCTCGAGCGGGGCGAGCATGTCGCGCTCGTGGGCCCGAACGGCTCCGGAAAGACGACGCTGCTCGAGACGATGCTCGGGCGGCGCGACGGCGCAGGGGGGTCGGTCCGGCTCGGCCACGGTGTCGAGGCGGCCTATTTCTCGCAGCACGAGATGGAGCTCGACGAGCGCGGGACGGTGCTCGACTGCGCCCAGGGCGCGACCGGGCTCCCCAGACCGTCGGCGCAGAATCTCCTCGGGCGCTTCCTCTTTTCGGGCTGGGATGAGCAGTCGAAGCCGGTGGCCGTGCTCTCCGGCGGAGAGCGGCGGCGGCTCGCGCTCGCGATCGTCGTCGCCTCGGGCGCGAACTTCCTCGTCCTCGACGAGCCCACGAATCACCTGGATCTCGAGAGCCGCGAGGCGCTCGAGGCCGCTCTGGAGGCCTTCCCCGGGACGGTGCTGCTCGTCTCGCACGACCGTGCCCTGCTCGACGCCGTCGCGCGGCGGACGCTGGCGATCGAAGACGGCGGACTGCGCTCGTACGACGGCGGTTGGGCGGAGCTCGTTCGGAGACGCGAGGAGGTTGCGAAGGCAGCCGAGCCGCCCGCACCCAAGGTCGAGAAGACGCCGAAGCCGGCGCCTCCGAAGCCGAAGGAGCCGACGGCGCTCGAGCTCCTCGAGGCCGACATCGGGCGTCAGGAGGAGGCGGTCGCGGAGCTCGAGCGGCAACTGGCCGACGACTGGGGCAACGCGGATTTGCTACGCGCGCATCGAGCGGCCCGCGACGAGCTCCAGTCGCTGTTCGCCCGCTGGGAGCAGCTGTTCGAATCGTCCGGGGTCTGACGGGAGATCGCGTCACACTCCCGTCGCGGCCACGCCACGGTCTCGTTCTGGGGTCTGACCCCGAGGTGGGCCGGCGCGCCGCTCGGGTCCGGGCGCCGCGCGCCGGGGTCTGACCCCACGCGCCGGCCGAGACGCTACGAGCTGTCCAGAGTGGCGATGAGGGCTTCGGCCACGACCTTCAGGGGCTTGCCCGAGAGCTGGCTCGCTTTCCGCAGGCGCTTGAACGCCTCTCCCTCGCTCAGTCCGTCGCGCTGCATTAGCAGCCCCTTCGCACGCTCGATCGCCTTGCGGGCGGCGAGCGCCTCGGCCAGCGAGTCGGCCTCCTCGCGCAGCGCCGAGAGCTCCTCGTGCCGCGCCCGCGCCATGGCGATCGCCGGCAGCAGGTCGGCCTCACGGAACGGCTTGACGAGGTACCCGTAGACGCCCGCCTCGACCGCCCGCGACACGAGCTCGTCCTGTCCGTAGGCCGTCAGCATCACGATCGGGATCGGCCGCTCCTCGAGGATCGTCCGGGCCGCCTCGATCCCGTCCAGCCTCGGCATCTTCACGTCGAGGATCGCGAGGTCCGGCAAATGCTCGCGGGCCAGGTCGATGGCCTCCACGCCGTCCCGGGCCTCCGCGCAGACGTCGTGGCCGGAGTCCTCGAGCAGGTTCCGAAGGTCGAGCCGGATGATCGTTTCGTCCTCGGCGATCAGGATCCTCATGCGAACTCACGCATCCGGCGGGCCACCTCGTCCGGAGCATCCCAGTGGAGGTAGTGGCCGGTGTCCAGCCACTCGACGGCGACGCCCACCTCGGCCAGCGTGTTCCGCGCCTCGCCGGTGACCCAGCCTTCCGAGCAGAGCAGCAGTACCGGACATTCCGCGGCCTCGATCCGCTCTTTCGTGAGGCCGGACTCCGGGCCCATGTAGATCCGGGCGAGCGTGAGCGCATACTTCGGATCCGGCTTGCGGCGGAACGTGCCCTCGCCGTTCTGCTCGTGGTTCCGGCGGAAGACGGCTCGGATGAGCGCGGCGTGCTCGCTGCCGCGGGCGAGAACCGAGGCCTGGAGCTCGAGCTCCTCGGCCGTTCCGGACCAGCCGAGCCCTCGGCTCCGCCCGATCTCAACGAGCTCCTCGTCGGTGAGGCTCGGCCGGCTCCACCACCGCGGCACCGCATCGAGTGCCACGACACCGGCGAGCCCGTTGAACCGCCCCGCCGCGAGCAGCGCATTCACCCCTCCCATCGAGTGCCCGACGAGCACAGGCCGGTCGAGCCGCGCGGCCACGGCGTGTACGTCCTCGACCATGTCCTCCACCGACGCACGGGCCGGCGTCGGAGACTGGCCGTGGCCGCGGGCGTCGTACGCGACGACGTGGAAGCCCTCGGCGAGCAGCGGGGCGAGGCCGCGCCAGGTCTCGAGGTTGTCCCCGCCGCCGTGCAGGAGCAGGAGATCCGGCCCGGCGCCGCCGAAGTCGTGGACGGCCAGCCCGCTCACGCCGGGAACACGACCTCCGCGCGCAGGCCGCCGTCCGAGCTCAGCTCGAGCGTCCCGCGGAGCTCGTCCCGGACGAGCGCCTGCACGATCGACAGGCCGGTCCCAGACGGCTCGTCGGCGATGCCGGCCCCGTCGTCGGCGATCGCGAGCACGACGTAGCCGTTCCGGCGCCCCAGCTCGACCCGCACCGATTCACCGCCGTGCTCGAGGGCGTTCTGCAGCAGCTCGCTGAAGACGAGCGCGAGCGCAGTCGCCTGGTCGCCGGCGAGCGAGACCGGCTCGAGCGTGGTCTCGACCCGCTTACCCGAGCCGAGACCCTGGACGAGCATCGCCCGCAGGCGGTCGAGCAGCTCGTCGAGCTCCACGTCGTCGTGGCGGCTCTCCGTGAGCACCTCGTGGACGGCTGCGATCGCGAGGATCCGGTTCGCGGAGTCGTCGAGCGCCTTACGCGGGTCGACCTGGTCGCCGGACCGCGCCTGCAAACGCAGCAGCGAGGCGACGGTCTGCAGGTTGTTCTTGACGCGGTGGTGAATCTCCTGGGCGAGGACGCCGCGCATGACCGCGCGGCCGTGCTCGAGCGCCACGGCGGCATGGTTCGCAATCGACGAGAGGAGGGCGCGCTCCTGCTCGCTGAACGCGGTGTCGCGGTCGCAGACCAGCTCGCCGATCTGACGCCCCTTCCACCGCAGCGGGATCCGGATCGCGTGCTCACCCGCCCGGCCCTCCGGCCACGCGATGTTCCCGTCCTCGAGGACGAGCGCAGCCCCGGTTGCGCCGACCGCATCCACCGTCGTCCGGACGATCGCCTCCAGCGACTCCTCGAGGTAGAGCGACTCGGAGACGGCCTCGGAGATGCGCGCCAGGGCCTCGAGCTCGGCGACCCGTCGCTGGGCCTCGCTGTAGAGCTTCGCGTGCTCGATCGTCTGCGCCACCTGGGCGGCGATCGCAAGCAGCAGCTCGATCTCGTCGTCCGTGAACTCGCGCGGCGCCACGGTGCGGACGTTGAGCGCGCCGGCGAGCTTCTCCCGCGCGAGGATAGGGACGGCCAGAATCGACTCGTACTGGTCCTCAGGCAGGTTCGGGAAGCCCTTGAAGCGTGAGTCGAGGTGAGCCTGGGCGGCAATCGCGATCGGCTTGCGCTCGGCGGCGGCCGTGCCGGTGATCCCCTCGCCGGGCCGCATCCGGGGCCTCCGCGTCATCGCCTCGACGGCCGTGCCGTGTGTGGCGCGGAGAACGAGCTCGTCGGCAGCCTCGTCGTAGAGGTAGACGAAGCACGCCTCGGCGTCGAGCGCCTCCGCGACCTTGCGGGCGACGAGCGCGAGGACCTCCTCGAGGTCGAGCGTCGAGTTGACGGCCGCGATCGTCTCGGTCAGCAGCCGCACGTGCCGCCCGGGCGCATCCATCCTCACCGGAACCTACCGCCTGGCTCGCTAACAAAGTCTTTACGCGCGGCAACCGAAATCGCTGACAGCTGACCAGTAGGTTTCGCTCCGTGAGCGAAGCCGTCCCGTTGCTTCCCGACCTCCGCCAGACGATCGGCTACCTGGTCGCGGACGCACGAGGGAGGATCGTCGGTCGCGTCGAGTGCCCGATGTACGGCGCGGCGAGGGACGTTCCCGACGCGCTCTCGGTTCGCTCCGGCTTCCTCGCGCGACGCCGCCGCCTGGTGCCGGCGACGACGATCCAGGCGATCGACCGCTCGAGCGGCGTGGTCGGCCTGAACGTCGAGCGCGAAAATATCCGCGCGTTTCTCTAGCCAAGCAGGGGAAAAACGGCAACAATGGATCGGTGTCCTGCCCTCCCTGCGGCGGGTGGGACGAACTGACGGCCGACTGCGAGCTGCGTTTGCAGCTCGCGGTCGTTCTGGCCGGCTCAGAGCACCGGCAGGTAGCGGTCCAGCTCCCATGACGTGAGCTGGACGCGGTACTCGTCCCACTCCTTGCGCTTGAGCTCGATGTAGCGGTCGAAAATGTGCCGCCCGAGCGCCTTCTTCGCGAGCTCGGACTGTGAGAGCTCGTCGATCGCCTCGCCGAGCGTCTCCGGCAGCGAGACGATTCCGCGCTCACGCCGTTGCTCGGCGGTCAGGTGGTAGAGGTTCGTCTCCATCGGCTCCGGGAGCTCGTAGCCGTGCTCGATCCCGTCGAGCCCCGCGTGGAGCAGTGCCGCGAAGGTCAGGTACGGGTTGCACGCCGGATCGGGGCAGCGGATCTCCGCGCGCGTCGCCTGCTCGGACCCCGGCTTGTAGACCGGGATCCGGATCAGCGCCGAACGGTTCCGCTGCGACCACGCCACGTAGACGGGCGCCTCGTAGCCGGGCACGAGCCGCTTGTACGAGTTGACCCACTGCGCGAACACGCCGGCGATCTCCCGCGCGTGGCGGAGCTGCCCGGCGATGAAGGCCTTGCCGGTGTCCGAAAGGTGCCACTGGTCGTCCGCGTCGAAGAACGCGTTCCGGCCGTCGGTGAAGAGCGACTGGTGCGTGTGCATCCCCGAGCCGTTCTCGCCGAAGATCGGCTTCGGCATAAAGGTTGCGTGGTAACCCGCCTTCTTCGCGATCTCCTTGACGATCAGGCGGTAGGTGATCGTGTGGTCGGCCATCTCGAGCGCCGGCGCGAACCGCATGTCGATCTCGTGCTGGGAGGGCCCGACCTCGTGGTGGACGTACTCGATCGGGATCCCCATCGACTCGAGCGCGCGGACCGTCTCCTGCCGCAGCTCGCTCGCGGCATCCATCGTCGTCATGGCGAAGTAGCCGCCCTCGTCCAGCGTCTCGGTGCCCTTCGAGTCCTTGAAGAGGAAGTACTCGAGCTCGGGGCCGACGTTGAACGTCTCGAAACCCATGCTCTTCATCCGTTCGAGCGCGCGGCGAAGGACGTAGCGCGGGTCGCCCTCATACGGCTCGCCGTCCGGTGTGACGACGTCGCAGATCATCCTCGCGACCTTCGTCTCGCCTTCGCGCCACGGCATCAGCTGGAACGTCGCCGGGTCCGGGATCGCGACCATGTCGGACTCCTCGATCGCGTTGAAGCCGGTGATCGACGAGCCGTCGAAGCCCATCCCGTCGTCGAGCGCCTCCTGCATCTCCGCGGGCGTGACCGCGAAGCTCTTCAGGTGACCCTCGAGATCCGTGAACCAGAGCAGGAGGAACTCGACTCCCTCATCCTGGATCCGCTTGAGGACCTGCTGCCGGTCCTCGGTGCTGGACGTCGCCCTCGCCTTGGTCTCGACCTGCGCCATTCCTCGCCTCCTTGAATGCGAAAAGCCCCGGGCGACCGCCCGAGGCCCCGTTGCCTCCGTGCTGGGCGGAGCGTAACAGCTAGCCCGGACCAGGTCGAGCCGGCGCGAGCGACGTGTCGCGTTCGTCCGCAGTCTCCAGCGGACGGTCGGCCTCGCTGAGGATCACGCGGCTTGTGTGGCCGGGAGTCTCCGTGTCGCGCATGCCGGGGAGGAAGTAGAAGAGCGCCGTCAGTGCACTGGCCCCGATGCCGGCAGCGACGAGCACGGTCTTCACGCCGAGCCAGCCCGCGAGCGGGCCCGTGACGGCGAACGACAGCGGGACGAGGCCGAGCGACAGCAGCCAGTCGACGCTCTTCACCCGCCCGAGCAGCTCGGCCGGCACGACGCGCTGCATCAGCGTCACCCACACGATCAGGCCTGCCGCCCAGCAGCCTTCCCCCGCGAAGGAGATCGCCATCGCGTGCCACGGAACGCCGGCGATCGCGTATGCCGCGATCTGGAGACAGGCGATCATCCAGAGCGCGTACATGAAGGTGATGTGCCGGCGGGGGAGACCGAGCTGGCCCACGGCAAGAGAGACGAGAATCGCGCCGAGCCCGCCCGCTGCGAACACGAGGCCGAGGTCTCCGGCGTCACCGCCGAGCTCGTTGCGCACGAGGAACGGAAGCAGGACCGTCCACGGGCCGTAGACGAGGAAGACCGCCGCGAAGGCCCACGCGAGCGTGCCCCACAGCCAGACGGTCCGGCGCACGTACCGGAGCCCCTCGGCGATGTCCCGTCGCAGGGACGTGGTCTCCGACGTCGCGGCCGCCGGCCGTGGGCGCAGGAGCAGGAGGGTCGCGATCGCGAAGCCGAACGTCGCGGCGTCGATCAGGAACGCCCAGCCTGCGCCGAAAGCGTGGACCACGAAGCCGCCGGCCGCCGGCCCGACGAACGCGAAGGCCGCTTGCCGCACGAACTGCGAGAGCGAGTTCGCCTGCACGAGTAGGTGCCTGGGAACGAGATCCGGGATGATCGCCCCGGCCGCAGGGCCCTGGAACGCCTGGCCCGTGCCGAAGAACGCCGCGAGGACGAAGATGTGCCAGAGCTCGATCACCTCGGTGATGGCGAGGACTCCGAGCACGCCTACGGCGACTCCGCGCAGGGCGCTCGAGAAGATCAGCACCTTGCGGCGCTCGAAGCGGTCGGCGAGGACGCCGCCGAGGAGCACGAAGGCGACGATCGGGATCGTCTCGGCCACGCCCACGACCGCGAGCGCCGTCGGCGAGTTCCAGAGGTCGAAGACCTGCCAGGCGATGGCGACGAGGAAGAACCCGTCGCCGACCAGGGACACCGTCCACCCGAGCCAGAAGAGCGCGAAGTCGCGCTCGCGCAGCGGCTCGAGGATCCGGATCCGCCTCACGCCGTTGCCTCGGCCTCCTCGAGCTCCGGCTCCCGGCCGCCGTGGCGGAGCGCGCGGACGAAGAGCGCGATCGCCGGCGTCAGGAGCAGGCCGGTGGCGACTAGCGCCGCGCGCAGGGACGCGACGGTGCCGACGACCCCGATGGCCGGCCCTCCTGCGACCTCCCCGATCGCGTCGGACTGGCTCGCGATCGAGTTCACGGTCGCCCGAACGCTGGAGTCCTCGACGTTCTTGTTCAGCCAGGTCACGTACAGCGGGTCCTTGAGCCGGCGCACGAGGCGCGCGACGAGGTAGGCGACCGCCGCGACCACGAAGCTGGTCGCGAGACCGAAGACGACGACCGAGAACGAGAGGACGACCGTCAGTGCGAGCAGGGCGCGGGCCAGCTTCGCGTTGCCAGCGTGCTCGAAGCGGGGGACCAGGAAGGACGTGATCACGATCCCGGCGACGAGCCCCACGATGTTGAACACGCCGAACCAGACGACCGGGTCGAGCCCCCACAGCTCGGGAAGGCCGACGCTCTGGATCAGGTGCGCCTCCCAGAGTCGGTCGAGGCCCTCGGACGCGGCGCCGGCGAAGAAGGTGATCGCGACGATGAGGAGCAGGATGTTGTGCCCGCGAATCACGCGGCCGCCCGTCACTGCCGTCGTCTTCATCGCCCGCAACGGTGAGGTGCGCTCCTCCACGGGACGGCGGCGGAAGCCGTGCTCGGGCATGAGGAAGATGCACGCGACACCGGTCGCGGCGGAGACGAGCCCGCCGAAGACGATCCCCGCGCCGAGATCCCAGGTCGCGATCGCGACGCCTGCCCCCGCTCCGACGATCGCGCCGAGGTACGAGAACTGGTTGCCGCGGAGGAACACCCGCCCGATGCCGTCGACGCCGTGCTCGTCCGTGATCCAGGCCTCCCAGGCGCCGCTCATGAAGGTCCCGCCGATCCCGCGCAGGATCACCGCTACGACGATGACCCAGTACACGGCGACGAGGCCGAAGAGGACCATCGACAGCCCGGCGACGATCATCCCGACGATGATCGAGAGCCGCCGGCTGTAGATGTCGGCGACGACGCCGGTCGGCACCTCGAAGAGGAAGATCGCGATCTCGCTCACCGTCCCGAGCAGGACGAGCTGAAGCGGGTTCACGCCCACGTCCTGGACGAGGTAGACGGCCCAGACGGTGAACGCGGCTTGCGCCCCGAGCGTGTCGAAGAACTCCATCCCGTAGAAGACTCGGGTGGCATCCGGGCGCTTCACAGCTCCCTCCAGACGTTGATCACCGCCGGCCTGGGCCGGTAGCCGAGCTTCAGGTTCACGGCCTGCATCGCCGCGTTGCCGTCCTGCGTCCAGGTCGTCAGCTCGCGGTAGCCGTTCTGCGCGGCCCAGTGGATCAGCGCCTGCTTCAGCGCCGTCGCGATCCCGCGGCCGCGGTGGGAGCGACGAACGGCTGTCAGCCCGTGCTCGGCGAGCCCGTCGACGCGCTCCAGCAGTGCGGCCGCCCCGACGACGTGCGCCGCGTCGAGCGCGACGAACGTAACCGGGCCGGAGACCTCCTCCTCGAGCCATTCCTCGTAGGTCGGGGCAGGGATGGCCGGCGAGACGGGCATGTCGGGATAGCCCTCGGCCCAGACCGCGTAGGCCTCCTCGTGGCGGCTCTCGTCGAGCTCGGCGAGCTCGATTCCGCTCGGGGCCTGCGGCTCGCCCTCCGTCGGCCCCAACTCGCGCGAGAGCTCGACCTGGCGGTCGTACTCCTCGAAGCCGCGGTTCGTGACCCACGCGATCGACTCGGGATCGTCCTCGAAGACCATCCCGGACACCCGCGGCCGCGCGAGGCCGGCGGCATGCGCGATGAGAAGGTCAAGGAGCTCCGACCCGATGCCGCGCCGCCGGTGCTCGGGAAGAACGCGGACGACGACCGCGGTCCGCTCGGGCGACTGTGACGGCCCACAGAAGCCGAGGCCGACGACCTCCTGCTCCTCGAGAGCGACGAGGTAGAGACGCTCGGGTTGGCGCTCCAGCCGCCGCTTGACGTCCTCCAGCCTGGTCGGCTCGCGCGGCGTGATCGCGTTCCAGACCTCGCACCACCCGGCGAGGTCGCCGTCGGTGTCCGCGCGCCGGATCATCCCGACCTCTTCAGCTTCCCGTGCCGCTTCGCGTACGTCTCGCCGACGCGGAAGACCCAGAGGCCGAGCGGGATCGAGACGGCGCCGATCAGCACGAGCGGCCACAGCTCGTCGCCCATCGCGGTCAGCCCGTCGCCGAGGAGGATCGCGTCCCGGAGCCCGTCGAGCGCGTAGGTGGCCGGTGAGACGACCGACGCCCACTGCATCCAGCCCGGCAGCACGTCGACCGGGTAGTAGACGCCCGAGATGACAAGGAGGATGCCCTGCGCCATGAACCCGAGCTGCGTGCCCTTCTCGGGCGAGATCAGCGGCAGGACGGCCGTCATCATTCCGATCCCGATGAACGAGACCGAGGCGACGAGCAGCACCACGATCGCCGCGAGGTAGTCCGCCTGGGCCAGATCGAGGTCGAAGAACAGCGCCACCACGCCGAAGAGCAGGATCGCGCGGACGATCCCGTAGACGATCGCGAAGAGGCCCATCCCGAACAGGTGCACCGGGCGGGACAGCGGCGCCATGAACGTGTACTCGATCGTCCCCTCCCAGCGCTCCCAGGCGACGGTCTCGGTGAGGATCTCGAAGATCACGCCGAGGTAGGCCCACACCACGGCGCCGACGAGCAGCTGTGTCGTCACGCGCTCGACGTCGATCTCGCCACCCGACGCCTCGACGCCTTCGCCGATGAAGACGATCGTCAGGGTGTTCGCGATCGTCCAGACGAAGAACGCGATGTCCCACCAGATGTACCGGCGGACGAGGTAGACGTTGCGCTCGAAGACGCCGGCGAGCCCGATCAGCTCGTGGCGGAGGACTGCTGCTGCTCCCTGCGGCATCAGTGCGCCTCCAGGTGATGTTGCCGCGCCTCTGGCACGCGAAAAGCAAGCCAGAGTGCGGACTCAGATTGCGTCCATATCGACAAGATATGGGCGCAATCTGAGGCTCCAGGCTGGCGCCGCTTTACAGCCGCCAGAGGTGTGGATGACATTGCCTGGTGGCGCACTTACTCGTCCTCCTCCGGCGGCTCGTCCTCGAACGCCTTGCCGGTGGCGGAGAAGAACGCCTCCTCCAGCGTCGCCGCCTCGTACTTTCGCTTCAGCTCGTCCGCAGGCGCGAGCTCGATCAGCCGCCCGCGGTCGAGGATCCCGACGCGCTCGGCGAGCTGCTCGGCCTCGACGAGGTCGTGCGTGCAGAGCAGCACGGTCGCGTCGTGGGACTCGCGGATCTCACGGATGAACCCCTGTACCTCGAGCTTCGAGCGCGGGTCGAGGCCGGTGGTGGGCTCGTCGAGGAGGAGAAGGATGGGAGCGGTCAGCAGTGCCCTCGCCAGGGCGACCTTCTGCTGCATCCCACGGGACATGTCCTCCAGCGGCTCGCCGATGCGATCGCGCGGGAAGCCCACCCGGCCGAGGATCTCCGGGATTCGCTTCCGCGTCGATTGCGGCGACATGCCGTAAAACCGCGCCGCGTAACTCAGGTTCTCGACCGCCGACATCTTCTTGAAGAACGACGCCTCGACCGACACACGGTTGATGAGCCGTCTCACGGCTCTCGTGTCGCGGAAGACGTCATGCTCGAAGATGCGGGCGTCGCCGCCGTCGTGGAGGAGCAGCGTCGAGAGGAGCCGGATCAGCGTCGACTTCCCCGAGCCGTTCTGGCCCAGGATCGCCACGGTCTCGCCGCGTGCGACCTCGAACGACACGCCGTCCAGCGCCGCGACGCGCTTCCGGCGCCGGCGCAGGCCCTCACGGCCGTCGTTGCGGAAGAACTCCTTCCGAAGGCCCGAGACGCGGACGGCGGCGACTGAGTTGTTCTGGTGCGAGTTGGTGGTCATGCGATGCTCCTACGAATCGAGTTGCGAGAACAGGCTCCAGCAGGCCGCCGCATGGGAGGCCCGCGAACCGATGCGCGTTCTCAGCCGATTCGGAACATGTGCACGGGGCGCACCTTAGTCAGCGCGTGCGCCCGCGGTCAAGGAAATGGTTATGTCGAGGACTCGCTGGCCTGTTCGGCTTCCCGCTTGGCGGCCTGGCGTTGCGCCTTACGCCTCGCCTCGAATCGCTCCAACCATTCGCGGAAGACCTGGTCGGTCCGCTCGAACTGCTCGCGATGGCGCTCGAAGAACTCGCGGCTACTCCGCTTCTTCGTCATCGTCTCCGAGCAGTTGTAGCAACTCGATCAGCAGTGCCTTGATGTCCAGAACCGCGAGGACGAGCGCGTTGATGTCCTCCCGCTCCCAGGCGTCTGCCACCGCGCCAGTCTGAGGCCAGGTTCCTCGAACCCGCAAGGCGCTCTTCGAGCCCTGGCCGATCGGACGGTTGCGCTCCGTCCGCCCGGTGTCCTACAGTGCGATCCAGGCACGCGCCGCCGACGGCGCGCGCCGAGGCAATGGAGCCTCAGGACTCTCGGGAGTCCTGGGGCTTTTTCGCGTTCAAGGAGGGAAACGGTGAGCGAGATCGAGACGAGGCACTACCTGGCGAACGGGGCCAAGACGGCGCCCGCGGCCAAGGAGGCGATCGCCTGGGCGGGCCAGACCCAGGCACAGATGGTCGACCTGAAGTTCTGCGACCTGCTCGGGACCTGGCAGCACATGACCCTGCCGATCTCGGCGTTCGACGAGTCCTCCTTCGACGACGGGCTCGGCTTCGACGGCTCTTCGATCCGCGGCTGGCAGGGCATCTCCGAGTCGGACATGCTCCTGATGCCGGACGCGGGCAGCGCGATCCTCGACCCGTTCACCGAGGCGCCGACGCTCTCGATCGTCTGCGAGATCGCCGACCCCGTCACGCGCGAGCCGTACGGGAAGGATCCCCGCGGCGTCGCGAAGCGGGCGGAGGCCTACCTCGAGGCGAGCGGGATCGCCGACACGGCCTACTTCGGGCCCGAATGCGAGTTCTTCGTGCTCGACGAGGTGTCCTACGACCTGGGGCCGAACCACTCGCACTACGCGGTCGACTCGGCCGAAGGCCACTGGAACTCCGGCAAGCCGGGGCTCGGCTACACGGTGCGCGAGAAGGAGGGCTACTTCCCACCGGCGCCGCACGACACGATGCACGACCTGCGCACGCGGATGGTGCTGACCCTCGAGCGGCTCGGCATCCCGTGTGAGTTCCACCACCACGAGGTGGCGTCCGGCGGCCAGTGCGAAATCGACCTCCGCTATGCGCCGCTCACGCGCATGGCCGACCAGGTCATGACGTACAAGTACATCGTCAAGAACGTCGCCCGCGCGGCCGGCAAGACGGTCACCTTCATGCCGAAGCCGCTGTTCGGCGACAACGGCTCGGGCATGCACACGCATCAGTCGCTCTGGAAAGGCGGCGAGACGCTGATGGCGGACGGCGACGGTTACGCCGGCCTCTCGGCCGCGGCCCGCTCGTACATCGGCGGGCTTCTGGCGCATGCGCCTGCGCTGCTGGCGTTCTGCGCGCCGACGACGAACTCGTACCGCCGGCTCGTGCCCGGCTACGAGGCGCCGGTCAATCTCGTGTACTCGCAGCGGAACCGCTCCGCCTGCATCCGGATCCCGATGTACTCGGACGCGCCGAAGGCGAAGCGGATCGAGTTCCGTTGCCCGGATGCCGCGGCCAACCCGTACCTGGCTTTCGCCGCGATGCTGATGGCGGGGCTGGACGGGATCGAGCGCGGGCTCGACCCGGGCGCGCCGGCCGACTACGACCTCTTCGAGGAGACGCACGGCGAGGTTCCGCAGGTTCCCTCGTCGCTCGGCGAGGCGCTCGACGCCCTCGAAGCGGACCACGAGTTCCTCACCAAGGGCGGCGTCTTCAGCGAGGAGCTGGTCCGCACCTGGATCGGCTACAAGCGCGAGAACGAGGTCGACGTCGTGCGCCTTCGGCCTCATCCCGCGGAGTTCGGCCTCTACTTCGACTGCTGATGGTCAAGGTCGAGGCAGTCGTCATCCGCGAGCGCGTCGAGACCGTGATCGACGCGGTCGAGGAACAGACGGGTCACGTTGGCGTCACCGTGGTCGAGGCGATCGGCCACGGGCGCCAGCGCGGCATCACGCACGAGTACCGCGGCCGGACATTCGAGTCGCGGTTCCTCCCGAAGGCGGTTCTGACCTTCGTCGTCGCCGAGGAGATCGCCGACGGCGTGGTCGCCGCGATCGCGGACGCCGCGCGAAGCGGCAACGAGTCGGGCGACGGGATCGTCTGGACGACGCCGGTCGGCGACGTCACGCACAACCGGACCGGGATGAGGCTGGAGGAGGTGGAGCCGGTATGACGCCGGAGGAGCTGGTCATCGCTGCGAGCACCGTCTGGGTGGTCGTCGCGGCGATCCTCGTCATGTTCATGCAGGCCGGGTTCGCCTTCCTCGAGGCGGGCCTGACGCGGATGAAGAACGCCGGGCACATCGCGGCGAAGAACGTGCTCGTGCTCGGGATCGCCTCGCTCGTCTACTACCTCGTCGGCTTCGGGATCGCGTTCGGCGACGGCGGGAACGGGTTGGTCGGCGGCGGGGGCTTCGTGCCGTCGTCGGACACGCTGCTCGCGATCGGCGCGGAGCCCTTCTCGTGGTTCGGGTCGGTGCCTGCCGGCGCTGCGTACTTCTTCCAGGTCGTCTTCGCGGCCGTCTCGCTGGCGATCGTCTGGGGCGCGATGGCCGAGCGGACGAAGCTGTGGGTCTACTTCGCGTTCGGGGTCGTTTTCACGCTGATCTACTCGGTCGTCTCGCACTGGATCTGGCACCCCGACGGCTGGCTGTTCGCGCGCGGGATGCAGGACTTCGCGGGCTCGACGGTGGTGCATTACCAGGGTGCGCTGGCCGCGCTCGCCGGCGCGTTGCTGCTCGGCCCGCGGATCGGGAAGTTCGACTCGGACGGGAAGCCGAACGCGATCCCCGGCCACAACATGGCCTTCGTGACGCTGGGCGTGCTGATCCTCTGGTTCGGCTGGTTCGGGTTCAACCCGGGCTCGACGCTCGGCGTCGTCACCGGCGACCGCATCGGCTACTTCGCGTACGTCGCGCTGACGACGAACGTCGCCGCCGCGGCGGGCGCCATCGGCGCCGTGGCAGCTGCCTGGGTCGTGCTGCGCAAGCCCGACCTCTCGATGATGCTGAACGGCGTGATCGCGGCATTGGTCGCCGTCACGGCGGCCGCCGGGTTCGTGGCGCCGTGGGCTGCGATCGTGATCGGGCTTGTCGCCGGCGTCGTCGCCGTGCTGGGTGTCCTGCTCGTCGAGCGGCTGCGGATCGACGACCCGATCGGCGCTGTCGCCGTTCACGGGATGGCCGGCGTGTGGGGCACCCTCGCGACCGGGATCTTCGCCGTGCCGGCGCTCGCCGAGAACCTCGCGACCGGCACGGGCGGGCTCTGGTACACGGGCAGCTTCGACCAGCTCGGGACGCAGGCCGTCGGCCTGCTCGCGGTCGGCCTCTTCACCTTCAGCGCGTCCTTCGGGTCGCTCTGGGCGATGAAGGCGCTGTGGGGGATCAGGGTCGAGCCCGAGGTCGAGACGGCCGGCCTGGACGTGTCCGAGCACGGCATGTGGGGCTACCCCGAGTTCTACATCCCGGTCCCGGGCGGCTACGGGACGGAGTCCCACGGTCACCTGCTGGGGAACGGCCACCACCACCCGCATGCCGAGCCGCGCGTCGTACCCGAGGCAGAGCCGGAACCAGCGTAGGGCTTCAGCGGTCGCGCCAGAACGGTCGTTCGAACGGCCACTCGAGCGCGAGCCACTCGCGCACCACGCGCTCGACCTCGGCGTCGAGGCCCTCGTTCCACGCTTCGCGCGTCACCCACATCGTCACGTCGACGTCGTAGTCGTCGTTCTCGGGCGGATAGAGGTACACGCAACCAATGACCTCGGACTCGTCGGCTCGGGCGACCGTGTAGGCGAAGGAGCGGCGAATCTTGAACTCGACTTCGTGCCAGCCGAGATCGGCGAGGTTCTGGAGGAACGTCGTTTCGCTCCAGGGATCAGGCGTCCCGTCCGGTCTGACGCGATGGTTGATCGCCGCGAAGTCCTTGACCACATCCGTGACGGAGAGCATCCGAAGCCTGAAGCGCTCGTGCTCGAGCCGTTCCGGCACCGCGAAATTGTCCGGCACGAGCCGCCGCGGGATGAGGCCGGCAGTCATTCCTAGCTGCCGGGAAGCCAGCCTTCGCGGCCCGTCGGTTCCGACTCCGGAATGTTCGCGTACGCGATCTCGCCGTCCCGCATGGTCTCGTCGGGGCTCGCGCCGTAGCGGCGCGCGAGGTCGTTCGCCGTGTACTCGCCGTTCGGGCCGAACTGCTGGTTCTCGCGCGAGCTTTCGAGTGGTGCCTCGGGAACCACGGCCGGATGATGCCAGTCCGTCCGCCGGCTCCTGCACCCTGCGTGGAAGCGGCATCAAGCAACCGGCCACGCCGGCCTAGTCGGCATGGCCACGATCGGCGTCGCAAGCGACGCCGAGGAGGAAGACGATGTCGAAGGCCGAGAGCTGCACGTGCGCCACGCCGGTGCCGGTCGAGCGGGCCGAGCGGAAGGGGGCGGCGTGGACCGAGTGCGCCCGCTGTCTTCTGCCGGTGCCGGTGAGGCTCGTCAGGACCGCTTAGCACCGTCCCGTCACAATCGCGACAGTGCGGTACCAGTTCGTGGACTGTCGCTGGGAGCTCGGCGATCCGGGTCGCGGGCGCGAGCTCTACCTCGAGGGCCACATACCCGGCGCCTCGTTCCTCGACGTGGACGAGGACCTCTCCGACCTGTCCGTCGAGGGGCAGGGGCGACATCCGCTGCCTTCGGCCGTGCGGTTCGTGGTCGCGGCTGGGCGGGCCGGGATCGGCGAGGGCGTGTACGTCGTGGCCTACGGGAGCATGGGCGGTGCCGAGCGGCTCTGGTGGCTGCTGCGCCACTTCGGCCACGACGACTGCGCGGTGCTCCTCGGCGGGATCGACGCCTGGGGCGGGCCCTTCGCGTCGGGTGAGGAAGCGATCGAGCCGGCGACGTTCGTGCCGCGCGAGCGGTCCGGAGACACGATCGACGCGCCTGAGCTGGCCGAGCGGCTCGGCGAGCTCGTCGTCGTCGATGCGAGGATGGCGCCGCGCTGGCGCGGCGAGGAGAACCCGATCGACAAGGTTCCCGGCCGGATCCCCGGCGCCCTGAACGCACCGTGGAACGAGCCGCTGCCCGACCTCCCGCCCGGCGAGCTCGTCGCCTACTGCGGCTCGGGCGTCACGTCGTCCGTCACGGTCCACGGTCTTGCGCTCGCAGGTCGTGAAGCGAAGCTCTACCCCGGCTCGTGGAGCCAGTGGGAGACGCTCGGCCTGCCTATCGAGCGGGGCTGATGGCCCCGCCGGATCCCCGAGTGCTCGCGGCCTTCGGCGTCGAGGGCGGCGCCACACCGCTTGCGGGGGGCATGGGCGAGTCGTGGCGCGCCGGCGATCTCGTCTTCAAGCCGGCCGATCACCATTCTCAGCACGTGGAGTGGCAAGCGGAGGTCTTCTTCTCGATCCGCTGCGACGGCTTCCGCGTCGCTCGCCCGCAGCGGGCGGTGGACGAGTCGGTCGTCGTCGACGGCTGGACGGCCTGGGACTGGGTCGAAGGGCGCCACGAGGAGCGCCGGTGGCCGGAGATCATCGCCGCCGGCGAGCGACTTCACGCCGCGCTCGCGGGCGTCGCCCGCCCGGAGTTCATCGACGACCGGACCGATCCCTGGGTCGTGGGCGATCGGGTTGCCTGGGGTGAGCTGCCGGTCGAGGACTTCCTGCGCGTCAAGCACCTGGAACGCCTGGCCTCCGCGCTCCGGCCCGTCGACGAGCCGAGCCAGCTGGTGCACGGTGACCTGACCGGGAACGTCCTTTTCGCCGACCCGCGTCCGCCGGCGATCATCGACTTCTCGCCCTACTGGCGGCCGACGGCGTACGCGGCGGCGATCGTGGTCGCCGACGCCCTGGTCTGGGAGGGCGCCGACGAGACCATTCTCGACTCGGTCGCCCACATCGACCGCTTCGAGCAGTTCCTCCTCCGCGCGCTGATCTATCGCGCCGTCACGGACCGGCTCTTCCGTGAAGACGAGCCCTTGAGACCGGACGATGCCGATCCGTATCTGCCGGCGGTCGAGCTCGCCTGCCGACTCTAGGCCGCCGTGGCCTCGCCCAGCTCGGGCAGATAGGGCCTCCACCCGGCCGGGATCTTTGGGGTCGCGAGTCTGATGTAGAGCACGGGCTGCGGCACGCGCGGCTTCGTTCGGAGCACCATCTCGATCTCGTGTAAGAGCCGGTTGCCCTTCTTGAGGTTGCACGGCGCGCACGAGGTGACGACGTTCTCCCAGACGGAGTCGCCGCCGCGGCTCCGCGGGACGATGTGGTCGAGCGTGAGCCGCCCGGTCGACGTGCCGCAGTAGGCGCAGCGCCAGCCGTCACGGGCGAACAGGGCCCGGCGCGAGATCTTCCGCTTGACGGTCCGCGGCACCGAGACGTAGGTCACGAGGCGGATGACGTGCGGCCACTGGTAGGTGTCGGTTGCCGAGCGAAGCGGCTGCTCCAAGGCCTCGATCACTTCGGCCTTGCCCTTGTAGACCAGCACGTGGGCACGGCGAACCGAGCACACGTTCAGCGCCTCGTAGCTGGCGTTCAGGACCAGGACCTGTTTCATGGCAGAGCTAAAACGATAGCGAGCTGGCTCTAGGATCTGCCCCCACATGGACGTCTCCGCCTCCACCGCGGCGTGGATCGCGATCGCTGCGTGCGCCGTCGCCGCGCTCGCCCTGCTCGTCGTCTTCCTCCTCGCTCTTCGCCTTCGCCGCGTGCGCGAGGCCCAGATGACGCTGCTCGGCGGCGGCAAGGCCGACCTCGTCGATTTCGCCGTCTCGCTCCAGGCTCGGATCGACGACCTGCACCGCGCGGTGGACGAGGTCGCCGCCGCGCTCGCCCGGGTGGACCGGCGTGTGGACGGGGCGGTCACGAACACGTCCGTCGTCCGTTACGACGCGTACGAAGGCGCCGGCGGGCATCAGTCCGCGTCGCTGGCGTTCCTCGACGCCGCCCGTAGCGGCTTCGTCGTCAGCGCCATCCAGGGCCGGGACTACGCCCGCATCTACGTGAAGGAGCTCGACCACGGCAAGGCTCCGGTCGCACTGTCTCCTGAGGAACAGGAAGCGGTCGAAAGGGCCATGGCTCGCTAGCCACTGGCCAGATCAGCCGGTTGAGTCTCCGCGTATCAAGGGGTCTGACCCCAGGCGAGCCGAGCGGGCCGCTGGTGTAGCGAAAGTCGGCGTGGGGTCTGACCCCGAGCGAGAGGGCGGGAATTCGTCGGGCGCGAGGCGCCGGGCGCCTAGCCGCCGGGGTACGAGAAGATCACGGGGTATTCGGCGGTGTTGTTCCCCGTGTTCTCCTCGCCCGGAACCGGCTTGACGCTCACCTGAAGCGTCGTCCGCTGGACGAACGGCACCGGGCCGACGTTCCGGAACACCACGCGAACCTCTTGGCCCGGCTCCGTGAGATCGACGCGCTGGGTGCGGGTGAGCGGCTCGGTTTCCTTCTGGATCGTCAGCTCGACCTCGACGCCTGTCTCCGTCGAGTCGCCGGAGTTCTCGAAGACGACCTCGAACGCGAGATCGGTCGTCGCCACGATCTTGTTCAGCGCGTTCGGGTTGAGGCGCGATCCGCCGACGACCGTCACGGAGACGAGGTTGTGACCGTGCGTGCCCGGACTGGCCGTCGCCTCCCCGCCGCCGGCGGCCGTCTGTCCCCGGACCCGCTGCCAGATGTTGCTCATCGCTCGCGCCGTCCCGAGATCGGGGTTCGAGACGAAGTTCGAGTCCGGGACGTTGATCCCGCGAAGGTCCTGCCTGCGGAGCTCCTGCGCCGCCGGAGCCGAGAAGAGGTCGTCCCAGACGACGTCGCTCGCGGTCAGGCGCCTGTACTGGGCCGAGAGCAGGCCGCCGGTCCGGCCGGCATTCCCGCTGCGCGTGCCGAACGCGTCCGCAAGGCCGCGGAGGCCGCTGACCCGGAACTGGAGCGCGTCGATCTGGTGCTCGTGCTGCTCGCGAAGGGGTCCCGGCGGGTCGAGGCGCTGCGCCGTCGCGACGAGCTGTTCCTGCTGCTGCGCGTACCCGTCCAGCGTGCGGACGAGGGCCGGCTGTCGCACCTCCGGCCGCGTCAGCGTCGTGGAGAGCTGCGACCCGATCCGCTCGGACCTGTCGGCGACCTCCTGGACGTCCTGCATGTAGCCCTGGTACCGGTCGCGCTTCGCCTCGCCGCGACAGCTCGAGACCCAGAAGACGAGGAGGACGACGACCAGGATCGCGAAGCTGATCAGCCCGACGAGCCGTAGCAACGGCGTGAGGCCCGAAGGCGGGCCCGTAGGACGGCGCGGTCCTCGGGTTCGGCGGGGAGGACGCTCGTCGCGGACCGCCTCCCGGGTCGCCGGCTCCTCGAAGAAGTCGAACTCGATTTCTGTATCGCGCTCGGTCATGGCGCCAGGCCGGGATTCCGGCTGGTCCACTGTAACGGCTGCATCGGCGGTGAAAGGAGTTCATCCGGCCGCCGCCAACCCCATGGCACATGGCCGGCGCGGTCGCGTCTCTTCCTGCCAGTGAACTGGTTCTCGACCGGTATCGGCCCCTGCGCCCGCTCGGAAGCGGGGGCTCGGGATCGGTCTGGGTCGCCCGAGACGAGCGGAACGGCCTCGACGTCGCGCTGAAGATCGTCCCCCGCGAGGGGAAGGCCCACACCCGCGCGGAGCGGGAGGCGTCGGCGGCCGCGCGCCTCCGCCACCCGCGCTGCCTGCGCGCCTATGCCTTCGCCGGCGACCAGCAGAACGTCTACATCGCCTACGAGTACGTTCCGGGCCGCACGCTTCGCGACCGGATGCGGGCGGGTGAGCTGAACGACGCGGCCGTGGTCGAGGTGGCCGCGCAGATCCTGGAAGGGCTCGCCCACGCGCACAGGCACGGGATCGTCCACCGCGACGTCAAGCCCACGAACGTCCTGGTCGCGGACTCGCCCGAACTGACCGTGAAGCTGCTCGACTTCGGCCTGGCGCAGTTCGCCGAGGCCGAGACGCTGACGGCGGCCGGCGACGTTCCCGGCACGCTGGCGTACATCTCCCCCGAGCGGCTCGCCGGCGAGGAGGCGTCGTTCGCCGCGGACATCTGGGCGGTCGGCGTCGTCCTGTGGGAGGCGCTCGCGGGGTACCACCCGTTCTGGGCCTCCTCCCCGATCGAGACTGCGCGGCGGATCGAGGTCGGGCCTCCGCCGCTCGAATCGGTCCGGCCCGACCTTCCCCGCCAGCTCACGGAGGCGGTCGCGCGCGCCGCGGCGGTCGACCCCGGAGGCCGGCCGACGGCCGTGCAGCTCGCCGATCGGCTCCGAACCGCCCTGCAGCAGCGCGATCGCAAGCGGATTCGGGCGACGCGCGCCGTTTCCTCGCCTCCGCTCCGTCGCGTCGTCGCCGGAGCTGCGGCCGTCGCCTATGTCTCCTGGACCGCGGCGACGCTGCCGTTCTATCCCGCCGGCTGGAGCTGGGGCCTCGCCGCAGTCGCCGGGACGCTCACCGTCTTACGGCCCCGGCTCGGGCTCGTCGCGGCGCTCGGGCTCGCCGTCCTGCCGCTCGGCAACGTCTCTCTCGGCCTCGCCGTCGTCTACGCGGCGCTCGCAGTCGCCTGGGTCGTGGCCACGTGGAACCGGACCGAGGAGGGGCTCTACCCGCTCGCCGGTGCGATCCTGGCCCCCGTCGGGCTCGTGATGCTGCTTCCCGCCGCGCTGCTGCCCGTGGGACGTGCCGTCTGGCGGGCCGTCTTCGGCGCCGCCGGAGTGCTGCTCGCCGCGATCGCCGCCGGCCTCGGCGGCGCGACGCTCCCGCTCAGCGACCGGGAGCCGGCCGCCCTGGGCGTCCACGGAAGCGAAGCTGCGGGCTCCGTCGCCTCCGCGCTTCTCGGCTCGCTCGGCGCGACGCCCGAGGTCCTGCTCGCGGCCGCCGCCGTCGCCGTGCTCGCCGCGCTGCTGCCCCCGGCAGCCGAGCGTGGGGTCTGGCCCGTCGCCGGCCTGGGTGCGGCCGCGATCGCCGCTCTTCTGCTCCCGATCGAGGCCGTGAACGCGCTGCCCGTGGTGGCCGGAATCTGGCTCTGTTGCATCGGTGCCTCCGTCAGAGCCGAGGTGCTTCGCCGCTAAACTCGCCCTCGCTAGGAGGGTCGCCGCTGGTGCTCAGGACCATCGAGCAAAAGATCGAGTCGCTCTTCGAAGGCGCGTTCGGGCGCGCCTTCCGGCGCAACGTGCAACCGGTCGAGCTGGCGCGCAAGCTGGCGAAGGAGATGGACGACTACAAGATGGTCTCGGTCTCGCAGATCTACGCGCCGAACGAGTACGTCGTCTACCTCTCGCCCAGGGACCGCGAGCAGTTCGAGAGCTACGAGCCCGCGCTGATCAAGGAGCTCGAGGAGTACCTCGCCGAGCACGGGCGCCGCGAGGGCTACCAGCTGCTCTCCCGTCCGCAGGTGTCCTTCCGGACCGACGAGGACCTCGAGGTCGGCCTGTTCGGGATCTCGAACCGGATGATCCAGCGCGAGCTGCCCGAGGAGGTCCCCGAGCCCGACCTGGAGGCGGGCGCGACGCGCATCTACCGCGCGACGCCGTCGGAGACGGAGGCCGTCTCTGCCGAGGAGCTCGGGATGGAGCCGGAACCCGCGACGCTGACCGTGGACGGCTCGCCGCATCCGCTGGAGAAGTCGGTCGTCGTCATCGGCCGCTCGAAGGACAGCGACATCCGTGTCGCCGACCCGAACATCTCGCGGCGGCACGCAGAGATCCGCCAGGAGGGATCGACCTTCTGGATCGTCGACCTCGACTCCACGAACGGCGTCGCGGTCAATGGCCGCGCGCTGAAACGGGCGAAGCTCGACGACGAGGACCGGATCACCCTCGGGTCGACTGAGCTCGTCTTCAGGCGCCCCCAATGATCGTCGCCGACATCGAGGTCGAAGCGGTTCTGCTCGGGCTGAAGGTGGGGTTCCTCGTACTGCTGTACCTCTTCATCTGGCGGATCGTCCGCACGGTGGCGCGGGACGTGCGCCTGCCGCAGGAGAGCTTCGTCCTGGCGCCGCAGCAGGCAGCGGCCGCCGGGCTCGGGCCCCGCGCGCGGACCGGGAGCCTGATCGTGCTCGCGAGCCCGGCCCTGAAGGTCGACACCGAGCGGACGCTCGACTCGGCGCCGGTGACGATCGGGCGCTCATCGGACAACGACATGGACCTCGGCGACGACGAGTTCGCGTCCGCGCACCACGCCCGTGTGGAACCCAAGCGCGACGGGGTCTGGGTCGAGGACGTCGGCTCCACGAACGGCACCTTCGTGAACGGCATCAAGCTCGACGGCCCGAGGAAGCTGACCCCCGGCGACGTCATCCGCGTCGGCGACACGGACCTGAGGTTCGAGCCGTGAACATCGGCGTTGCCACCCACCCGGGGCGCAAGCGGCGCCACAACGAGGACACCTACGTTGTCGAGCCGCCGCTCTTCGCCGTGGCGGACGGAATGGGCGGCGCGAAGGCCGGCGAGGTCGCTTCCGGGCTCGCGGCCGGGGCCCTCAAGGAGGGCGGCGGCGACGGCGCCAGCGGCGAGGAGCGCGTCACGTCGCTGATCCAGGAGGCCAATAGGCGAGTCTTCCGCCGGGCGAACGAGGATCGCGAAGCCTCCGGCATGGGGACGACGATGACCGTCGCTCTCGTCGAGCAGAACCGCGTCGTCTTCGGGCACGTGGGCGACTCGCGGGCCTATCTCATCCGCGACGGCGCGATCGAGCAGCTGACGGACGACCACTCGCTGGTCGCCGAGCTCGTGCGCAGCGGGAAGCTGACGCCGGAGGAGGCCGAGGCGCATCCACAGCGCTCCGTGATCACCCGCGCCGTCGGTACCGAGCCCGACGTCGACGTCGACACGTTCGATATCGAGCCGGCCGAGGGCGACCTCTTCCTCATCTGCTCCGACGGCCTCACCGACATGGTCGACGACCGGACGATCATCGACGCTATCGAGAGGCACCGCGGAGATCTCGACGAGGCAGCCAGGGCGCTCGTCGGTGCGGCGAACCGGGTCGGAGGCGAGGACAACATCACAGTCGTCTTCTTCGAGGTCGGCGGCGACACGAGCGACACGGCGGTGACGGAGCAGGCCGCTGCGGTGCGGGCGGACGACGAAGACACGCTGTCGGGCGTGGATGCGATTCCCGCGGTGGACGCGTCCGTCGTCGCTCCCGAGGACGCCGAGGAGGCTGCGCCCTCCAAGCGCCGCGGCCGAGCGCTGCCGATCGTCTCCGGGCTGGCGGCGTTGCTGATCGCCGCGGCGGCGATCCTGTGGCTCCTGGACAACGCATGAGCGCCAGGACCCGCGAGCTCTTCAGTCTCATCGTGGTCGGCACGATCGTCGGGACGGCGTTCGCGAGCGTCTACATCGCGCGGCAGGAGGTGGTCAGCACCGGCTCGCTCTCCTACGCGCTCTTCTTCCTCGGCCTCTACGTGGCCGCCCACGTCGTCACCCGAATCGCCGTGCCTCACGCGGACCCGTATCTCCTGCCGATGGCCGGGCTTCTGACCGGCATCGGCCTGACCGAGATCTACCGGCTGGACGAGGACGAGGCGTTCAAGCAAGGCCTCTGGATCGTCATCGGCCTGGCCGCCTTCGCCGGGACCCTGCTCGCCCTGCGCCGCGACTACCGGCGGCTCGAGAGCTACAAGTATCTGTTCGGCCTCGGCGCGCTCGTGCTCCTCGCGCTACCGGCGATGCCGGTGATCGGGAGGATGGTGAACGGCGCGCGCCTCTGGGTCGAGCTGGGCCCGGTGCGGTTCCAGCCCGGCGAGTTCGCGAAGATCTGCCTGATCGTCTTCGTTGCCGGCTACCTGCGCGAGAAGCGCGAGGTGCTGGCGCAGGCGCGCCTCAAGGACCTCGGCCCGCTGCTCCTGATCTGGGGCGGCGCGATGGCCGTCCTCGTGCTGACGAACGATCTCGGCGGCGGGCTCCTCTACTTCGGGATCTTCCTGGCGATGCTCTACGTGGCGACGGCGCAGATCTGGTTCGTCGCCGCGGGCACCGCGATGTTCGTGGGCGGGGCCGCCCTCGTCTACACGCAGGTCGGGCGGGTCGCGGAGCGCGTGCGGATGTGGCTCGACCCGTGGAGCGACGCCGACGGCGGCGGCTACCAGACGATCCAGTCGATCTACTCGATCGCGAACGGGAACTTCGGCGGCACCGGCTTCGGCCAGGGGACCTTCACGGACGCCGACGGCAACCAGCTGATCCCGTACGTGAGCACCGACTTCATCTTTTCCGCGCTCGCGCAGGAGCTGGGGCTCATCGGGATCTCGGCGTTCCTGCTCGTCTACATGCTGTTCGCGGCCCGCGGCTTCCGGATCGCGATGCTGGCCCAGGACGGCTTCTCCAAGCTGCTCGCCGCTGGACTGACGTTCTGCTTCACGCTGCAGACGTTCATCATCGTCGGCGGGATCCTCCGGATCATCCCGCTGACCGGGATCACGCTTCCGTTCGTCAGCTACGGCGGGTCGAGCATCGTGGCGAACTTCGTGCTGCTCGCCGGGCTGCTCCTCGTCTCGAACCGGGCGAACCAGCGGATGGGCGCGACGTAGATGACGGCCCCCATCCAGCCACCTCGCACGCCCCGGCGCGCTGCAACCATCCGCCTCGCGGCGTCCTCACCTACGCCCGTAGCCTCCGGCTACGAACGCAGGCTGCGTCCTTGCGACGCGGCGGTTTCACGGCCGGGACGCACGATCTGTCTGGACGGTGACCGTTGAACCAGCAGATCTCGCGTCTGGCCGTCGCCGGTCTCGTGCTCGTCACGTCCCTGATCGTCGGCACGACGTACTGGCAGGCCTGGGCGGCTCCGAGCCTCTCGGAGCGCCAGGACAACGCGATCAAGGTCGTGGCCCAGTTCACGATCAAGCGCGGGCTGATCTACGCCGGCGACGGCGTGACGCGGCTCGCGGTGAATCGCCAGCGGCGCGTCGCCGGGCAGACGTTCTACCTCCGGCGCTACCCGAAGGGCGAGCTGACGGCGCACGCTGTCGGGTACGCGACCCGCGCCCGGTCCCGAACCGGCCTCGAGCGGTCGCGCAACGACTTCCTGACCGGGGCCAACCGGAACCTGAGCACGGTGCTCGACACGACGCTCGACGAGCTGCGCGGGAAGACGATCGAAGGGAACGACATCATCACGACCATCCGCTGGCGGGCCCAGCAGGTGGCGCTGCGAGCGCTCGGCGGCCAGTGCGGCGCCGCGGTCGCACTGGAGCCGTCCACGGGCAAGGTGCTCGTGCTCGCCTCGAGCCCGAGCTTCGACCCGAACCTCGTCGAGCGGAACTTCGCGGCCGTCCAGCGTGGCCGCGGGGCGTGCCCGATCGCGCCGCTGCTCAACCGCGGCACGTCGGGGCTCTTCATCCCGGGCTCGACGTTCAAGGTCGTGACGGCGGCGGCGGCGCTCGACTCGGGCCGGTACTCGCCCGACTCCAGCTTCGTCGACCCGGGCTACTGCATCGAGTACGGGCAGCGCGTGAACAACTACGACACGTCGAGGCCGTTTGGCCGCGTGAGCTTCTCCCAGGCGCTCGTGAACTCCATCAACTCGTCGTTCTGCGAGATGGGGAAGGAGCTCGGCCCGGGCGTCATTCTCGACTACGCGCGCCGGTTCGGGTTCTACGAGGACCCCCCGGTCGACCTGCCGTCGGACGAGCGGGCGCCGAGCGGCCTCTACCAGGGCGGCCGGCTGCTCCCCGAGTCGCAGGAGGGCCGCGCCGACCCGGGGCGGCTCGCGTTCGGCCAGGAGCGGATGCTGGTGACCCCGATGCAGATGGCGATGGTGGCCGCGGGCGTGGCGAACGGCGGCGTCGTGATGGAGCCCTACCTGACCGACCGCGTCCGGGCTCCGGACGGCTCGATCGTGCAGCGGATGCGCCCCGACGAGCTGCGCCGCGCCATCAAGGAGCAGACGGCCCGCGACCTGACGGCGATGATGGAGGGCGTCGTCTCGGGCGGGACGGGCACGGCCGCGCAGATCCCCGGCGTGCGGGTCGCGGGCAAGACCGGAACGGCCGAGACGGGCCGCTTCGGCAGAAACGTCGCCGGGTTTATCGCCTTCGCTCCGGTCGAGCGCCCGCGTGTCGCGGTCGCGGTCTACCTCCAGAACCAGAGCGGCACGGGCGGGAGCGTCGCGGCGCCGATCGCGAAGCAGATCATGCAGGCGCTCCTACGTGTCCCGTCGAACTCGGAAGCTTCGGAGCGTTAGCTACATGGCCGTTTCCGACACCCTGATCAACACGCTCTTCGACGGGCGGTACCGCATCGTCCGGCGGCTGGGCTCGGGCGGCATGGCGAACGTCTATCTCGCCGAGGACGAGGAGCTCGGTCGCCTCGTCGCGATCAAGATCCTCAACGACCGCCATGCGAGCGACGACTCGTTCGTCGAGCGCTTCCGCCGGGAGGCGAAGAACGCCGCCGGCCTGTCCCATCCGAACATCGTCTCCATCTACGACCGCGGCGAGGCCGAGGGCACCTACTACATCGCGATGGAGTATCTCGAGGGCCGGAGTCTCAAGGACCGCATCGTCGCCGAGGGGGCTCTGCCGATCGACGCGGCGATCGACGCCACGCGCCAGATTCTCCGGGCGCTCGGGTTCGCGCATCGCGGCGGCGTCGTGCACCGGGACGTGAAGCCGCACAACGTCCTGCTCGCGCCGGACGGCTCGGAGCGGCGCTACAAGGTGACCGACTTCGGAATCTCGCGCACCTCGGCGAGCCAGATGACCGAGGCGGGCTCGATCGTCGGCACCGCCCAGTACCTCTCGCCCGAGCAGGCGCGCGGCGCGCCCGTCGATCAGCGGTCGGACATCTATTCGGTCGGCATCGTCCTCTACGAGCTGCTGACCGGGAAGCTGCCGTTCACGGGCGAGACGCCGCTCGAGATCGCGATGAAGCACCTCTCCGAGATCCCGAAGCCGCCGTCGGCCCTTCGCCCGGAGGTTTCTGTCGACCTCGACATGGTCGTCCTGCGGGCGCTCGCCAAGGATCCCGCCGAGCGCTTCGAGAGCGCGGAGGAGATGGACCGGGAGCTCGGCCGCGTCGCGGCGGGAAGCGGCGTGACCGCGGAGACGGCCGATGCCGCAACGGCCGTCCTGGCCGGCGCCGGTCTCGCGGAGTCGGCCCCGACCATGGTCTCTCGCCGCCCGGTCGTCGCTCCGCCGCCGCCGACGCGCCCGTACAGGGACCAGCACTACTACGACTACGAGCCCCCGCGGCGCCGGCGCACGTTCTGGCCCTGGCTGCTCACCGGGCTCCTCCTCGTCGGCGCGCTCGTCGCCGGCGTGTACGTCTGGCAGCAGATCCAGGACGAGATCAGCGAGACGAAGCCGGTCGCGGTGCCGTTCGTCGAGGGCGTCCGTGCGCCGGTCGCGAGGAACCGCATCCAGAACGCGGGGCTGCGACCCGTCCCGCGGCAGGAATCGAGCGACAGCGTTCCCCGGGGGATCGTGATCCGCCAGGAGCCCGATGCGGGCGAGCGGATCCAGCGCGGCAACGCCGTCCGCTACTTCGTCTCGACCGGCAAGCCGCGGGTGCAGGTGCCGGAGGTGGTGGGCGCGCGCGAGTCGGACGCGGTGGCGACCCTGCGCGCGGCCGGACTCGTTCCGAGGGTGGTCGACATCTTCTCGGACGAGCCCGAAGGGACCGTCATCGCCCAGGATCCGAAGGGCGGCACGAGCATCGTCGAGGGCACCGACGTGCGGCTGAACGTCTCCAAGGGGCCGCAGCAACGAGGGCTGCCCAACGTGGTCGGCCGGTCGTTCGACGACGCGGCGGCGACGCTGCGCGAGGCCGGCTTTGCGCCGGTCCGGCGTGACGTCGAAGCCTCCGAGCCGGCGGGCACGGTCGTCGGCATGAGCCCGGGGGCCGGCACGCTCGCCCCGCCGGGGACCCGGGTGACGCTGAACGTCTCGTCCGGAAGGACGACGACGGCCGTTCCGGACGTGGTCGGCGACGAGGAGGCCAACGCACGGGCGACCCTGGAGAACGAGGGCTGGGCCGTGCTGGTCCGCGACACGCCGACGACGAATCCCGACGAGGAAGGCGTCGTCATCACCCAGACGCCGGCGCCGGGCGGGCAGGCCGAGCCCGGCTCGCAGGTGATCATCTACGTCGGCCGGTTCGAGGAGATCGAGCCGCCGCCGCCCACGCCGTGAAGCCGAGGTACCGCGTCGCGGTCATCGCCGGCGGGCGCTCGAGCGAGCACGAGATCTCGGTCGAGTCGGCCCGGTCGGTGATCGAGGGGCTGGATCCGGAGCGGTACGACGTCCAGACGATCGAGATCGGCCGCGACGGCCGCTGGGAGCTGGGGCCGGGCGGGACGAAGGCGCTCGAGCGGCCGGTGGCCGAGACGCTCCCCGTGCCGACCCGCTCGCCGCCCGAGGTGCTCGGCGAGGTCGAGGTGGTTCTCCCCATCCTCCATGGCCCGTTCGGCGAGGACGGCACGGTTCAGGGTCTGCTCGAGCTCGCTGGCGTGCCGTACGTCGGCGCGGGGGTGACCGCCTCGGCGCTCTGCATGGACAAGGATCTCTTCAAGGCTGTCTGCCGCGACAAGGGGATTCCGGTCACGCGGTCGGTGACCGTGCGGAACGGCGACCGGCCGGAGAACCCGTTCGGCTACCCGGTCTTCGTGAAGCCCGCGCGTCTCGGCTCCTCGGTCGGGATCACGAAGGTTCGCGAGGAGGACGAGCTGCAGGGTGCTGTCGACCTCGCGCGCCGCCACGACGAGAAGGTGCTGATCGAGGAGTTCGTGGAAGGCGTGGAGGTCGAGGTCGGCGTGCTCGGGAACAGGGAGCCGATCGCCTCGCTGCCCGGCGAGATCGTCGCTCACGGCTTCTCGGGGGTCGACTGGTACGACTACTCGGCCAAGTACGACCAGGGCGGGATGGACCTGAAGATTCCGCCGGAGATTCCCGAGGACAAGATCGAACGGGTGCAGCAGCTCGCCGTCGAGGCGTTTATCGCGACGGACTGCGAGGGGATGGCGCGGGCCGACTGCTTCGTCCGGGAGGACGGCGAGGTGCTCGTCAACGAGCTGAACACGATCCCCGGATTCACGGCGACGAGCGTCTACGCGAAGCTCTTCGAGGCCTCGGGGATCCCGTATCCAGAGCTCCTCGACCGGCTGGTCGAGCTGGCGCTGGAACGTCACGAGCGACGTCAGAAGCTTCGCTTCTGACTTTCGCCGAAAGTCTCGCGACTTTCGGCGACTGTACGAAGCCGGGCGACGGCTGCGTCGTCGCGCGGCCCACGTGCGCTCGCCGCTTCCTCGCTGTCCCGCCGTACCGGCGGAACGGGCAAAGCCCGATCTGCGGCGACTCTGTCTACCGAGCGGTCACCTCGTTGATGCGTGCGGAGCCCGAGACGTCGGTGATCCAGACGACGAAGTAGCGCGCTTTCGCGTCCGTGAGGTTGTAGCGCCGCCGGTTTTCGATCGTTCCCGATCGCGACACCGGCTCGAACGGGCCTTCTGGGCTGTTCCCGGCGTGGATCTCGGCGGTGAAGCCGGGAGTGTCGGTCGTGATCGTGATCGACCTCGGCTCCACCTCTTCGCCTGCGTCCAGGACGAGCCCGACGCCCGACTTGGTGAAGGTGTTGTAGTCCTCGGTGTACCAATAGGTGTCGGGATCGCCGTCGGTCGCCCGTGCGACGGCCTCCTCATGCTCTTCCTGGTTGTCTCCCTCCGGATCGTAGGAGGTGATCCCCGTCAGGCGGATCGGCTGTCCCGTCGCCGCCTGGGGGCCGTCTCCGTCGTCTCGAAGGGCCAGCGCGCCGAGCGCGGCGAGCCCGCCGACCGCGAGCACCGCAAGAACGGCGGCGACCGGCCACAGCACGCCGAGCCGCCGCCGCCGCCGAGGCCGCGCCCGCCCCGCGGCCGGCGCGACCGGGCTTCGCGCGATCATCGTCGCCCCCTCGGAGCCCGGGTCGAGATCGGCCAGGCAGGCCTCCAGCTCGTCGACGAGCTCGTTCATCGAGCCGAAGCGCTCGGACGGCGACTTCGCCATCGCCCGCTCGACCGCGAGGGCCACCCGCGGGGGTACGTCGGGCCGCCGCTCGAGCACGCTCGGCGTCGGCTCGTTCACGTGCTTGAGCGCGACCGTCACGAACGTCTCGCCGTCGTAGGGAACCGCGCCTGTCAGCAGCTCATAGAGGACGACGCCGAGCGAGTACACGTCCGTCTGGGCGTCGACCTGCTCGCCGCGCGCCTGCTCGGGCGCGATGTACTCGCTCGTCCCGAGCACGGTGCCGGTGATCGTCACCCCCTGGACGTCGAGCTCCCGGGCGATGCCGAAGTCGGTCATCTTCGCCTGGCCGTCCGCGTTCAGCAGCACGTTCTGCGGCTTCACGTCACGGTGGATCAGCCCCCGCCCGTGCGCGAACGAGAGCGCCCGGGCCATCTGCAGCGCCAGCACGAGCGCGTCCCGGACGGGGATCGAACCGGTTCGTTCGACCAGCTGCTTGAGATTCTCGCCCTCGACGCATTCGAAGACGATGTACTGCCTACCCCCGTCCTCGCCGCGGTCGATAACGGTGACGATGTTCGGGTGGCTCAACTGCGCGACCGAGCGGGCCTCGCGGCGGAACCGCTCCACGTACTCCTCGTCCGCCGTGAACTGCGGATGGAGGATTTTGATCGCGACGATCCGCTCGAGCATACGGTCGTGCGCCTTGTAGACGCTCGACATGCCGCCCTTTCCGATCAGCTCGACCAGCTCGAAGCGACCGGCGATGACCTCGCCGTGCATGGGAGTCAGGTTACTGCCGGCCGTTCGCAGCTACGCGGTTCGAACGGTCTCGAGCGCCTGCTCCCAGACGTCGAGCGCCTCGTCGAGCTCGGCGTCCGAGAGGGTCAGCGGCGCCAGCACCCGGATGCAGTTCGAGTAGATGCCGGACTTGAGCACGAGCAGGCCGTTGAGGGCCGCCTCCTCCACGATCGCCGTTGCGAGCCCGGCGTCGGGCTCCTTCGTCGCCGGGTCGCGGACGAGCTCGATCGCGAGCATCGCGCCGAGGCCGCGGACGTCGCCGATCTGCGGGAAACGCGTCTGCCAAGACTCCATGCGGGCGCGCATCGTGTCGCCGACGACGGACGCGCGGGCGCAGAGATCCTCCTCCCCGATCACGTCCAGGACGGCCAGCGCGGCCGCCTGCGCGACCGGGTTGCCCACGTAGGTGCCGCCGATCGCCGAGTCGCCGGGCGCGTCCATGATCGCCGCCTTGCCGATCACGCCGGAGAGCGGGAGCCCCATCGCGATCGACTTGGCCACCGTGATCAGGTCGGGCTCGACGTCGTAGTGCTCGATCGCGAAGAGCTTGCCGGTGCGGCCGAAACCGGTCTGGACCTCGTCGACGACCAGGACGATGCCGTGTTCGTCGCAGATCCGCCGGACGCCCTCCAGGTACTCCTTGGGCGCGACGACGAAGCCTCCCTCCCCCTGGACCGGCTCGATCACGATTGCGGCGACCGTCTCGGGTGCGACCTGCGTCACGAGCGCGCGCTCGAGGGCCTCGAGCGCCGTCCGCCAGTCGGGCCCGCGGTAGCCGTTCGGGAACGGGACGCGGTAGACCTCGGGCGCGAACGGCCCGAGACCGGCTTTGTACGGGTGCGTCTTCGAGGTGAGGCTCAGGCTGAGCAGCGTGCGGCCGTGGAAGCCGCCCTCGAAGGCGATCACTGCCGGCCGTCCCGTGTACGAGCGGGCGAACTTGATCGCGTTCTCGACCGCCTCGGTTCCGGCGTTGAAGAACGCGGCCTTCGCGTCCGCGATCGGCGCGAGCTCGCAGAGCCGCTCGGCGAGCCGGACGTAGACCTCGTACGGGACGATCGTGAAGTCGGTGTGGCTGAAACGGTCGAGCTGCTCCTGTGCGGCCTCGACGACCCGCGGGTGCGAGTGGCCGACGTTCAGGCAGCCCACGCCGCCCGTGAAGTCGATGAACGTGTTGCCGTCGACGTCGGTGAGCGTCGCGCCCCGGGCGTGGTCGATCACGACCGGGATGTAGATCGAGAGGGGATCCGCGATCACGCGCTCCTTCCGTTCGAGGATCTCGCGGGAGCGCGGGCCGGGGATCTCGGTGCGCAGCTCGATCGTCTTCGTCGTCGCCATGCGGGCGACGATAGCGGAGCCGTCGGCCGCTGTGCATAGTGAATACTTCGTATTCATGCGCGGGCCTGAGGGGACGCTTCGCCGGTCCGATCTCGATCCCGATCCGGCCGCTCAGTTCCGGCGCTGGTACGGCGAGGCGGAGGCCGCGGTCGACATGCCCGAGGCGGTCGCGCTCGCCACTGCCGATCCGGAGGGGCGGCCCTCGGTGCGCATGGTGCTGGCGAAGGGGCTCGACGAAACGGGCTTCAGATTCCACACGGGCCACGGCAGCCGGAAGGCGCGCGAGCTCGCCGGGAACGGCCGTGGCGCACTCCTCTTCTACTGGCAGCCGCTCGGCCGTCAGGTTCGGATCGAGGGGCCGGTCGAGCGGGTCGCGGACCGGGAGTCGGAGGAGTACTTCCGGACCCGGCCGCGCGACGGCCAGATCGCTGCCTGGGCGTCCTCGCAGAGCGAGGTGATCGACTCGCGCGACGAGCTCGAGGCGCGCGTGCGCGACTTCGAGCGCGAGTTCGAGGGGCGCGACGTCCCGCTCCCGCCGCACTGGGGCGGCTACCGGCTGCTCCCCGAGGTCTGGGAGTTCTGGCAGCACCGCTCGAGCCGGCTGCACGACCGTTTCCGGTACCGCCGCCAAGATGGTGGTGGATGGACGATCGAGCGCCTGGCACCGTAATCCTCGCCCACCTCGACCTCGACGCCTTCTTCGCGGCCGTCGAGGAGCTCGAGAACCCGGAGCTCCGCTCGAAGCCGCTGATCGTCGGCGGCGACCCCCGGGGCCGCGGCGTGGTCGCGACCGCGAACTACGTCGCCCGGCAGTTCGGCATCCACTCGGCGATGAGCTGTGCCGAAGCGCTTCGCCGCTGCCCGCACGCGGTCTTCGTCCGCCCGAGGCACCAGACGTACTCCACCTACTCGAAGGAGGTCTGGGACACGGTTCGCCAGGTCGTCCCGACCGTCGAGCGCACCGGGCTCGACGAGGGCTACCTCGACCTCGGCGAGGTCGCGCGCGACTTCAACGAAGCTCGCGCGGTCGCCGAGGCGGTGCAGACCGCCGTCCGAGGGGCGACGAGCCTCACGTGCTCGCTGGGCGTCGCAGCCGCCAAGGTCGTGGCCAAGATCGCCAGCGACCACCGCAAGCCCGGCGGCCTCGTCGTGATCCCGGCAGGACGGGAAGCCGAGTTCCTCGCCCCGTTCCAGATCCGCCGCCTCCCGGGGGTCGGCCCGAGAGCCGAGGCCCGCCTGCGCGCGGCGGGGATCGAGACGATCGGCGGGCTGGCCGCGCTCTCCGACGAGCGCCTGCAGCACCTTCTGCCCGGCAAGGTCGGCTCGTTGCTCCGCGACCGCGCCCGGGGGATCGATCCCAGGGGCCTGGAGACGCAGACGCAGCGGGTTTCGATCAGCCAGGAGGAGACCTTCGAGCGCGACATCGCCGACGTCGAGCAGCTCCGCGGCGAGCTGCGGCGCATGTCGGCGCGCCTCGCCGAGCACCTGCAGCGGAAAGGCGAGACTGCGCGCACCGTCACGACGAAGGTGCGGTATCCCGACTTCGCCATCCGCAGCCGCTCGACGAGCCTTCCCGTCGGCACCGACGACGGCGACCGGATCGGCGAGCTCGCCTGTCAGCTGCTCGAGCGGGCGCTCGCCGACCGGCCCGGCGCGCTGCGGCTCGTCGGCGTCGGCCTCTCCGGCCTCGAGGAGCACCGCCAGCTGACGATCGTCTAGGTCCCAGCTACCTTGCCGCGATGCGCCACCTCGTCCGTGCGCTCACGATCCTGGGCGTCTTCGTCTTCCTCGGCCTCGCCGGGCTGCTCGGCAAGGCCTGGTGGGACAGCCGCCTCCCTGGGACCTTCGACGCCATGGACATGGGTGTCCTGGACTACGGCGGCGGGCCGCCGCAGAACCACGCCCGGCACCCGCACCTGATCGTCGACCGCCTGGCCGGGCCGAGGAACGGCGAGGCGAACGTCCGAAGGACGCTGACCGCCGCGAAGAGCGAGGACGCCTGGGCCTTCGACGGGCGCGTGCCCGGCCCGGAGATCCGGGTGCGGCAAGGCGACCTCGTCGAGGTCACGCTCGTGAACAGGGACATCGACGAGGGTGTGACGATCCACTGGCACGGGGTCGACGTGCCGAACGCCGAGGACGGCGTCGCCGGCGTCACGCAGGACGCGATCATGCCGGGCGAGCGCCATGTCTACCGCTTCCGCGCCGAGCAGCTCGGGACCTTCTGGTACCACTCGCACCAGGTGTCCTCGAAGCAGGTGCGCCGCGGTCTCTACGGCGCGTTCGTGATCGAGCCGCGGACGAGGCAGGCGCCGGCCGGCATCGACGAGACCCTGATCGTCCACGACTTCGACGGCAAGCCGTCGCTGAACGACGAGGCCGGCCTCGTCCGTCGCGCAGTGGAGCCGAGCACCCGGGTCCGCCTACGGCTCGTGAACTCGAACAGCTCGCCGGAGCAGGTCACCCTCACAGGCACCCGGTTCAGCGTCGTCGGCATCGACGGCACCGAGGTGAACCGCCCGGAGCCGATCGAGGGGAGGACGATCGAGCTCGGCGGCGGCGCCCGGTACGACCTTGCGTTCACGATGCCGGAGGTCGCCGTCCGCCTGGACGTCGTCGGAGGCTCGGCCGCGTACTCGTTCAGCGCCGACGGACGCACCGATCTCCAGCGACCGCCGGAGCTCCCCGTCTTCGACCCGTCGGCCTACGGCGAGGCCAAGGCGACGATCTTCGACGGCGCCGACTTCGACCGCACGTTCGAGATGAGGATCGGGAAGAAGTTCGGCTTCTTCGACGGCCGGCCGGGACGCCACTGGTCGGTGAACGGGAAGATCTTCCCGGACACGCCCATGTACGTGGTGAGCCAGGGCGACCTCGTGAAGATGCGGATCGACAACGAGAGCGGCGCCGTCCACCCGATGCACCTGCACGGGCACCACGTCCTCGTGCTGAGCCGGAACGGCAAGCCGACCACCGGGAGCCCGTGGTGGGTCGACACGCTCAACGTCGGGCCCGACGAGGAGTACGAGATCGCCTTCCGGGCCGACAACCCGGGCCTCTGGATGGACCACTGCCACAACCTCCCGCATGCGGCCGACGGGCTGACGATGCACGTCATGTACGAAGGGGTCTCCACGCCGTTCCGCATCGGAGACGGCGAGAACCACCCCGAGTAGTTCCTAGAGCTCGTTCCAAGATGAGCGCTGTGCCGCCAGGCCGCGCTGGGCGGCGCCAGGCGTCGTCCTCAACCGCGCCCATATCAACCTGATATGGACGCGGTCTGCGTCCGGGCCCGGCATCACCCATCGCACCCTGGCGACGAGCCACATCCTGAAACGAGCTCTTACGCGGCTGCGGGCGGCGCCGTCGGCTCGCCGGGTCGGCCCATCATCCGGTCGCCGCGCCACTCGCGCATCGCGAGCGATGCAATCGCCCCGAGGATGATCAGCGCGTTGATCGGGTGCAGGAAGCCGAGGATCTCCGGAAGCTCGCTCCCCGTCCAGCCGAGGATCATCTGGACGACCACGAGCACGAAGATCCCGAGCGAATAGAGCACACCCTGCTTGCCCACCCGCGCTGCGAGTGCGAGCAGGAAGAGGAGGAGCGTGCCCAGAACGAGCAGCGTCCCGAGGATCGCATGGAGGTCGAAGCTGTCGAGGAACCCGTCTTCGTCCACCGATCCCGCCGTCGCCTTGTCGAGGGCGTCGAAGGCTCCGATACCGGCGAAGCCGATCTGCACGACTATGGCGACGAGCAGGATCATCGCCCACCAGCGGTAGATCGTCCGCAGTGCGTTCACCTTGAGTTGGCCTCCTTGAGCTCGCTTGACCGCGTGACTCTACGCTAGGTTCCGGCCGATGGCAGCCGAGCCGACGACGACGCCGGCGACCGCCGCGGGGACGGTCACCCTCGGCGATCTCACGGTCAACCGCATGGGCTTCGGCGCGATGCGGCTCACGGGGAGCGGGGTCTGGGGCGACCCGGACGACCGCGAAGACGCGAAGGCGGTCCTCCGCCGCGCACTCGAGCTCGGCGTCAACCTGATCGACACGGCGGCGTCGTACGGGCCCCAGGTGAACGAGGAGCTGATCGCCGAGACGCTGCATCCGTACCCCGGGGGCCTGGTGATCGCGACCAAAGGTGGACTGACACGGCCCGGCCCCGGGCGGTGGCAACCGGACGGACGCCCGGAGACGCTGCGGGAATCGCTGGAGGGCAGCCTGCGCCGCCTCAGGCTCCAGCGGATCGACCTGTACCAGCTGCACTCGGTCGATCCGCGCGTGCCGCTGGAAGAGTCCGTCGGCACGCTCGCCGACCTCCAGCGGGAGGGGAAGATCCGGCACGTCGGCCTGTCGAACGTCGACACCCGGCAGCTCGCCGCGGCGCGGGAGATCGTCCCGGTCGTGTCCGTCCAGAACCGCTACAACGTCGGCGACCGCCACTCGGAGGGCGTCCTCGACGCCTCCGAGCGGGCCGGGATCGCGTTCCTGCCCTGGTTCCCGCTCGGGCTCGGTCAGCTCGCCGCGTCGACCGGCAGGCTTGCCCACATCGCTCGAAGCCACGGTGCCACGCCTGCGCAGGTGGCGCTTGCCTGGCTCCTGCGCCGCTCGCCGGCGATGACGCCCATTCCCGGCACCTCGTCCCTCGCGCACCTCGAGGAGGACGTCGGGGCCGCCGAGCTGGAACTGACCGACCTCGAGTTCGCGGAGCTGAGCCGCGCCTCGGCCTCGTCGCTCTGATGGTCCTCTCCGACCGCACGATCCGCCGGCTGCTCGACGAGGGGCGGATCGAGATCGACCCCTACGACGCCTCGCTGCTCCAGCCGTCGAGCGTCGACGTCCGCGTCGACCGCTTCTTCCGCGTCTTCCACAACGCGCGCTACCCCTACATCGACGTCAAGGAGCCGCAGGAGGAGCTGACCGAGCTCGTCGAGATCGACGACGAGCGGCCCTTCATCCTCCATCCCGGCGAGTTCGTCCTGGCCTCGACGCTCGAGCGGATCCGGCTGCCGGACGACCTGGTCGCGAGACTGGAGGGGAAGTCGAGCCTCGGTCGGCTCGGGCTCCTCATCCACTCGACCGCCGGGTTCATCGACCCCGGCTGGGACGGCCACGTCACGCTCGAGCTTTCGAACGTCGCCAACCTCCCGATCACGATCTACCACGCGATGAAGATCGGGCAGCTCTCGTTCGTCCAGCTGTCCGAGCCGGCCGAGACGCCGTACGGAGCGGGCGAGCTCGGCTCGAAGTACCAGGGCCAGCGCGGGCCGACTCCGAGCAAGTACTGGCAGAACTTCGAGCGGGAGACGGTCTGAAGGTTCTCGTCACCGGCGCGACGGGCTTCGTCGGCCCCAACGTCGCGAAC
>DASVEW010000001.1:0-29975 GCA_036380355.1 Gaiellaceae bacterium | reverse complement strand
GCACACGGTCTTCGGGCGGGTGACGTCCGGGATGGACGTCGTCGACCGGATCTCCGAAGCCGACCGGGACGAGAACGACCGTCCGCGGACGCCGATCACGATCGAGCGCGTCGAGCTGGCCGACTAGCCGAGCCACTCGGGTCGAAGCCGGCGTATCTTCGGTCGGTGAGAGCTACGACCGGGCTTGCGCTTGCAGCAGCGGCTCTACTGATGCTCCCTGCTTGCGGCGGAGGTGACGACGAGGACCGCAGACTCGAGGCGAGGACGTGGTGTGAGCTCACTGACAGGATCAATCAGAGGGTCGAGTTCGGACACTCGTCGAGGCCGAGGATGAGATCTCGGCCTACGCAAGAGAGGTGTGTCGGCAGTAGAGCGGGCGACCGGACTCGAACCGGCGACGCACGGCTTGGAAGGCCGATGCTCTACCAACTGAGCTACGCCCGCGTTCGCCACTTAGCGTAGCGCCCATAAATCGCCCCGACCCCTACTCCTGGACCGTTCACCCCGAGGCGACGCTCGCCGTCGCGGCGCTCGCGCTTGCCTACTGGGCGGCGGTCCGCGGGCGGCGCACGGAGCGCTGGCGGATCGCGGCCTTCGCGGCCGGGTGCCTCCTGTTGCTCGTCACCGCCGTCACCCCGCTGGAGGCGCTGAGCTACCACCTGCTCTCCGCGCACCTGCTCCAGAACGTGATCCTCGCGGAGTGGGCGCCCGCGCTCCTCGTCCTCGGCGTCCCGCCGGCCCTCGCCGCGCGGCTCGCGCGCTTCCGAGCCGTCCGGGCGCTGACGCGCCCGCCCGTCGCCCTCGGCCTCTGGCTCCTCACGTACTTCGCCTGGCACCTGCCGCCCGCCTACGACACGGCGCTCGAGCACCCGGCGACCCTCCTCCACCTCGAGCACGCCTGCTACCTCGTCGCCGGCTCGCTCCTCTGGTGGCCGGTGTTCCAGGACGAGCCGCACCGGCTGTCGAACGCCGCCAGGGCGCTCTACCTCTTCTTCGCCTTCGTCCTCGCGAGCCCCGTCGGCCTCCTGCTCGCCCTCGCGCCGGAGGCCGCGTACGACTATTACGTCGAGGGCCAGGGCCTCTGGGGGCTCGAGGCGCACACCGACCAGCAGATCGCCGGGGTGACGATGGCGGTCGAGCAGGCGGTCGTGTTCTTCGCGGTCTTCGCCGTCTACTTCTTCCGCTTCCTCGCCGACGAGGAGCGGGTGAGATCCCCGGCCGGGACGAAATAGGCCGGTCGGCCTATTGCAATCGGGCCGACCGGCTGCGACCGTGTCTCTACCCGATGCCGATGCCGCAGCTCGCTCCCAACCAGCAGGACCTCGTCCAGGAGACGCTCCTCGGAGAGGCGCTCGAGCATGCGCCCGTCGGCGCGATCGTCCTCGACGAGGAGGGTCGGTATCTCGCGGCGAACCGGCTCGCCTGCGAGCTGTCGGGCTACACGCGGGCGGAGCTGCTCGAGGGTGGCGCGCAGGCACTTGCCTTCGATCCGGAGCGAGTGCCGACGACGATGGCCCGGATGGCGAGCGGCGACCTGCGCGCCGGCGTCTCGCGGCTGAAGCGCAAGGACGGGACACCGCTCACCTGCGAGTACCGCGTCGGGGCGACGCGAAGCGGCGGGCTGCCGTTCTTCGTCGTCGTCTTCTGGGAGCGCGCCGAGATCGAGACCTAGTCGGGGCGGCCGGATTCGAACCGGCGGACCTCCCGCTCCCAAAGCGGGCGCTCTACCAGGCTGAGCTACGCCCCGGCCGTCCCAGTGTAGAGCGGCCGCGCCGATAGGCTCGCCGCCGTGACGGGCCGGCCCGCGCTGGGGTACGCGATGGTGCTCACGGCGGCAACGCTCTGGGCGCTGAACGGCACCGTTTCGAAGGTCATCCTCCAGTCGGGCGGCGTCACCTCCGAGCGCCTGACCGAAGTGCGGGCGACCGGCGCGTTCCTGCTCCTCTTCGCCGTCCTCCTCGTGTGGCGGCGCTCGACGCTCCGCGTCACTCGTCGCGAGCTGCCCTTCCTCGCCGTCTTCGGAGTGGCGGGCCTCGCCTTCGTGGCCTGGTTCTACTTCGTCGCGATCGAGCGGCTCGAGATCGGCATCGCGCTGCTGATCCAGTACGTCGCACCGGTCCTCGTCGCCCTGTACGCGCGGTACGTCCTCCACGAGCCCGTGCGGCGGCGGATCTGGGCGGCGCTGGCGCTCGCGATCGTCGGCCTCTCGCTGCTCCTCCAACTGTGGAAGGGCCTCGTGCTGGACGGGATCGGCGTCCTTGCCTCGGTCGGCGCCGCGATCACATTCGCGCTCTACATCCTCATGGCCGACCACGGGCTTCGGCGTCGAACCACGAGCTCGCTCCTCGCCTACGGCTTCCTCTTCGCGGCCCTGTTCTGGGCCCTCGTCCAGCCCTGGACGAGCTTCCCCTGGCACCTCCTGGACGACAGTGTGTCCCTGCTCGACCGCCTCGAGTCGGTCGAGCTGCCCGTCTGGCTGCTAATGGCCTGGATGGTCGTGTTCGGGACGATCGTCCCGTTCGGCCTGCTCGTCGCCGCACTGCGCCACATCCGGCCGACGCGGGCCGGGATCCTCGCGATGTTCGAGCCGGTGGCCGGCACCGCGATCGCGTACCTGTGGCTCCGCGAGGAGCTGGATCCGATCCAGCTCGTGGGGGCCGTCGTGGTGCTTTGCGGCATCGTACTTGCGCAAACCTCACGTTAATTCACTTGTAAATCTGGTCACTCTTAAAAACGGGCAATACACCGTCCCTGACCTGTGGCAGACTCTCCCGCCGAGTGGTGAGAAGCCGCACACTTCTCGCCCTGGTCGTCGGGGGGATTCTGTTTCTGGCGTCCGCGCCAGGGGCGCTGTCGTCCGACCTCGTGAGCCAGGCGCAGCTGTCGGGCCAGGAGCAAAGTCTCCTGAACGCGATCAACCGCGCCCGCGCCAGGCACGGAGCGCCGCCCCTTCGCATCGCCGCTCCGCTGCAGCGCGCCGCCCGCTCGCACTCGAACGCCATGCTGCGCACGGGCAGCTTCACGCACGGGGACTGGTATCGGCGCCTGCGCCGTCACGGCGCGCGGGGCCGGACGCTCGGCGAGACGATCGCGTGGGGGACCGGGAGCCACGGTACGGCCGCCTCGATCGTCCGGATGTGGCTCGGGAGCCCGCCGCATCGCGCGACCCTGTTGCGACGCGGATTCCGCTACGTCGGCGTAGGCGTCGCGACGGGAACGTTCTCGGGCTACGGCGGCGCCAGCATCGCAACGGCGGACTTCGCAGGCAGGTAACTGCAAATCGCCGCGGAACGGGCTCGGCCCGTTCCGCTCCCAAGACACCTAGGGCAAGGAAGCGCAGGAGCGCTTCGAGGCCGCGTGCCGGCGCAGCCGGCGCCCGGCTTCCTATCGTCGCGGAAAGTCGTGAGACTTTCCGCGAAGACCGCTCGTCGAATCTATTCGACGAGCAAGGTCCGCAGCTCGGCGATCTTCTCCCGCCGCAGCTCGTCGCGCTCGCCTCGCCGCACGCGGTCGAGCAGCTTCTCGACGACCTTGGCGAGCTCGACGGGGTTGAAGGGCTTCGTGATGTAGTCGATGCCGCCGAGCTCGAGGCCCTTCGCCCGGTCGCGCAGCTCGGCGCGCGCGGTCAGGAAGATGAGCGGGATGTGGCTCGTCGCCTCGTCGTCCACGAGGCTCTCGGCCACCTGCCAGCCGTCCATCCCCGGCATCATCACGTCGAGGAGGATCACGTCCGGCCGCTCCGCTCGCGCCGTCTCCAGGCCGGCGAGGCCGTCGGCCGCCTCCAGCACGACCATGTTCTCGGCTTCGAGGTTCACGCGGCACAGCAGCCGGATAGGCGCCTCGTCGTCGACGACGAGGACACGGGTTCGGCTGCCGCCGTCGATCGTCACTTCCCTACCCGCCTTTCCTGGGCGTCACTCACGGCCATCGGGAGCTCGAAGACGAAGCAGCCGCCCCGCCCGACGTCGGAATCTACCCAGACGCGGCCGCCCATGGCGCTCGCGAGCCCGCGGGCGATGAAGAGGCCGAGCCCCGTCCCGCCTGCCGCCGAGCTCGTGGTTTCGGCTCGGTAGAACTTCCGGAAGATCCGCTCCTGCTCGCTCTGCGGCACCCCTGAGCCCTGGTCGACGACCCTGACCTGCACGGCGTCGTGCGTCCTGCGCGCGGCGACCGTCACCGTCCCGCCCTGGGGCGAGAACTTGACCGCGTTGTCGACGAGGTTCGCCAGCACCTGCCGGACCTTTTCGCGGTCGGCCGACGCGTCGAGCGGCTCCTCGGGGATCTCGACGACGAAGCTGCGCCCGTTCCCGAGCTCGCGCTCCGCGCTCTCGACGACGTCCGAGACCACCTCTCGCAGATCCGTCGGAGCGAACTGGACCTGGAGGTCGCCCGCCTCGAGCCGCGCGACGCTCAGCAGCGCGTCCACGATGCCGGTCAGCCGCTGGGCCTCCGAGGCGATGTAGCCGAGGAAGGTGCGGCGCTCCTCGTCGCCGAACGCCACGTCCTCCCGCAGGAGCGTCTCCGCGAAGCCGTAGATCGACGTCAGAGGCGCGCGCAGCTCGTGCGAGACCGTGGAGACGAACCCGGACTTGAGCTGCTCGACCAGCCGGTCGGACGACACGTCCCTGAAGGCGTAGATGCGGCCGGCGACGGCGCCGGCGGGATCGCGCATGACGGCCTCGCTGACGGAGAGCCAGACCTCCTCTTCCTCGCCGCGCCGGATCTGGATCAGGCCGCGACCTTCCGCGGAGGTCTCGTCGGGCTCGAGGCTCCGCTGGAGGACGTCCGCGGGCGAGCGTCCCATCGCCTCGGCTGCGGCGACGTCGGTGATCTCCTCGGCGGCGGCGTTCCACAGCACGACGCACCCGTCCCGGTCGACCGCGACGATCCCGTCGGCCACGTTGCCGAGGATCGCCATGCTTCGCTCTCGCTCGAGCACGACCCGCTGGTAGAGCTCGGCGTTCGAGAGGAACGCGGACACGTTCCCAGCGAGCGCTGCGAGCGCTTCGACCTCCTCCTCCCGCCACGAGCGCGGGCCGCGCGCGTAGACCGCGAGGACGCCGTGGACGCCCCCTTCGGGCCCGACGAGCGGCGCGCCGAGGTAGGCGGCGTAGCCGGCCTCGAGGAGCGCGTCTGAGCCGCTGACCAGGCCGTCGGTGCGCGCGTCGCCGACCGCGAGCGGCCCGCGCGACTGGACGACCTCGCCGGCCAGCTCGCCGACCGCCGAGACACGGCTGCCGATCGCCGCCTCGGCACCCTCGCCGTGCGCGGCCGAGACGACGAGCTCGTCGCCTTCGAGCAGGCTCACCGTTGCGGCATCGGCGCCGACCAGCCCCGGTGCCTGCGCGACGATCTCCTCCAGGATCGTGTCCGGGTCGAGCTCGCTCGCGAGCAGCGTCCCTGTCCGCGCGAGCTGCTGCGCGATCGCACGGTTCCGGCGCTCGGCTTCGAAGAGCTCGGCTCGCTCGAGGGCGCCACGGGCTGCCGCGGCGAGGTGGTGCGACAGCTCGATCTCGTCATCCGAGAACGCCTGCTCCTCGGCGAAGAAGACGAGGCCGATGCCCGTCTGCTCCCGCCTCGGTGCCTCGACCGGAACGGCGACGAGGGACCGGAAGCCCTCCTCGCCGGCGAGCCGCTGCCAGTCGTTGCCGAAGCGGCCGTCCTCCTCGACGTTCGGCGAGGCGAGCACGCGTTTCCGGAGCGCGGCGTCCCGCAGGGACTCCGCGCCGCCCAGGCCTTCTGCGAGCAGCTCTGCGACCGCCCCGGGCAGCTCGTGCGAGCCGGCGAGACGGAGCCCGCCGTCGGCCGGCATCAGCACGGCCGCGAAGCTGCCGCCGAGCGCCTCGCTCGCCGCCTGCGCGACCGCGTCGAGCGTCTCGTCGAGCGAGAGCGGCTGGGCAAGGACCGACGCGATCCGGAAGAAGCCGCGCTGGATGCGCAACTGCCGCGAGCTCTGCTCGATGCTGGCGACGTTGCGTAGCGCGACCGAGCCGAGGCTCGCGAAGGCCTCCAGCACCTCGACGTCCTCCGCGCTGAAGCGGCGGTCGGGATCGCCGGTCCCCACGCCGATGACGCCCCGGACGTCGCCCCACCAGATCATGGGGGCGACGATCGCGGCGGTGAAGCCTTCGTACGCGGCGTGCGGCCCGTCGACCTCGCCCGCGTAGTCGCCGGAGACGACCGCCTGCCGCCGGCGCATCGCCTCGCCCGCGAGCGCCCGGTCCGCGGGGAACTCGAACTCGATGAGCTCGGCCGGGAGCCCGTACACCGCGGCGCAGCGAAGGACGCCTCGGCGCGCGTCGAGGAGATAGCAGTCGGCGGCGTCAGCCTCGAGCAGCTTGGTCACCTCGACGACGAGCCGCTGGAGCACCGTCTCGACCTGGAGCTCGCTCGTCATCACCTGCGCCGCCTGCACGAGGGCGGCCTGCCGGTCGAGCCGGCGCCGGTTCTCCTCCAGGAGCTCCGCGGTGTGCAGCGCGAGACCGACCTCGCGGGCGACGGCCTCGGCGAGCGAGATCTCCGACTGGTTCCACTCGGTCGGCTGCAAGCGGTGGAGGCCGAAGACGCCGATCACCTGGTCGAAGATCTGAATCGGCGTGGCGAGAACGGCCCTCGTCCCGAGCCGTAGGAGCGTCTCGACCCGGCCGAGAGTGGGATCCTCCAGCTCGGGATCGTTCGCGACGTCACCCGCTGCGACCGTTCGCCGCTTCCGCACGGCGAGGTTCGCGACCGGGAGGTTCGGGGCAGCCACGCCGATCGGCTGCACGCCGGGCGCGTCCCACTCGGCGCGGATCGGCATCGGAGTGCCCGGCTCACCCAGGCGGATGAAGCAGCGGGCGACGTCCGTCGCCTTGCCAACCTCCTCGACCGCGACGCGCAGCACGGCCTCGACGTCGTGCTCGGAGCGCACGCGCCGTCCGATCTCGGCGACCAGCCGTTCGCGACCGAGCGCCTCCTGCAGCCGCTCGGCGGAACGCGTCTTCTCGAACGCCAGCGCGGTCTCGCCGGCAAGCGCCTCGAGCCGCGCCATCTCGTCGGGAGGGAAGCTGCGGCGCCGGTGGGTGCTGGCGGCCACGAGGACCCCCAGTACCCGCGCGCCGGAGACGATCGGAACGAAGGCGGCGCTCTTCGCGCCGACGCGGTCGGCCAGTCGGCGGTTCACGCGCGGCGAGGACTCGACGTCGAAGATCGTCATCGGCGCAGCCTCGAAGGAAGCGCTCGCGATCGCCGAAGGCTCGTTCTCGAGGTCGATCCGCACCGATGGCCACCAGGCGACGTCCTCGCCGTCGTTGCGTGCGACGAGACCCGTTGCCTCCTTCCCGTCCTCGCTGATCAGCGCCACCGCGGCGAACTCGACGCCGAGGAGCGCGAGCACCTCGTCCAGGAGCGTCCGCGCCACTGTTTTCGCGTCCGGGGCCCTGGCAAAGCCCGCCGACAGCGACGTCGCCGGGTCGGCGGGCGTCCGCTGAGGTGGTGGAGGCGGCTCCTCGGCCGGCCCCGACGGGTTCCCGTCGGGCTCGCCGTTCCGGCGGCGGACGAAGCGCAGCAGCACCACGGCGGCGACGAGCAGTCCCACCGCGAGGGCGAGCAGGAGGTAGCCCACAGCCGCCACTGGCCAAAGGATACGGAGCGCCGGACGCCGGAGAAAGCGAACGAGGGAGGCCCGCCGCTCGGGGGGGTCGGTGCGGCGGGCACTCCCTAGTGCTAACCGCGGATCGTGGCCAGGTACGCGCACCGCGGTTCGCGTCGCCCAGTGACGCCAAGCTACCCCCGCGACCCGCGAATTCCAATAGGCCGATCGGCCCATCTTTGAAAGCCAGAAAGAGCAGTGGAGGGTTCGGCGGAATGGCGGCACAGCCGTGATTTGGCCGAACCCTCCTGGGGATACCATGACCGGGATGGTCGAGCGAGTGCTGTTGGCCTCCCCGCGCGGGTACTGCGCGGGCGTCGAGCGGGCGGTGGAGACGGTCGAGCGCCTGCTCGACCTCCACGGGCCGCCGATCTACGTGCGCAAGCAGATCGTCCACAACCTGCACGTCGTGCGTGACCTGGAGGACCGGGGCGCCATCTTCGTCGAGAGCGAGACCGAGGTGCCGAAGGGGGCGCGGATCGTCCTGTCGGCCCACGGCGTCGCGCCCTCGGTCTACGCCAACTCCGAGGCGCTGGAGCTGAAGACGACGGACGCGACCTGCCCGCTCGTCACGAAGGTGCACGTCGAGGCCCGGCGGTACGCGGCCGACGGGTACACGGTCGTCCTGATCGGCCATGCCGGTCACGAGGAGGTGATCGGGACGATGGGCGAGGCGCCGGAGGCGACGGTGCTTGTCCAGTCGGTCGAGGACGCCGAGCGGCTCGAGCTGGCCGACCCGGACCGCGTTGCCTACATCACGCAGACAACGCTTTCCGTCGACGAGACGATGGAGATCATCGCCGTGCTGCGGCGCCGGTTCCCGAACATCCGGGCGCCGAAGCGGGACGACATCTGTTACGCGACGTCCAACCGCCAGTGGGCCGTCAAGGACATGCTCGGCGAGGTCGACCTGCTGCTCGTCATCGGCTCCCGCAACTCGTCCAACTCGAACCGGCTCGTGGAGGTGGCGCGCGCCGGCGGCGTCGCGTCCTACCTCATCGACGACGAGCGGGGAATCGAGCTCCGCTGGCTCGAGGGTGTTCGGACCGTGGGGATCACGTCGGGCGCGTCGGCCCCGGAGAAGCTCGTCGAGCGCGTGTGCGACTGGTTCCGACGCAGTGGCGTGGAGCGCATCGAGCCGTTCCAGTCCGTCCATGAGGACGTCGTCTTCCGCCTCCCGGTCGAGCTTCGCCGCGAGCTCGCGCTCGCCGAAGCGCAGCGCTAGTCGCCCTCCGGTCCTGGTCGCTTCGGGCCGCACGAACCCAGGGTTTGTGTTGCATCAGAAGAACCGCTGAATCGGACACAGACCGACGAAGAGGTCGGTGACGACCTGCGCCGCGAGCTCGCGCCGCTCCCGGCGCTGCAGCTCGAGCCTGCGGCGCTCGGCCATCAGGAACCGCCGCACGCGCCAATAGGTGGGCCTGCCGACCCCGAGCTGCTGCTCGAGCGGGATCAGCCGGCGCAGCGCCTCGGCATAGCCGATCTCGAAGCGAGCGAGCCCGGCCAGTGCGGACTCGTAGTCAGGGTGGAGAGGCGGCCAGCGGGGCACACGCCGACCGTGCCCGAGACGAGCTCACGAAAGGGAGGAGCGATGCAACACAAAGTGGAACTTCGTGCGGCTCTGGGCTCAGGAGGTGTCCGGCTTCGGCTTCCGCCGGTCCTTGCCCGACCGCCGGTCGCTGCCCGAGCGGCGCTCGCCCTCCTCGCGCCGCTGCGACTCCTGGCGCCGATCCTCGCCGCTTCGCCGATCCTTTCCCGAACGGCGGTCTCCTTCGTGCGGGCGGTCCATACCGCCCATTCTCCTACGCCTTGGCGATTTGTGGGTCGGCGGAGCCGCCGTCGGCCTCGATCGAGACCGCGAGCACCTCGTCCTTGATCCACTCCGCGTGCCGGTCGAGGAGGTCGGCCTGGTCGGCCGGGAGGATCACCGTGATCCGGTCGGTGAGCTCCAGCCCCGCCTCCTTGCGCATGGAGTTCAGCCGGTGGATGAGGTCGAGGACGCGGGCCTCGAGCTCGAGCTCCGGGTCGAGCCGCGTGTCGAGCGCGACCGTGACGCCGTCTTCCGACGCCACCGCCCAACCCTCCTTGCCCCGGCGCTCGACGAGCACTTCCTCCGGCTCGAGCTCCCGGTCGCCGACCCGGAAGCGGCCGCCGTCGAGCTCCTCGAACTCGCCCGCCGCGAGCGCGGAGCGAACCGCGCCGAGCTCCTTGCCGAGCTTCGGGCCCAGCACCGGCAGGTTCGGCTTGACGACGAGCTCCTGTGCCTCCACCTCGCCCTGCTCGACCTGCTTGACCCGGAGCTCGTCGCGGATCTCGTCCACGTGCTCTCCGTTGAGGGTCGCTCCCTGGACGACCAGACGGCGAAGCGGCTGCCGGAGCTTCAGGCTCGAGCCCGCCCGCGCCTGGTGTCCCAACCGGACGACGCGCCGCGCATCCGCCACCTCGTCCAGCAATCCCTGGTCGAACTCGCGTGCCGCCGGCCAGCCGGCGAGGAAAACGGAGGCCGGCGCGTCCTCGCACGGCCGGGAGACGAGCACCTGCCACAGATACTCCGCCAGGAACGGCATCACCGGCCCGATCGCGCGGACCCCCCGGACGAGCGCATACCAGAGCGTCTCGAAAGCCGCCCGGTCGTCGCCGTAGAACCGCCTGCGCGACCGGCGGATGTACCAGTTCGAGACGTCGTCCACGAACGACTGGAACGCACGCAGCACGTCGACGGTCATGAACGACTCGTACGCGGTCTCCGCCTCGCCGAGGAACTGTTCCGTCCGCGCCGCCAGCCAGCGGTCGAGCAGCCGCTCACCGGAAGGGACCGCGCCCCACTCGGGCCGGAAGCCCTCGATGTTCGCGTACTGGACGAAGAACGAGACCGAGTTCCAGAGCGTCAGCAGCTCGCGCTTGATCTCGCGCGCGCGCCCGTAGCCGAAGAGGAGGTTCTGGGTCGGCGGCTGCCCGCAGAACTGCCAGCGCATGACGTCCGCGCCCATCGCCTCGAGCGCCTCACCCGCCTCGATCGCGTTCCCCCACGAGCGATGCATCTCCCGTCCCGTGTCGTCCAGGAGCTTCTCGTAGGTCAGCACCGAGCGGTACGGGGACTGCCCGACGAGCGTCACCGACATGAACGACATGGAGTAGAACCAGAGCCGGATCTGCTCGCGCATCTCCGAGACCCAGTCGCCCGGGAACCACTTCTCCCAGTAGGCGTGATCGGGGAGGTCGGCGCCAGAGAGCCCCTTCGCCGCCCCGGTCGCGTAGCCGCCCGGGATCCATTCCGGGCTCTGCCAGCCGAGCGTCGAGAAGGGAACGATGCCGGCGTCCAGCCAGGCGTCGCCGACCTCGACGACCCGCCTGACCTCCCGGTCGCACTGTTCGCACCGGATCGGAACCTCGTCGATCCACGGCCGGTGCAGCTCCTGGAGCCGGTCGAGGCCGCCGGCCGCCCGCTCTTCGAGCTCGGCGCGCGACCCGATTACGTTGAGACGGCCGCACTCGCACGGGTAGAACGGGAGCGGCAGCCCGAAGTAGCGCTTGCGGGAGATGTTCCAGTCCCCCATGTTCCGCAGCCAGTCGTCCATCCGCTTCGAGTAGAAGCCGGGCGTCCAGGCGACGGTCGCATTGGCCTCGAGCATCGGCTGCCGGATCTCGTCGCAGGAGATGAACCAGTCGTCGACGACGCGGAAGACGAGCGGCGTGCCGCACCGCCAGCAGGTCGGGTACCGGTGGACGATCCGCCCCGAGTCGACCAGCAGCTCGCGGCGCCGGAGATCCTCGATCACGATGTCCTCGACCTCGTCGGTCGAAAAGCCGGTGAGAAGCCCGTAGCCGGGCAGCATGCGTCCCGACTCGTCGATCGGGACGATCACCGGCAGGTTGTGCACCTTACCGAGCTCGAAGTCCTCCGAGCCGGCGCCGGGCGCGATGTGGACGATCCCCGTGCCCTCGTCCATCGTGACCTCGTCCCAGGGGATGACTCGGTGCTCGATCCCCTCCACGGCAGGCAGGTGGTCGTACAGGCCCTCGTACTCGAGGCCGACGAGCTCCTCACCGCGAACCGTTGCCGTCGCCTCGGCGTCCGGGTAGGCCTCGCGGCCGACCCAGCTCCCGTCTGCAAGCCGGATGTACTCCGCGTCCGGCTTGACCGCGGCCGCGACGTTCGCGGCAAGCGTCCACGGCGTCGTCGTCCAGATCACTAGCGCCTCGTCCGCGCGGTCCTTCAGGGGGAACCGGACCCACAGCGAGGGATGCTCGAGCTCCTTGTACTCGCCCGCGAACAGCTCGTGCTGCGAGATCGATGTCCCGCAACGGGGGCACCACTCGGTCGAGCGATGGCCGGTGTAGAGCCAGCCCCGGCGGTGGACCTCCTTGAGGAACCGCCAGATGTACTCGATGTTCGTGTCCGAGAACGTGTGGTAGTCGTTGTCCCAGTCCATCCACATCCCGAGCCGCTTGGACTGGTCGGTGATCACCTCCGAGTACCTGGCCACCCGCTCTTTGCAGCGCTCGGCGAACTCGGCGAGCCCGTACTCCTCGATGTCGCGCTTCGAGTTCAGACCGAGCGACTTCTCGACCTCGACCTCGACCCAGAGACCCTGGCAGTCGAAGCCGTTCTGGTAGCGCTGGTCGAAGCCGCGGAGCGCCTTGTAGCGCTGGAAGACGTCCTTCAATGTGCGGCCCCAGGCGTGGTGCACGCCCATCGGGTTGTTGGCGGTGATCGGGCCGTCGATGAAGCTCCACTTCTCCCGGCCGGCGTTCTGCTCCCTCAGGCGGTCGAAGATCCGCTCCTGCTCCCACCATGCGAGGATCTCCTGCTCGAGGGCGGGATGATTGGGCTTGTCGGGAAGCGGTGAGAAGGCGGTCTCCACCATGTGTTCGATTCTACGGAGGGGTGGGAACACCACGGCCGAGCCGCTCGTTAGCCTCACCGGAACATTCGTTGACCTGAAAGGAACCTCTACATGGCAAACGCACAGGTTGTAACCGAGGAGACCTTCGACCAGGAAGTGCTCTCCTCCGACACGCCGGTCCTCGTCGACTTCTGGGCCGAGTGGTGCCAGCCGTGCCACATGGTCTCGCCCGTGCTCGACAAGATCGCCGAGGAGCGCGAGGGTGAGCTGAAGCTCGTCAAGGTCAACATCGACGAGCAGCCGGCCATCGCTCAGCGCTACGGCATCGCGTCCATTCCGACCATGGTGCTCTTCAAGGACGGCGAGCCGGCCGCTGCAGCGCTCGGCGCCCAGCCCAAGGGCGCCTTGGAGCGCCAGCTCGGCCTCGCCGAGAACGGCTCCGGGTAGCCGGCTTTCTCCTCATCAATCCGCGCTCGGGTGACGACTCCCCGAGCGCGGACGAGCTCCTGGCTACGGCCAGGGAACGGGGGATCGAGGCCCACATCCTCGGCGAGGACGACGACGCCGCCGAGCTCGCGCGGGCCGCGGAGGCCGACGCGCTGGGGATGGCCGGCGGCGACGGGTCCCTCGCGCCCGTTGCGCAGGTGGCGATCGAGCGCGACCTGCCGTTCGTCTGCATCCCGTTCGGGACGCGGAACCACTTCGCCCGCGATCTCGGCCTCGACCGTGACGACCCGATCGGGGCGCTGGACGCGTTCCGCGGCCGCGAGCGGCGGATCGACGTCGGACGCGTGCGCGGCGACGTGTTTCTCAACAACGTGAGCCTCGGGGTCTACGCCGCGCTCGTCCACCGGCGCGAGCGACACCGGCGCCGACGAAACGCGTTCGCCCGGCTGCGCGCGCTCCTCCTGACCGTCACGAACCGCGAGTCGCTCGGCCTCACCGTCGACGGGGAGCCCGTCGAGGCCCAGGTCGCCCTCGTCTCCAACAACGGCTACAAGCTCGAGGTCTTCTCGCTCGGTGAGCGCGAACGCCTCGACGAGGGGAAGCTGCACGTGTACCTCGCGCGCGGCTGGCGCCTCTCCGAGTGGGAGGAGCGGGTGACGACCTCGCTGACGATCGACGCGGCCCGCCACCGGATCAAGGCCGCCGTCGACGGCGAGCCCGCCGTGTTCGAGACACCCGTCGAGTTCGAGATCGACCCGCTCGCCCTACGCGTGCTCGTTCCTGCTGCGCCAGGTTGAGATCACCTCGGGGATATGGTCGAACGCGACCTCGTCCCACGGGATCTCGTCCGGCGCGAGGAAGCGGAACTCGAGGACGTCGTCGTCCGGCGTCGGCTCCCCCTCGGCGATCCGCGCGCTCCAGTAGAGGTTCAGCGTCGACACCTCGCGGTCTTCGACCCGGTACCAGTCCATGAAGAGCCCGACGAACTCGGTGTCGCGAAGGCCGATCCCCGCCTCCTCGCGGAGCTCGCGGTGGAGGGCGTCGAGCGGATGCTCGCCCTCCTCGACGAAGCCGCCCGGGAGGTCGAGCTTGCCCGCGGCGGGGTCCTTCGCGCGCCTCGCGAACATCACGCGGCCCTCGTCGTCGATCACCAGCGCCGACGCGGTCGGCTTCGGGTTCGCGTAGTGGACGAAGCCGCACTCGGGGCACTCGACCCGTCCCTGCTCGTGCTCGAGGACCGCCGCGCAACGCGGACAGTGCCTCCAGGCGTCGAGCTCCCCCACGGATCGCAACAATAGGGCCGTGCACGAGGATCCAGCACCCACACCCGAAGAGCAGGAGCAGACGCCCGAGCTGCTGCCGGAGTCGCAGGCGGCCGAGGGGCCCGGGCACGAGGACGACGACCTCCCCGGCGAGGACGACTCCGAGTCGTGAGACACGTCCCGGCGTCCGTGACGGAGCTGTCGCGGATCGGCCTCCTCTCGGAGCTCCCCGGCGAGCAGCTCACGAAGCTCGCCCACCGCATGCGGCGCGAGGAGGTCGGGCCCGGCGAGCCGCTTCTCCAGGAGGGCGACGACGGTGACCGTTTCTACGTCGTGCTCAACGGGCTGCTGTCGGTGACCCAGGAGAACCGCGGGCTGCGCCGGATCCTCAAGCCGGGCGACTACTTCGGGGAGGTGGCGCTCGCGATGGACCTTCCCCGCACGGCGTCGGTGTCGCCGATGACGCTCGCGACGGTCGCCAGCTGCGATCGCGAGACGTTCGACGAGTTCATCCGCCCGCTCTTCGCCGAGAGCTAGGCGGTCGTCTTCACGCCGAGAGGGAGCGACCAGAGCTTCACCTTCGCCTGGCGGCCGCGGACCTCCATCTCGTCCACGAACACGAGATCCGTCACCTCCTGCTGGAGGAGCTGGACGGTCGTGTCCGAGATGAAGACCGAGTGCGGCGTCCCCTTGGTCATGCCCTGAAGCCGAGCCGCGGTGTTCGTCGTGTCCCCGATTGCCGTGTACTCGAGCCGGTTCTCGGCGCCGACGTTGCCCGACACGACGTCGCCGCTGTTGAGCCCGATCCCCATGTAGAAGCCGCTCGCGATCTCGCGCTCCTCGAGCCACCGGTTGAAGGCCGGGAGCCGGGTCTCGAGCATCTCGCGCGCCGTCGCGATCGCGCGGTCGGCGTGGTCGGCCTGCTCGATCGGCGCGCCGAAGACGGCCATGATCCCGTCGCCCTCGTAGGAGACGAGCGTCCCGCCGTGGGCGTGGATCGCCTTCGTCATCTGGTCGAGGTAGTGGTTGACGATCTGGATCACCTCCGACGCCGGCAGAGCCTCCGAGACGGACGTGAAGCCGCGAAGGTCGGTGAACATGACGGTCGCCTCCATCGTCACGCCGCCGAGACGGAGGTCGCCGTCGGTGCGCTTGAGGACGTCGTCCACGACCGCGGCCGGCACGAAGCGGGCGAAGACGTCGCGCACGCGCTCACGCTCGAAGGCCGCGAGCAGGTAGTGGGCGCCGATCGATCCCACCGAGGAGACGACGAGGGCGCCGAACGGGTAGACGAACGAGATCACGAGGCCACGGTCGAAGGCGAGCTGCGTCGCGACGAGGAACGCGGCCGCGCCGGCGATCGCGAGGACGAGCGTCCCGCGCAGGGAGAGCCGGATGCCGGTGAGCGCCGGGAGCAAGCCGAGGGCGAGGATCAGCGTGAGGTCGAGCCAGCCCGGCGCGGTCTCCAGCGGCAGCCCGTCGAGGATCGTGGCGGCGGCGTTGGCCTGGATCTCGGGCCCGGGCATCTCCTCGTCGCCGAAGGAGATCGGATGGAGGTCCTGCAGGGTGGGCGCCGTCGCGCCGACCACGACGACGCGGTCGCGGAAGGTGCCGGGCTCGAACCTCCCCTGCCGGATCCGGGAGAACGAGTACGTCGGCAGGGTCTCGACGGGCCCGACGTAGTCGATCCAGGTCGTGTCGCCGTCGAAGGGCTCGACGCGCCGCCCGGTGAGGCGCTCGGCCGTGACGACCGCGAAGCTCTCGAGCCCGTCGATCTCGTACGCCATCCGGCGGATGATCCCGCCGGGATCGGTGCGGTAGTTCCCATTTCCCACGCTCGTGCGCGCGTACTCGATCCCCTCCTCGCCGCCGAGGAAGTTCGGCTCGCCGTTCTCCCCGACCTCCGTCGTGGCGAAGACGACGTTCCCGGCGGCGCGGGCGGCGTCCATCAGCGCGTTGTCCTCCTCGGGATCCTCCGACGGCTCGCTGAACTGGATGTCGTAGGCGATGACCCTCGCCCCGTCCGCCTTCAGTCGCTCGATCACCTCGGCGTGCTGCGACCGCGGCAGCGGATAGATGTTCGCCTCGTCGAAGGTGACGTCGTCGATCCCGACGATCGCAAACGCCTGCGCCGGCTCGTGCTCGCCCCGGATCGAGAAGCGCCAGTCGACCGTGTCGAGGTCCAGGTCCTCGAAGACGTTCGTCCCGTAGGCGACGAGCCAGAGCCCGGTCGCGCCGAGACCGACGGCGAGAAAGAGGGCTACGCGGAGACGCCACCGACCGGGTGTCACGCCGGAAACTCTGTCTGAGCGCCCGGCTGAGGTCTAGCGGCTACTAACGGCGGGGCAGGTTCGGAAACGCCCAGACGAGCAGCAGGACGCTGACGGCGATCATCGCGATGCCGAGGGCGGCGATCTCCATCCTGTGCCAATCGGTGCCCGCCTAGAAACGGGCATCCCTCGTTCGAGGGATACCGGTGCGGACGACGAACCGCCGACCTGAGCGCTTAAGGTCACGTTTTGCCGCAGGCCGCAGCGAGAGTTCCCGTCTACCGAGGCAGATTCGGCCCGGAAGAGGCCGAGCGCCTGCTCTGGCGTGCCGGCTTCGGCCCGCGGCGGGGTGAGGCCGAGGCGCTCGCCCGGCGTGGGCTGAACGAGTCCGTACGTGCGCTGACGGCGCCCGGCCGGCAGCGCTTCGTCGGCCCGCGGCCCCGCGACGAGAAGGGCCGCCCGCTCGCGCCGCGCGACGCGTGGGGCCACGACCATCTCTGGTGGCTCGACCGCATGGTGCGCGGCAACCGGCCGCTGCTGGAGCGCATGACGCTCGTCTGGCACGACTGGTTCGCGACGTCGAACGAGGGCGTCGGCTCGCAGGGTCTGATGCTCCGGCAGAACGCGCTCTTCCGCCGCTACTGGCTCGGGTCGTTCCGGCAGCTCACGCTCGCCGTCACGCGCGACCCGGCGATGCTCCTGTGGCTCTCGGGCACCGACAACACGAAGTGGTCGCCCAACGAGAATTACGCCCGCGAGCTGATGGAGCTCTTCACGCTCGGGGCCGGGCGCGGCTACACGGAACGCGACGTCCGCGAACAGGCGCGCGCGCTCACCGGGTTCCGCAACGACTGGCGCGAGGGTGTCGGCCCGACGCGGTTCCGGTTCGACCGCGAGCGGCACGATCTCGGCCCGAAGCGGATCTTCGGCCGGCGGGGCCGCTTCGACTGGCGCGACGCCGTCGAGCTCTGCATCAAGCATCCGCGCCATCCGTCGTTCTTCGTCTCGAAGCTCTGGGGCTACTTCATCCCGACCGCGCCGCCGGCGTCGACGCGGCGCAGCCTCGAGCGGCTGTACGTGCGGAACCGGTACGCCGTCCGCCCGGTCGTCCGGGCGATTCTCAAGCATCCGCTGCTCTACGACGGGCCGCGGATGGTCAAGCCGCCGGTCGTCTACACAGCCGGACTTCTCCGCGCGTCCGGGCGGGGCATCGACACGGAATCGTGGACGTGGCTCTGCGCGAACGCGGGCCAGCAGCTCTTCTACCCTCCGAACGTCGCGGGTTGGAACGACGACCGCTGGCTCGACACGGCCACCTACCTGGCCCGCTGGGACATCGCAGGCCGGGTGACCCGTCCCGCCCAGCTCGACCCGGGCAAGGTGCAGGCGCCGTTCGACGCCGACAAGCTGCTCGACCGGGCGCTCGGCTTCTGGGGCGACCCGCCGCTCTCGGCCGGCACGCGCCGCGTCCTCCGCGCCTACACCGACCGGGCCCTCGCGACAGCGAACCAGAACTGGAAGCGGCGGAGCTACCCGGCGCTGATCGAGAACTCGCTCCGCCACTTGATCGCCGTCTCCCCCGACCTGCAGACGTCATGAGCCGCTGCTGCAACGAGTTCTCCCGTTCCTCGCTCCTTCGCCGGGCCGTCGCCGAGGCGGGCTCGGGGTTGCCGGTGATCGAGCCCGGCATGCCGCTCCCGGCGGGCACCGGGCTCGATCGCCGCGATCTGCTGCTCCGCTCAGCGGGCCTTGCGCTGGCCGTCTACGGCGCCGGCGCCTTCCCGCTCCCCGGCTTCGAGGAGGGCGTGCTGGAGGCGGCCGAGGCTGCACCCGCGCAGCCCGTGCTCGTCAGCGTCTTCCTCGACGGCGGAGCAGACTCGCTCTCCCTGCTCGCGCCCGTGGCGGACCCGGACTACCGGCGGCTCCGGCCGCGGCTCGCGCTGCCCGACTCCGGGCTCGTCTTCACCGAGGACCCGAGGCTGCGGTGGCATCCCGAGGCGGCGGCGTTCAGGACGCTCCACCTCGAAGGCAAGCTCACCGTCCTCCCGACCGTCGGCTACAGGGACGCGGACCAGTCGCACTTCACCTCGCGCCACTACTGGGAGGTCGGCGCGACGAACCCCGGGCTCCGGACGGGCTGGCTCGGCCGTTACCTCGACCGGGCGGGGCGGCCGGACAACCCGCTCCAGGGTCTCAGCCTCGACGGCGAGCTCGCGCCGCCCCTCGCCACGAGCAAGTCGCCGGTCGCGGCGCTGCGCGGCGTGGAGGGCTACCGCTTCTGGGCGCCCGGCGTCTGGGGCGAGGTCGAGACCCAGATGCTCGGGACGCTTGCGCCGCTCGGCGCGGCCCGCGGCTCCCGTGACAGGGCGCTCGCGTCCCTCGCTGGGACGGCGAAGCAGGCCCAGCGGCTCCGGCACCAGCTCGCGCCGTTCAACGGCGCCGGCCTTACGAGCCCGGTCGCCTACCCGAAGCACCGCAGCAGCTTCCCGGCGCGGCTCGCCGGCCTCGCCGCGATGCTCGGCGCCGGCCTCCCCCTCCGCTGCGTCGCTCTCCGCGCGTACGGGATGTACGACACGCACGACGACCAGGTGGAACCGCTCGCGCAGGGACTGAAGCTGAGCGGCGAGAGCCTGCTCGCATTCCAGCGGGATCTCGAGGCTCGCGGCGTGGCGGATCGCGTGCTCACGCTCGTGTGGACCGAGTTCGGGCGCCGCGCCGAGGAGAACGGCTCGCGCGGCACCGACCACGGCGCCGCCGGCGTCGCGATGCTGATGGGCGCCCGCGCCCGCGGGCAGATGGTCGGCGAGCTGCCGCTGCTCCGGGACGCGCTCGACCGGCAGGGGAACCTGAAGGCATCCGTCGACTTCCGGAGCGTCTACACCTCGCTGCTGGAGCAGTGGTTCGACTTCGACGCGGCCGGGGCGATCCCGAACGCGAAGGCGTACGGGCGGCTCCAGCTTGTCAAATGAGACGCCTCGCCCTTCTCGCGCTGACGGTTGTGGCGCTCGTGGCCGCCGCCCATCCAGTGTTAGCCGCGCGCCCGCCGGCGCGCGTGCAGGTGACGGCGCTCGAGTTCGAGTACCGGCTGTCGCGCCTCACGGTGCGGCAGGGGCCGGCACTGATCCAGCTGGTGAACTACGGCGAGGACGAGCACGACCTCGTGATCCAGCGGATCGGCGGGACGAAGCGCTGGCGCCTGAAGGAGATCCTTCCGGGCGAGCGCGCGACGCTCTCGATCCGGCTCCGCCCCGGCCGGTACCGCCTCTGGTGCGCGGTGGCCGACCACCGGTCGCGCGGCATGCGGGCCGTCCTCCGCGTCCGGCGCTAGAGCCCTAGTAACACGGTGTTACTTGCCGTTGGAGGCGAGCTCGGAGACCACGGCGTCCGAGAGCCGCGGCCACGCTTCGAGAGCCCAGTCGCCGAACTCGAGGTCGGTCAGCACGGCGAGCGCGACCCGCTGCTCGGGATCGACCCAGAGGAACGTGCCGCTGCCGCCGAAGTGGCCGAACGTCCGCTCGGACGCGCGCGTGCCCGTCCAGTGCCGGGGCTTCCGGTCGCGCAGCTCGAAGCCGAGGCCCCAGTCGTTCGGGTCGAATCGCCCGATTCCCGGGATCACGCCGCCGAGGCCGGGGAAATGGACGGACGTGGCCTCCGCAAGCGTCTCCGGCGCCACGACCGTCGGGTCGAGGAGCTCACGCGCGACCCGTAGCAGGTCGTCCAGCGTGCCGTGCATCCCCGCCCCGGGGCTTCCGTCCAGCTCAGCGCCCAGTTCGAGCGGGTCGAGGACGGCCTGGCGGAGATACTCGGGGAACGGCATCTCCGCCCGCTCCTGGACGAACTCGGCGAGCGCTTCGAAGCCCGCGTTCGAGTAGATCCGGCGCGCGCCCGGCTTGGCGATCGGCTCGCGCCCCTCGAACGGCAGACCGGAGGTGTGCGCGAGCAGGTGCCGGACCGTGGACCCCGGCGGGCCCGCAGGCTCGTCCAGGTCGACGGTGCCCTCCTCGGCCGCCACGAGCACGGCGAGCGCCACGACCGGCTTCGTGACCGACGCCCAGCGGAAGTCTCGATCCGCTGGGCCGTGGGTCGCGACGACCTCCCCGTCCGACACCACGCCGGCGGCGAGGTTGTCGGCCGGCCACTCGTCCACCTGGCGCAGCGCCTCCACGGCGGCGGATACTAGGCGCGTGCCGCACCGCCGAATCCCCGGCTACTCGCCGTTCGAGGCCGTAATGGGCTATTCACGCGCGGTCGTGGCCGGGAACCACGTGTACGTCGCCGGGACGGCTCCGATCCCGTCGGAGGGCGATCCGCCGGAGGGCGCCTACGCGCAGACGCATCTGTGTCTCGAGATCATCCTCGGCGCGCTGGAACGTGCCGGGGCGAGTGCGCGGGACGTCGTTCGCACGTGCGTCTACCTCGTGGATCCCACCGCGTTCGACGACATGGCCCGCGCGCACGGCGAGGTGTTCGCCGACATCCGCCCCGTGAACACGACAGTGATCATCGCCGGCCTCGTCGATCCCCGGTGGCTCCTGGAGATCGACGCCGTGGCCGTGTTGGAGACCGAGGCGCGATGAAGCAGGCGTGGCCCCCGTCGATCACCGGCGTCGAAGGTGCGAAGCCCGCCGGCAGCGTGCTCGACCATGCCTTCGGGAAGGGCGAGCCGTACACGCTGGGGGTCGAGGAGGAGTACATGCTCCTCGACGGCGAGAGCTTCGACCTCGTCCAGCGGATCGACACCATCCTCGCGGCCTTCGTCGGCCACGAAGACGAGGAGCGGATGAAGCCCGAGTTGATGCAGTCCACGCTCGAGGTCGCGACGCCGGTCTGCCGCACCGCGGCCGAGGCCGACCGCGCGCTCCGCCGCCTCCGCTTGGCCGTGCGGGACATCGCCACCGCGAACGGGCTCCGCATGGGCTCGGCCGGCACCCATCCGTTCAGCCTCTTCGAGCGGCAGCGGATCACCGCGCGGGACCGGTACCGGACGCTCGTCGACCAGATGCAGTACGTCGCGCGCCGGGAGCTCATCTTCGGCCTGCACGTGCACGTGGCAGTCGACGAGCCGGACAAGGCGATCCAGGTCGTGAACGGTCTCCTGGCCGACCTGCCGCTCCTGCTCGGGCTCTCGGCCAGCTCGCCGTTCTGGCGCGGCGAGCCGACGGGGCTCGCATCCACGCGCCAGCCGATCTTCGCGGCCTTCCCCCGCTCGGGCCCACCGCCGCGGTTCCGCGACTACGCCGAGTACGCCGAGGTCGTGGGACACCTCGAGAAGACGGGCTGCATCGCGGACTACACGCACATCTGGTGGGACATCCGCCCCCACCCACGGCTCGGCACCGTCGAGATCCGGATCTGCGACTGCGTGACGCGCGTCGAGGACGCGGTGGCGATCGCGGCGCTGTGCCAGGCGCTCGTGAAGTTCTACTGCGAGCTGGCGGAGAAGGACGGCGTCCCCAGCTACCACCGGGTCCTGACCACCGAGAACAAGTGGCTGGCAGTCCGCTACGGGCTCGAGGCGCCCGTCATGGATCTCACGACCGGTGCACGGAATCGCGTCGCCGTCGCCCAGCTCGTCCGCCGGCGGCTCTCTGAGGTGGAGCCGCACGCGAAGGAGCTCGGCTCGGACCGCGAGCTGGATGGGATCCGCGAGATCCTGAGCAGAGGCAACGGCGCCGACCGCCAGCTGCGCGTCTACAACGCGAACCGCGACATCGTCGAGGTCGTCCGGGAGCTGGCCGCGGCCACGGAGGCCATCTAGGCACCGCACCGGCCCAGCGGGCAAACCTTGTCCCGCGTCGAACAATCAGAGTACGTCTATGAGACGCCCAGTCCGGGACCTCAGATCTCTCGAATCCCGTAGTTCGGGCGATGGACCTCTGCGGCAGACTCGCGCGTATAGGGATCGCGCCATGGCTGGCCTGCGAGCCGACGAGCGCGCCTGGATCCGGGGCGCCCAGGCGGGCTCGCTGCCCGATCTCGAAGCCCTGTTCCGCGACCACTGGCCCCGCGCGTACCGGGCCGCCTACCTCGTCGTCCACGACGGCGCCGCAGCGGAGGACATCGCGCAGGAGGCGTTCCTGGCCGCGATCCGGACGCTCGACCGGTTCGACCGGCGCCGGCCGTTCGGGCCGTGGTTGCACCGGATTGTCGTCAACCGCGCGATCGACTGGGCCCGCGCCCGGTCGCTCCGCGCGGAGGTGGGCGAGCCCGCGCTCGAGCTGGCGGCGTCCGACGGGGGCCCGGAGGGTGCGCCCTACTCCCAGCCCGTCCTCGCCGCGCTTGGCGAGCTCTCGCCGGACCACCGCGCCGTGATCGTCCTGCGCCACCTCCTGGAGTACACGCCTGGCGAGATCGCCCGCATGCTCGACCTCCCGCGAGGCACCGTGAACTCGCGCCTCCGCCGTGGCCTGGACGAGCTGGCCGACCTGCTCGAGGTCGACGAGGACACGCTGTGAACGAGGGCGAGCTCCGCAGAGCGCTGCTCGGGATCTCCCCGCCGGACGAGCTCGGCGCGTCTCGGCGGGCGTGGCAGCTCGCCCGCAGCGCATTCGACGAGCGCGAGCCGACGCCGTGGCCGAGGCGGCACGCGCGGCCGCTGGCCGCCGCCGCCGCCGGGGTCGCGCTCCTCGCGGCCGTCCTCAGCCCGCCGGGGCGCGCGGTGATCGCCGACGTCCGTGAGGCGATCGGGACCGAGAAGGTCGTGGGCGTCCCCAGCGCGAGGCCGGCCCTCTTCTCGCTTCCTGCCGCCGGCCGCGTGCTCGTCACGGCGCCACGGGGAGCCTGGGTCGTGGACGCCGACGGCTCGAAGCGCCGCCTCGGCGACTACGACGAGGTCTCGTGGTCGCCGAGAGGCCTTCATGCCGTCGCCTCGACGCGGAGCCAGCTCGTCGCGGTCACGCCGAACGGCCAGGTGCGGTGGACGCTCGCCCGCCCCCGAGTCCACGATGCACGGTGGTCGCCGAGCGGCTTCCGGATCGCCTACCTGAGCGGGTCGAACCTGCGCATCGTCGCCGGCGACAAGACGGGCGATCGGCGAATCGACGGCGCGGCCGCCGTTGCGCCCGCCTGGCGACCGGGCGAGGAGCACGTCCTCGCCTATGCCACGCCGGCCGGAACCCTCACGGTCCTGCGGACCGATTCGGGGGACACGGCCTGGACGGCGCCGGTCCGGGCCGCTCCGGCCCACCTCGAGTGGTCGGCCGACGGGAGCAGGCTCCTGGCCGCGGTCCCGCTCTCGGCCGGCCGCTTCGCGCTGACGGTCTACGACGGCACCGGCCGCCGGCTCCAGTCGCTCGCGATTCCGGGCGCCTTCCGGGCGGCGGCCTTCGCGCCCGACGACCACCGTGTCGCGCTCGTCCGGAGCCGCGGCGGCCGGAGCGAGCTCCTCATCGTCGACGGCGACGTGCTCCGGCGCCAAGAGCCGGTCTTCGAGGGCAAGGGCACGTTCAGCGACGTCGCCTGGTCGCCCGGCGGGCGCTGGCTCCTCCTCGGCTGGAAGAGCGCCGACCAGTGGCTCTTCATCCGCTCGACCGACGTGGAGAAGATCAAGGCGGTCTCGAGCCTCGCCGTCCAGTTCGATCCGGGCGGTACGGGAGCGGGCGCCTTCCCACGGATCGAGGGTTGGTGTTGCGGGGAGTAGGCTGCGGCCGTGCTCGCGGCCGGCGACCGGATTCCCGACGTCCAGGTGTGGCTCGCGCCCCGCGAGGGCGTTTCGCTCCACGACCTCGTGTCCGAGGGCCCGATCCTCCTCTTCTTCTACCTCTTCGACTGGTCGGCGACCTGAACGAACGAGATGGAGCTCCTGCGTGACAGGAGCAGGGAGCTCGAGGAGGCTGGAGTGCGGGTCATGGCAGCCTCACGGGACTCGGCCTGGTCGCACGTCGCCTGGATCCAGGCGCTCGACCTGAACTTCCCGCTGCTGTCGGACTGGAACGGGGATGTCGTGCGAGGCTTCGGGATCGCACGCGAGTACCGCGGCATGAAAGACGTCGCCCGCCGGTCCGCCTTCCTCGTCGACACCGACGGTACGGTCCGCGACGCATGGGCCTACGAGGACGGCGGCGTTCCGGACGTGGACGAGCTGCTCGCGGCCGCGCGGGGCTTGTCGGCGTCGTCCTAGCCGTCTACGTCGGCGCCGGCGTGGTCTCGACGTCGCCCGCACTGCGCGACGCCCGGTCGGACTTCCTCGCCGAGGGACTGCCCGGACTTCCGGGCGCCGCGGCTCCCGGAGACCACCTGCAGACGGCGTGGCAGCTCTCGCTTCCCGGCCATCAGTTCGCGCGCGGCGCGGAGCCGTGGCTGGATCCCTACAGCTTCCGGCCGGAGGTGGAGCCGCGCTTCAACTTCGCCGGGTGGCCGTTCGGCGCCGTCTTCGGGCCGCTGCACGGGCTGTTCGGGACCGTCGCCGCCTGGAACCTGTTCGTGCTGCTCGGCTACCTCGGCGCCGGCGGCCTGGCGTTTCTGTGGTTGCGGTCGCTCGGCCTCGGCGTTGGGCCGTCGTTGGTGGGCGGTCTCGTCTTCGCGCTTGCGCCGTACCGGGCTGTGCAGGCCGGTGCGGGCCACCTGCTCGCCTGGATCGCGTTGCTGCTCCCGCTCTCGCTCTGGGCGTGGGAGCGGCGCTGGTACTGGCTCTCGGCCGCTGCGCTCGGCTCGATCCCGCTCTCCGGACAGGTGCACCTGGCGCTGGGGGCGATCCCGTTCGTCGCGGCGTACGCGTTGCTTCGGGGCGGCGACCGGCGGTGGGCCGGCGGGGCGGCGGCGGGCGCCGTGGCCGCGGGCCTGCTCGTGTGGGCCGTCTCGATCCGCGGCTCGATCGGCGACTCGCGCTCCTTCGCACAGGTCGAGCGCTACTCGGCCGAGCTCGCGGACTTCCTCTCGCGCGATCCCCGCCACGGCCTGGAGTCGTTCGTCTTCGTCGGCTGGCTCGTGCCCGCCCTGGCGCTCCTCGGGTTTGTGTTGCATCACCGCACGAGGCTCGGCCTCCTGCTCGGCGCCGGCGTCCTCCTCCCGATGGTGCTGGCGCTCGGTGCCAACCTCCCGGGCTACGAGGCGCTCTGGGACGCGCTTCCCGGCCTCGGGGCGACGCGCGTCCCCGGCCGTCTGATGCCCATCGCCTGTCTCGCGCTCGCCGGCCTCGCGGCACTCGGGGTGGAGCGACTGATGCAACACAAGCCCGGGTTCGTGACGCTCGCCGCGGCACTCGCGCTCGTGGCCGTCGACCTCCGCGCCGACGTGACCGCCTACCGGCCCACCGCGGCCGACGAGGGCAACCGCGCCTACCGAGCGCTCGCCGAGCGCGAGGGCGGCCGACTCCTCGAGATGCCGGTCTACGCGCCGGACCGGCAGGAGGCGAGCGTCTACCTCTACTACGCGATGCAGGCGCGGCGGGAGCGTCCGGCCGGCTACTCGACCGTCGCGCCAAAGGAGGCCGCGCGGGTGCTGCGCGACCTGCAACCGTGCGCCGATGTCCGCCACCTCGCCGAGCTCGGCGTCCGGTTCCTCGCCGTCCACGGCCGGCCCCGGTGCGGCGTCGCCGGCCGGCTGCTCGCACGCGACGGGCCGATCGCGCTCTACGAGGCCTACATCCCCGTAGCCTGGTAGCCGTGGAGCTCGACAGCTACACGTTCGTCCTCCTCCGCCGCGGCCCGCGCGCCGCCGAGTTCAGCGATGCCGAGCTCGAGGAGATCCAGGCCGGGCACCTCGCGTTCCTCGACGAGATGCGGAGCCGGGGCCACATGGTGCTCTCCGGGCCGTTCCGCGACCAGGACGACGAGACAAAGCGCGGCTTCTCGATCTACCGGACCGGTCTCGAGAAGACGCGCCGCCTGACCGAGCAGGACCCGGCGGTCCAGGCCGGGCGCATGTCCGTCGAGGTCATGACCTGGCTGACACGGAAGGGCGCGCTCGGATGAGTAGCGACCGTCTCGTCGAGGGCGAGGACGGCCTCGTCCGCTGCTTCTGGGGCTCCTCGCCGCCCGAGTACCAGGCCTACCACGACGCCGAGTGGGGCTTCCCGGTCGCCGACGACCGGCGCCTCTTCGAGAAGCTCGTCCTCGAGGGGTTCCAGTCCGGCCTCTCGTGGCTGACCATCCTGCGGAAGCGCGAGAACTTCCGGAACGCGTTCGCCGGGTTCGACTTCGAGCGGGTCGCGCGTTTCTCCGAGCGGGACGTGGAGCGGCTGCTCGGCGACGCCGGCATCGTCCGCCACCGCGGGAAGATCGAGGCGGCGATCTCGAACGCCAAGCGTGCGGTCGAGCTGGTGGGCGAGGAGGGCTCGCTCGCGGCCTACGTCTGGCGGTTCGAGCCCGACCCGGCGTCGCGCCCGAAGCGCCTGACCTGGGACGCGGCGGTGGAGATGGCCGAGACGCCCGAGTCGCGTGCGCTGGCGAAGGATCTGAAGCGCCGCGGCTGGCGCTTCGTCGGGCCGACGACGGTCTACGCGTTCATGCAGGCGATGGGGCTCGTGAACGACCACCTGCACGGCTGCCATGCGCAGCAGGAAGCGCAGCGGGCGAGGGCGGCGTTCACGCCGCCGCGGTAACCCCGTCCGGCCGGAGAGGTATCGTCGCCGTTCGTGCTCGCGCTGCTCATCGGCTGGGTGATCCTCGCCGTCGCGTTTGCGATCACCAGCTGGCTGCTTCCGGGCATGGACGTGTCCGGCGGCGTCTGGTCCTACCTGTGGGTCTCGGCGCTGTTCGGCATCGTCAACGCGATCGCGGGCGCGCTGCTGCTTCGAATCGGTCGCGCGCCGCAATCGATGCTGCTCATGGGCCTGCTCTCGCTCCTCCTGAGCGCGGTCCTGCTCGCCGTGACGGACGCGCTCTCGGACTCGCTCACGATCGACGACTTCTGGTGGACGGCGATCTGGGCCGCGATCGTCCTCGCGATCGTCACGGTCTTCCTCGAGGTCGTGGTGTTCAGCCTGCTCTTCCGGCGCGCGGAGCGCAGGGCGTAGCGCAGCGAAAACGCGCTACATGGCGTGGTACGAAGTAGCCCTGAGCAGGAATTTTCGGCTTCAGAGCAACTCGTGGGATCCCGCGAGGGCCGGGGAATGACTCACGATCTGAGTTCGGGGGCAGGACGTGGTGAGAGATCGACCCCCTCCGGCCGCTCGACCTTGGCGGGAAGGAACATCGCCGCCGCGAGACCCATGAGCCCGACCACCATCAGGGCGACCATCGCCAGTGCGTACGAGCGGTTCCCGGTCGCGAGGCTCGACACCAGGATCGTGCCGGCGATCGCGGTGCCGAAGGACGAGCCGAGGTTGGACACGCTCCGCGACAGGCCCGAGATCTCACCCTGCTGCTCCTCGGGGAAGCTGGACTGCACGAGGTTCACCGAAGGGGTCAGCATGATTCCCAGACCCGAGCCGACCAGGAACAGCCCGGGCACGAAAGCAAGGACGTTGTCCCAGGCCCTGACCAACCCGAGCAAGAGTCCGATGCCGGCCACCGTTATGACGAAGCCCGCCACGATCAAGGTCTTCTGCGTGCGCCTCTTGGCGAATCGCTCCGCACCGAACGACGTCAGCAGAACGCCGAGCGTTGCCGCCGTGAAGATGACGCCGGTCTCGATCGCGTTGTAGCCGCGAACGGTCTGGAGGTAGACCGCAACGACGAACGACACTCCCATGAGGAGCAGCCACTGGATGTTCTGGGTGACAAGGCCGAGGTTCGATACGCGGTTCCGGAACAAGCCGGTGGACAACAGCGGCTCCTTCCCCGCTCGCTCACGAGAGCGGATGTAGAGGAAGAACGCCAACAAGAGCACGGCGCCGATCGCCATGAGCACGACCGTGAGGGCCTTGTTGCTGTCCGCCTGCAGAATCCCGAGCACCACGAAGAACATGCCGGCCGCGGACAGAATCGCTCCGACCAGGTCGAACGGCCGCGTTGGGTCCGGCGGCACGGGATCGACCATCCGGCGGCTCAGCACGATGATCGTCGCGACGACCAAGGCCTGGAAGATGAACGCTGCCCGCCAACTGATGCCCGTGGTGATGAGACCTCCGATCAATGGTCCTGCCGCGGCGCCGATGCCTCCCAACCCGCTGATCACGCCGAACGCGCGGGCGCGGGACGTCAGATCGCGGAATGCCATCGTCGTGAGGATGTAGACGGGCGGGATCAACAGTGCCGTGCCGACCCCTTCGAGGACCGAGTTGCCGATGATCAGCACGCCGAGACCGGGAGAAACCGCGCTCAAGAGGGCGCCGATTCCGTACAGCGTGAGCCCACCAATGAAGCACCGCTTGCGGCCCCAGCGGTCCGTCAACTTGCTGCCGGGGATCATGAGGATCGCCATGATCAGCAAGAACAGCGTGATCGCGAGCTGCACACCCTGAACGTTCGTGTCCAGGTCCTCGCTGATGTCGTTGATCATCACGTTCATGTTCGAGCCCGCGAAGCTGCAGATGAATTGCGCAAGAGCGAGGGGGAGGAGGAACTTCACCCTGGCGGCGCCCACGAGCTCCGGAATCGCGGCCTGACTCTGCGGTGGCGGCTGCTCAGTCACCCGGTTCGGCTGCACCCTTGGCGTCCGCTGCCGCAATAGCGGCCGCCGCGCCTATCAGGGTGAGATGGCTGAACGCCTGTGGGAAGTTGCCGACCTGTCGCTGCCGTTTCACGTCGTACTCTTCGGCCAGCAGGCCGAGATCGTTGGTCAGGCCGATGAGCCGCTCGAACAGGGCACGAGCCTCCTCGACGCGGCCGTTGAGCGCGAGCGCGCTGACCAGCCAGAACGAGCAGGCGAGGAACTGTCCTTCGTCGCCGGACAGCCCGTCGTCGGTGTCGGCGGTCGAGTAGCGAGAGACGAAGCCGTCTCGGCCGAGGTCGCGCGAGATCGCGTCGATCGTGCCGGTGACCCGCTCGTCGGTGCCGGGCAGGAACCCGACGAGCGGGATGGTGAGGACGCTCGCGTCGAGCTCCTTGGATCCGTAGTACTGGGTGAAGGTGCGCCGCTCGCGGTCGTAGCCCTGCTCGCAGACCTCCCGGTGGATCTCGTCGCGAGTCTGCTTCCAGCGGTCCAGCGGTGCTTCCAAACCGAACTGCTCGCAGAGTCGAACCGCACGGTCGAACACGACCCAGGCCATGACCTTGGAGTGCGTGAAGTGGCGACGCGGTCCGCGTGTTTCCCAGATGCCGTCGTCGGGCTCACGCCAGATCGTCTCGACGTGGTCGACGACCGTACGCCAACGAGGCCAGAATCGCTCCTCGATCCTGCCGATGACCGTCGCGCCGAGGAACGCGACTCCGAGGACCTCGCCGTAGACGTCGAGCTGGAACTGTTCGGAAGCGGCGTTGCCGATGCGGACCGGTTTCGAGCCCTCGTACCCGGGGAGCTCCTCCAGCTCGAACTCGGTCAGGCGCCGCTCGCCACTGATTCCGTACATGATCTGGATCTTCGTCGGGTCGCCCGTGCCGACCCGAAGCAGGTAGTCGCGGAAGCCGAGCGCCTCCTCCGTGTAGCCGCTGGCGAGTAGCGCCTCCAGTGCGAGCACGGAGTCGCGTAGCCAGCAGTA